>CACYHN010000005.1 GCA_902774275.1 uncultured Bacteroidales bacterium
GGTGTTGTAGTGCTGGCCGTTTATCACCCAGTACTGACCTTCGGCCTGATCATCGACAGCGGTGCCGTGGGCATCGTTCCAGCGCAGACCCATACCGGCGGTGATGAATACGCCATAGACCTTGTGTCCCATAAGTGTTACGGGAGCCCAATCGGCCATCGGCACGTTATTGAATCCGCCCATTGCCTGGCCGCTGAATCCTCCGCGTGGTGCCTGTACCAGGTGGTTCTCCTTGCCGGACTGGTCATAGAGGATTGTTATCCAGCAGTAGGTATCCTTGCAGAAGCGGTCCTGTGCAGTGGCATCGGCATAACCTCCGGGATCGCCGGCCGATGGCTGCACCACGCCTATGTCAAGTGTCTTGCCGTCGCTCTGGCGCATTACCTGATAGAGCGGGCCGTTGTAGGATTTGTAGAGAGCGCGGGTGGTTGAATGCGCTGCAACGCAGGGCGCAGTGGCAATGAGTGCCGGGGCTAAGGCTACTCCGGCCAACAAAAGGACAATAGATGATTTTTTCATAAGATTATTGGGTTAGTAAGTTATTACGGGCGGGATTGCAACGCGGGCGGGCTCGGTGCGGCCGGGAAGGCCGAATGCGGTGAACTCTATCACTCCAAGCTGGGTGCCGGGCCATTCTGTAACGGTCAGTCGGACAAAACGGGCCTCTACCGGCTTGAACTCCTCAAAAATGGTGTTGCGCTGCTCCGTGTTGGAGGTCTTGTCAAGGACAGTGGTGTAGGTATCACCGTCAAGCGATACATCTACCTTATATTTATAGACTGTTCCGGAACCGGCTCCTCCTCCGAATCCTCGGCGGCCGCCGGCGTTGAACATAATGCGTACGGCATCCACGTCAAACAGCTGAACCTCGTCAAAACGGGTGGCGGGTGAGAGTTCTATCGTTATTGAGGGCTCGGGGTCCTGCGGATCGGGCTCCCAGACGGTGCCGCTGGAGTTATCCACAGCGTATGATGCGTATCGGCCCGGCTGCTGTGACGAGAACTTGGAGAGCGCGTTCATTGCGTTCATCTTGTTGATGGTTACGGGCAGCGATGCTCGGGCGCTCTTTACTCCGGGTGCGGGCTGGGGGGTATCGGTAATCTGTACTGACCAGCGGCCCTTTTTGTCCACGTCGATGCGGTCCATACCTATGCGGCGGCCTCCGGGCGGGTTAGAGAGCACAATGGTGTAGAACTGCCACAGGCCTCCGTCCGGACCCTCCACAACGCTTCCGTGGGCGGTGCCGGTTACAAGGCCGTCGGTCTTGCGCAGGAGCGGGTTGTTATCGGCATAAGTGTAGGGACCAAGCGGGTGTTTGGCGGTGTAGTAGCCCTCGGCGTAGGTTTTCCACTGGGTGCCCGATGCCGAGTACTGCATGTAATAGGTGCCTTTGTATTTGAAGAGCCAGGGGCCTTCTATCCATGCCACACCGGTATATTCGTTCATCTCGCCGTAACGCTCCCACTCGTGTTTGGGGTTGAAACTGAACAGGTGGGTGGGCTTGTCGGCAAAACGGTTCATATGGTCGGGGTCCAGAGGCACTCCGAATATGCCGCTTATGCCACGACCGGAGTAGAAGAGGTATGGCTTGTCATCGTCTATGAAAATGTGCATATCGAACGGCTCGTTCCAGCCGCCCTCAACATCGGGGGTGTTCTCCCATTCGCCCAGAACGGAGTAGGGGCCCAGCGGGTTATCGGCCACATAGAGCGGGCAGTCATTGCCGGACATGTAGTATTTTCCGCGGAATTTGACCACATCTGGGGCTACGGGCACGCGCTGCACGGGTGTGAATTCCCAGTCCAGCATGTTGTCGCTGTGCCAGGCGCCGCCTCCGGTGCAGAACATGTAGTATCGGCCGTCATCGTCACGTATTACCGATACGTCGCCCGATGCGTTGCCGCCCGGACCTATCACCATAGGCAGCGGATTGCAGTACCTGCGGCCATCGGCCACGTCATTATTCACGCTTTGCTGCGCTCCTGTGCAGGATACCAGCGTGATGGTCAGTAATATTAGGCTCTTTCTCATACCGCGAATATATAAAAAATGATGCAAAGTGACGCAAAGGGGTATTTCTTTCAGTCGCTTCGCTTGGTGAAAGCGTCCCTTCGGGCCGAGCGCGTTTTGCGTCACTTTTCGCTCAGTTCGAGCCAGCGCATGGTGATGGTGTCGGTGCGGTCCAGGATTTGGCCGATGCGGGCGGATTTCTGCTGGAGCTGGTCGTAGGGCAGGGTGCCGCTGTTCAGTTCCTGCTCTAACAGGGCTTTCTCCTCCTCCAGTTGCTGGAGTTCCTGCTCAATCTGCTCCATCTCGCGTTTCTCCTTGAAGGTGAGTTTTGCGGGCCGATTGGCGTTTGCTGCGGGTTGCTGTGGGGGAGCGGCGGGCTTGCTCTTGGCTGCGGCGGCTTTCTCCTCATCCTCCTTGAGCACCTTGTACTCCATGTAGTCGCTGTACGATGAGGGGAAGTTGGTGACCTTGCCGTCGCCCTCAAACACCAGCAGATGCTCTGCTATCTTGTCCATGAAGTATCGGTCATGCGATACCACAATCACGCATCCCTTGAACTGTGCAATATACTCCTCGAGCACCTGCAGGGTCATTATGTCCAGATCATTGGTGGGCTCGTCCAGAATCAGGAAATTGGGGCTCTGCATCAGGATGGTGCAGAGATACAGGCGTCGGCGCTCGCCTCCGCTCAGCTTGCTCACATAGCTGTACTGCGTCTTGGGTGTAAAGAGGAATTTCTGCAGGAACTGCCCGGCCGACATGCGGCGCCCGTCATCCAGGACTATATGGTCGGCAATGGCGGTCACCACGTCAATCACTTTGGCATCCTCAGGGAATGTGAGTCCGCCCTGCGAGTAGTATCCGATCTTGAGAGTGGTTCCACGATCTATAACACCGCTGTCGGGCTGTTCAATGCCCAAAAGAAGCTTGAGGAAAGTGGATTTGCCCACGCCGTTCTCACCTATTATACCCAACTTCTCGTAGCGGGTAAAGATGTAGCTGAAATCCTTGAGTATTATCTTGTCATCGAACGCCTTGCTAAGGTGCTCAATATCAAATATCTTTTTACCGATGTATGATGCCTTTACGTCCAGGGCCACGCTCTGCTCGTCGCGGCGGTGCTGCAAGCGCTCTTCCAGCTGATGGAACGACTCCTTGCGGTAGCGTGCCTTGCCTCCGCGGGCGCAGGGCATGCGGCGCATCCAATCCAGTTCACGACGGTAGAGATTCAGGTCACTCTCGCGCTGCGATGACTCGGCGTCTATGCGTTCCTGGCGTTTTTCCAGATAGTAGCTGTAATTGCCCTGATAGGAGTAGGCGCGGAAATCATCAATCTCTATGATGCGGTTGCACACACGGTCCAGCAGGTATCGGTCATGAGTGACCATGAACAGAGTCAGACGGCTAGCAGTGAGGTAATCCTCCAGCCACTCGGTCACCTCCACGTCCAGATGGTTGGTGGGTTCGTCAAGTATCAGGAAATCGGGTTCCTGCATAAGTGCCTGGGCCAATGCAACCCGTTTGGCCTGACCTCCGGAGAGCTGGTCTATGGGTTTGTCAAAATCGGGTACGCCCAGTTTGGTGAGCAGTTGGCGGGCACGCAGCAGTTTCTCGTCATCGGACTCCGGGCAACAGGCGGTCAGCACGTTTGCGCCCTTGGGGAATACGGGGGTCTGCACCAGATAGGCGGTGCGGATGTCACGGCGGAATGTGATGGTGCCGCTGCGGTAATCGGCCTTACCGGCAATCACGTCCAGCAGGGTGCTCTTGCCCTGGCCGTTGCGTGCTATAAGTCCCACCTTCTCACCCTGGTTGATGTTGAGCGAGAGACCGTCAAATATCACGCGGTCACCAAATGACTTGCTCAGTCCGTCTATCTGCAGAAAACTCTCCATATCGGTCAGCAAAGATAACTAAAAAGAGTATATTTGCGTACTGAACTTACTAACCAGCATTCATTATGAAAATATCCGGTATTACCTTCATTCTCGCCCTTTTGGTCTCTGTGCCTGCATCGGCCGTGCAGAGTACTTCGGCATCGGACAGTCGCATCACATACGTGGGCCGTACCCTGGCGGCTGACGGCGACGTGAGTTTTGACTGGAGTTCCACTTATGCAAAGATTTCGTTCCAGGGCGATTATCTGGCCGTGCGTGCATCGGACACGGGTAAGGACTATTTCAATGTGTGGATTGACCGTGATATGAGCGCCGAGGCCGATAAAGTGCTGTGTTTAAACTCTGCCGATACTCTGCTCACCATTGTAAGCAGTGCCGATTTCAAGAAAGGCAAGAAACAGGCCAGCCATTCGGTGATAATCCAGAAACGCACCGAGGCCGATCAGGGCCGTACTACATTCCATGAGTTCCTGACCGATAAGGGACTGCAGCAGGCGGCGCCGGTCAAGGAGCGCCTGATTGAGTTTGTGGGTGATTCTTACACATGCGGTTACGGCATTGAGAACAGTATATCGCGCAACCGGTATACTCCGGAGACTCAGAACACTTCCAAGACTTACTGTGCTCTGCTGGCCCGGTATTTCGATGCCGATTTCATCACTGTCTCGCATTCGGGAATGGGAATTTGCCGCAACTATGATGACCGTGACAAGAATGCCCGCTGGTATATGCCCGACCGTTACGGATGCACTTTTGACAATGCCCGCCAGCCCAAGTGGGAGCCGGGTGATCAGAAACCTGACATCACCATGATTTATCTTGGGCAGAACGATTTCTCTACCGAGCGCCAGCCCATGCGTGATCCGTTTAAGCGCAACTACAAGCGTCTGATCAAGGCCATCAAGGATTATTACGGAGAGGATCATCCCATCCTGTGCGTATCGACCAAGGTTGACAAACTGCTGTTTGACTTTGTGCGCGAGTGCGTTGAGGAGTGCGGCTACCGTAACGTCTATTACGACGGGATGTTCCAGGCCGTTCATCTGGACAATGACCAGGAACTGGGAGCTGACTGGCATCCCAACTGGAAGGCTCACATCAAGCTGGCCTACGCCCTGATACCTTATTTCTCTACTATAACCGGCTGGGATATGCAGCCTACTAAACCTATTGAATAATATGAAAAAGATTATTCTTGCAGCAATCCTGTTCTGCTTTGTTGCCGGGCCGATGACGGCTCAGGGTAGTGATGTCAACAGCCGTGACCTTCGCGGCAAAGTGGTTTATGAGGATGATGAGGTGGTGTTCCGCCAGCTGGACGAGCATACCTGGATAGGAAACGGACACCGTACTTATAACGAGTCTCTTTATCTTGTTGAGGGTAATGACCGTGCGGTGCTGATAGATGCCGGCACCCGTGTTCCGGGGCTGGACAAGATTGTGGCCGGTATCACATCCAAGCCCGTAACAATGATATTGACCCACGGACACGGTGACCACGTAGGCGGAGTAGGACCGTTCCCTGAGGTCTGGATAGGTCCTGCCGATGAGCAGATGCTGCGAAACAGCCAGCGCCGGTACCAGGGCCAGATCAGGCACCTGACCGATGGCGAGACCATTGACCTGGGCGGACGCAAGCTGGAGGTGATGTTCACTCCCGGTCACACATCGGGCAGCGTGACATTCTTTGACAAGGCAAACCATTACGGATTCAGCGGCGATGCATTCGGATCAACCAATCTGTTGGTGTTTACATATTTATCAAACGTCGTGTCATCGGCCGCAAAGGTTGAGAAATATATCAAGGATAATGATATAAGGTTTCTGTTCCCCGGACACTACAGCGGTGACAATCTGGAGACTCCGCAACGTGTCTCTGATATCAGGGAAATGTGCCAGGAGGTGCTTAACGGCAAGCGTCAGGGCATAAAGAGTGACGGCAACAACGGTGGTAATGACCTGATGATTGATGACAGGGGAGTGCGCATAACCTTCAGCAGCCGTAACGGAATCAGATAAATAGAGTGTTAAAAAGTTTAAAACGTTTGGCACGTATAAAAATGCTGTTTACATTTGCGATATCATTTTGATATCAAAAGCAAATCAAAACAATAAAAGTTATGGAAACAAAAGAATTTGAATTTAAAGGATTCAGGATGAGCGGATTCATGGCCATCCTTCTGATGCTGATCATTATCGGCGTAATTATCGCAACTCCGTTATTTGATCTCCCTCTCTCCGGTTTTACCCCTCTGTTTGTAGTGCTGCTGGTAATAATTGCAGCAGGATTTGTTCAGCTTGAGCCAAATGAGGCACGCGCCATGGTGTTCTTTGGAAAGTACAAAGGCACATTCCGTGAGAACGGTTTCTGGTGGGTCAATCCTCTGCTCAAGAAGAAAAAGATTTCATTGCGCGCCCGTAACCTTAATGCTGAGGCCATCAAGGTAAATGACAAGAGCGGTAACCCCATCATGATAGGTCTTGTCATGGTATGGAAAATCCGTGATGTCTATAAGGCACTCTTTGAAATAGATTCACAGACCATGGGCCAGACTCCTGGCGGTATAGTCAACCTTAATGCCACAATGAGAGCATTTGAAAATTTTGTGGCAGTTCAGTCAGATGCAGCCCTGCGCCAGGTGGCCGGCCGTTACAACTATGATGAGAACGGTGGCGGAGACAATGTCGTTACACTTCGTTCAGGTGCCGATGAAATCAACGAGATGCTTAAGCAGACACTGAACGAGCGTCTTGCAATAGCAGGCATCGAGGCTGTTGAGGCCCGTATCAACTACCTGGCATACGCTCCTGAGATTGCTGCCGTAATGCTCCGCCGCCAGCAGGCCGATGCTATCATATCAGCTCGTGAGAAGATAGTGGAAGGCGCAGTATCAATGGTAAAGATGGCTCTTGACAACCTTAAGAAAGACGGTGTGGTTGAGCTTGATGAGGAGCGCAAGGCCGCAATGGTAAGTAACCTTCTCGTAGTGCTTTGCGGTGATGAGCCTGCATCACCTGTAGTGAACACAGGTACATTATACAATTAATTGCTGGTACAGATGGCTAAAGACGCTGACTCCAAGAGTTTTCTGCTGAGAGTGGACTCTGCAACAATGGAGGCCCTGGAACAATGGGCCGCCAGCGAGTTCCGCAGCGTGAACGGCCAGCTGCAATGGATTATAGCCGATGCGTTGCGTCGCGCCGGCCGCAAACCAAAACAGTGAATATGGGACAGATTAGAGTTTTACACGAACACTATGACCGCAGGCCGTGGGCCGGCATTGTGGCGGGAGTACTGGTAATAATACCAATAATAAGTCGATTGATAGACGACGGCTTTTCAGTGACATCGGTAATCATATGTGCCCTGACTGCTGTTCCTTTGCTGCTTATTCTGATTCTGGACGTGATCCGTAGAAAGAGACCGTCGCTCGTGGTTTATAATGACCGCATTGAGGTGATGATACCCTCAGTCTCCCCAAAAACGGATGAGATAATGTATTCCGATATAAGGAACCTTGCCATGGAATCAGGCCAGCTGCTGATATGGCGGGATGACCAGTCTTCTCCTATGTATTGCAACCTCGGCGCAAATGTCCGGAATGCCCAGGAGACCTATGATATACTAAGGTCTGCTTATGACAAGTACAATCATGAGCACAATATCAAGCCCGTTCCCGTTGAGAATCTCCCCAAAAGGAATAAGGGCGTGATGATTGCGATAATGATTCTGGTCATGACCGCGACTATGATGGCATTGTTCCTGTTGCGCCGGTAACCGACAGGATTAGAGGTAGCGGACTGTCTCTTCCAGCGGCTTGCGCTTGGGGTGACGGTCCGATGCCACACCATCCGCAGCGGCATAACCGATGGGCATGAGCGCAACAGGCTTGATGTTGGGCGGCAGGTTGAACAGCTGGCGGGTGGCCTTGAAGTCAAAGCTGCATACCCAGCAGGAGCCGATACCCAGTTCCCATGCCTGGAGCATCATCTGCGTGAGCACGATGGTAGCATCCATCTCGCCGGCGGAGTGACCCTCCTCCTCATGCTTGCGGTTTTTCCAGCAGATATCCTCGTCATAGCACACCAGCAGAGCCTGCGGAGCATGGAACATATACGGCGTCACGCTAGCCATCTTAGCCACGGCATCGGGGCTCTGCAGCACATAAATTACCTGCGGCTGGAAGTTCACGGCAGTAGGTGCCACGCGGCCAGCCTCCAGTATCTTTTCAAGTTTCTCAGGCTCCACCTTGCGGTCCGAGAACGAGCGCACCGAGTAGCGCGCCTTACATAATTCAAGAAAGTCTGTCATAGCTGTAAAGGTTTTGGTAAAACTCTTATCGGCAAAAGTAAACAATAGGATTTGAAAAAGCATTAACTTCGCGCTGCTATGAAAGATTATCTTTTTACAACCTCTCTTGAGACCCGTGACTACGAATGTGACCTGCAGGGCGTAGTCAACAATGCCAATTACCAGCACTATCTGGAATATACCCGCCACAAATGGCTGCAGAGCCGCGGTCAGTCATTCCAGCAGTGGCATGAGAAGGGCATCGACGCCATGGTATCGGAAATCAACATCAAGTATAAGAGCCCGCTGCATGGTCAGGAGGAGTTCCTGTCATGCCTCAACCTGCACCGTGAGGGCGCCCGTTTCATATTTGAGCAGGACATATACCGTAAGGCCGATATGAAACTCTGCATCCAGGCCACGGTTACCGTTGTCAGCGTGGTGAACGGCCGTCTGAGCAAGGGTGACGAGATTGCGTTCCTTCTTGAGGATGTTCAGTAAGGCAGATATAACCACCGTCCTGATGGATGTTGATGACACGCTCCTGGATTTCAAGGAGTGTGCCCGGCAGAACGTGCGTAACTGTTTCAAAAAGAACGGTCTGGAATACTCGGATGACATATTCGAGTTCTTTCTGAACCGTAACATCATTCTCTGGAAACGCATTGAGGACGGCCTGCTTACAGTAGATGAACTGCACCGCACCCGCTGGGCCGGCATATTTCATGACTTGGGTATTGAGGCCGATGGCCCCGCGTTCGAACTTGATTTCATTGCAGGACTTCGCGACACATCGGTCCCGGTGGCCGGTTCACGCGAGGCAATGAAATATCTGCACTCCAAATACAAGGTTTATGTGGTAAGCAACGCCTCAAACTTTCAGCAATCGACACGCCTAGGCAAGGCCGGGCTGATGCAGTATGTTGACGGGATATTCGGCTCACTGGACATAGGCTATAACAAACCCTCACGCGAGTATTTTGACTATTGTTTCGGTCAGTTGGGCGGCACCCGTCCGGATCAGACCGTAATAGTGGGTGACTCTCTCAACGCCGATATCAGCGGCGGCCAGGCGTACGGTCTGCACACCATCTGGTTCAACATCCGCGGCGTGGAGGCATCGGCCCAAATCACTCCCGACCACACAATCCGCTCACTCAGCGAACTCACCTCACTGCTCTGAGCAAATAGCGCTGTAGTAAGCGTAGAAATCGCTCCACTTGTAGTAGGGGTAGGAGTCAGTGTCGAGCGGGAGCTGCACCTCGTAGCCGTTCTGCAGGCACTTGACCAGGATCTCGGGGTTCTTCTTGCTCTTGTAGAAAATGAACTGCAGGTTGGCAGCCTTGCCTATCTGGAAGTCCTGGAAATAGTACTTGAGCTGGTTGGCATCGGTCACGCCGCCCTTGGGTATGTTGATGCCCATAATGATGTTGAGCGGGCCCAGATTGGTGTCATGGCCAAAGCGCAGGGATGCAATGTCATTGCACTCTCCGTCAATGACCAGTTTGGCCTGCTCAAGAATATCCTGCACGATGGGTTTCATTACGTTGATGTCCCTGTACCAGTTGCGGTATGAGTTCAGGTTGTTGCGCTCCCAGTTAGCGGTAAGTTCCTCGGGCTTGAAGAGTCCTACCAATAGCTCCTCATGGCCGATACTTGGCAGTGAGGTGTAGAGGTTCTTGAGGTTGCTGTAGATGCGGCGTGAACTGCGTGAAAGGCCCTCAGTACTTGTAAAAAGGCGTGCAACAATCTCATCGTTCGATGCCACCTCCGGAGTCTCGGGGTTGAAATTGGTCATGTCCAGTTCAGCTCTGGCGCGGGGAGCACTGACACGGTAAGGGTTATCATCAGCATCGGGCTTGACAGCGGGAAGGGTAGCCCTAGATGCCTGCTCATAGATGTCAATCTTGGGGTTGCACTGTACCATAGCCTGGCAGAATGCGCTCATGCTGATGATGCATCGGCCGGTAGTGGAAGATATGGCACGGATGGTACCTCCCTTCTTGAATACTTCCGGGAAACTCTCATACATCTTGCGGGCTATGGCCTGATGCTGGTCCCATCCCACACGGGTAAGCTCGCCCATGCCGGCCATGAACTCAGGGTAGAGCGCCTTGTACTGCTCATAGAACTTTTCACCGTCGGGGGTGAGCAGATGCTTCTCATGAGCCTCAGTCATGATGGTGTCCAGCTCCAGATAGAGTGAATTGTTCCAATAATAACGTGAGCCGTGACGTGCGTAATGGCTTATATAAAAAGGTTTGTAACCCTTGGGTGACTTGGTCAGGGCGGGGGCATCGAAAGTATAGGGATAGTCTGTGCCATAGGATTTCTGAGGATTGGCTTTTATCTCCTCAAGTACGTTCATGCGCTGGGCGTATGATAAAGCACATGTAAACAGTGCAATAACAAGTATTATTCTTTTCATTGTGATTGTTTTGGTCAGCAGGTTTCAGGCAAAAGTAGTAAAAACCGCCCAAAAACGCTATATTCGCATTGTAATTACTTGACCTATGATTATAGAGAATGAACACCTGAGCGCCGTGATTGATCTGCACGGAGCTGAACTGACCAGCCTTAAGAAACAGGGCAGCTATGAAGAACTTATATGGACTGCCGATAAAGAGTATTGGGGCCGACATGCGCCAATGCTCTTCCCGATTGTGGGCAAAGTGTGGAACGGTGAGTACAGAGTAGGGGATAAGACCTATCATCTGCCGCAGCACGGATTTGCGCGAGACCGTGAATTCAAGGTGCTGTGTCAAGACAAGGAGAGCGTAGTGCTGTGCCTTGAGTCCGATGAACAGTCACTCCAGGTCTATCCGTATCCCTTCCGTCTTGAGGCTACATACCGTCTTGAGGATAACACTCTTGTTGTGGAGTGGCGCATTAAAAACCCAAGTAAGGATGCAATGTATTTCCAGATAGGTGCGCATCCGGGATTCAATTACAGGGACTTCAGTAAGGATGATTTTATACACGGATACTTCCGCCTAACATCAGGTGAGGAACCTGTCAGCCAGCTCATTATTGGCAAACTGACGCCTGAAGGTTACCGCAGTGACAGCGCCGGCATGATGGAGCTTGACAGCGATGCAATGCTGCCCATTACTCCGAGCCTCTTTGCAAATGATGCATTGGTGCTGGAGGAGCATCAGATAGATCAGGTGATACTCTATGATAAGGAATGCAATCCGTATATTGCGGTAGAGACACAGGATGCGCCGGTTTGGGGCTTGTGGTCACCGCCCGGCAAGAACGCACCGTTTGTGTGCATCGAACCCTGGATGGGACGGTGTGACTATCAGGGATACAGCGGCGATATCTCTGGCCGTGATTACATCAACAAGCTGGATGCTGGAAAGAGTTCAGCATTTACTTACAGAATCTCAGTAATCTGAATTAGAATATTAATCAGAGTTCTGTTATCTGCTCAGGCGTAAGACTTACTGTCTTATATCTGATAATATGTGTTTTTTATGTACGACACAAACTTGTGTATTAAAAACTGAAGCTGTAATTGATGGAATAAGTAATGGTTTTGGAGAGGCTTCAATGAGGGAGAATTATGGCTTGGGTTCGGCCTCAAACATAGCAAGGCTAAGGCAAGCATTATTGGATAAGGAACTTATTGAGGTCACAGAATCGGGAGTAATAATTGGAGACCCGGTCCTTAAACTTTGGCTTAAAAAATTTGTTTGAGTCCACACATTTCCATATGGGGCGCAATAACGGGAATGACATTTGCGTTATTATTGGCCGATACTCCCGCTCCTGCAACTGGAAAAAAGTTTGTACAGTTTGCAAATACAGAGATTTAATATCTACTTTTGTACAATTCAAATTCAGATATTCATGAAAAGAATAATCAGATTACTTCCAGCAGCGGCTGTTCTGTTTATGGGCATGCTGTCTTGTGATGAAAAAGAAAGTATAAAAGAGGAAAAGCAAAGTGGCCCCAAGATAGAAACCCTTAGTGCAGATAAAGGAACATTCAAGGTTGCAACTTTGTCCGGCAGGGTAAGCGGTCTTGATGGTGTCGCTCTTGATTTTGAGTGTGGTATAGAGTATTCAACAGATGAATCTTTCAGTGATGAATACTCAACCCGCCAGAAAGTTGACAAGAAATATAACGAGGATTCATACTCAATAACAGTATCGGGTATTCAACCTGGTAAGAAATACTACTACAGGGCATACTATATAAACCAACTGTTGATTTATTACGGAGATGTCAAAACAATCACGTTTGAGTGGTCAATAGATGTGAATGGTTATGAGTATGTAGATTTAGGCTTGTCTGTTTTATGGGCAACACATAATTTAGGAGCAGAAAAGCCGGAGGACTACGGTGATTACTATGCCTGGGGAGATACAACAACAAAATACCAGCCCGGTTATGCCCAATCTGAATCGCCTCAATGGAAATTAGGCATGTTGGATGGTTACTCTTGGAAAAACTATAGGTTTTGCAATAAGACAAATAATAGTCTGTTCAAGTACTGTAGCAAAAGCGATTATGGCTTAGATGGTATGACAGACACCTTGACCATACTTACCCCTGCTGATGACGTAGCACACTATAGGTGGGGTGGTAACTGGCGTATGCCAACACAAGCAGAGTTTAAGGAATTGTTAGACAGTTGTGTTTGTGAGTTTATAACCCAAAACGGTGTTGACGGTTTGAAAGTAATCAGCAGGAAGGACTCAAGCAAATCCATTTTCCTGCCCGCTGCCGGGAACCGCGACGGTACTGGTCTCAACTACGTTGGCTCCTACGGCAGCTACTGGTCCAGTTCGCTCTACGCGGGCCTCCCGTACTACGCGTGGAACTTCTTCTTCAGTTCAGGCGATCGCTACTCGGGCGTCGGCAACCGCTACAACGGTCGATCCGTGCGGCCTGTTTGCCCGTAGGATTTGTCCTTCACAACTGGCAAAACGCAAAAGAACGCAAGACATAGCCAAGCATTCAGCCGGAGCAGTCCTCCGGCTGCTTTGCCCCCAAAGAGACAGTCCCCTTGTTCCGTTTCGAAAAATGGCACAGGGGGACTATCGCTATCGGGTCATTTCTCAATTTGGTAGCTCCAGCAGCGGCGACGGCGGTGGGTGTAGTGCTCAAAGTGCTTCCAGATGTTCTGGACGTTGGCGTTGTCTTCAAGCATGGGGCCGGTCTGGCAGTCTATGCCGCCGTGTGACTGGATGGCAATGATGCCTTCACGCAGGATGATGCACTCCACGCCCTTCTTCTGGTCCTCGGGGCGTACGCCAATCATGTAGAAATCTATGTGGCGGTGATCATTGAGGTCACTTAAGACTTTTAGTGCAGAAAATAGTCCAAGTTTGCCCTTGCTGGCACGAATGCCGCGGCTTATGGAGGGAGCGATGAATCCGAATCCTACAAGCTCACCCTGCTGGTTCTGGACCATGAGTGAGTATTCAGGACGGCCTACCAGCGCAATCAGATGCTCCATGTTGTCAATCTGCTTGTCGGACAGAGGCACCACACCGTGCAGCTTGGCAAATGCTATGTTGATAATCTGCATGGCCTTGCGTATGTATGGGCGTACCTCTTTCATATTACGGAACTTCTTGATGGAGTAGCCGTAACGTTTCTCAGAGATGGCTGCTATCTGGTCCATCTTTTCCGGTACTCGATCAGGTACAATGACCTTGGTCTCAGTCCAGTCCCACTTCTTGGTGAGTCCCAGACGCTCCATGTGCTCAATGTAGTAGGGGTAGTTGTAGAGCGTGATGTACATGTCAAGCTGGTCAAATCCATCTACCAGCATACCCTGCTTGTCCAGATTGGAGAACCCTAACGGACCCACCAGCTCTGTCATGCCAAGCTCACGCGCCCAGGCTACGACGGTATCAAACAGCGCCTTTGAAACCTCATAGTCATCAATAAAGTCAAAACGGGTAAAACGCAGCTGCTTTACGTTATCCTTCTCATTGGCGGCACGGTTCAGGATTGCACCTATACGGCCCACGATCTTGCCGTCACGCAAGGCCAGCCAAAGACGGCTGTCAGCATAACTGTAGGCACCGTTTTTCTTGGGATTGAATGTGTCCATCTCATCATTGATGAGCACGGGCACGTACATATCACACTCTTTGTAAAGGTCTATCGGAAACTTGAACAGTTTCTTCTTGTCCTTATCAGTAAGAACCTCTTTTATTTCAAGCATAGCGCGCAAAGGTAGCACTTTTTTTCAGTTGTTGGCTGAGAAGTACTCCAATGCTTCCCGATATCCGTCAAAACCCTTGCCTATGATGGTCTTGGAAGCATAAAGCGATACGTATGAGTGGTGGCGGAACTCCTCGCGTTCCGACACATCGCTCAGGTGAACCTCAACGGTAGGGATAGAGACCGCTTTCAGGGCATCGAGTATGGCGACACTGGTATGCGTATATGCGGCAGGGTTGATTACGATGCCGTCAAACACGCCGTATGCCTGCTGTATGCAATCCACTATGGCTCCCTCATGATTTGACTGAAAGCACTCAACCTGCAGGCCCAGAGAGGCGGCAGTCTCGTTTATGAAGGCCAGCAAAGCCTTGAAATCACGGTTGCCGTAGATGGACGGCTCGCGCAGCCCCAGCAGATTGAGATTGGGCCCGTTGATGACTAGAATCTTTTTCATGCCGTAAAATTATACTATTTCCTGGTATGTACCAAAGTACTTGAACTGCTCGCCGCAGTGGTCAAGCTCGCTGATGAGCGGAGCAAATTTCTTGTCATAGATGGAGAGTTCAATGTCAAAGTAGAACATGAATTCAAAGTCGCGGCCCGGGATGGGGCGGCTCTCCAGCTTGACCAGGTTGGCGCCTGTGGCATTGAATTTACTCAACACTGAGAACAGCGTTCCAGGCTTGTGTGACATAACCATCATGATACTGGTGCGGTTGGCACCGGGATATATGCGTGCATTCTTGGCTATGCAGATAAAGCGGGTGTGGTTGCTGTCAAAGTTCTGTATATCTTCTGCCAGCACCTCCATGTTATAGAGGCTGATACAGCTCTTTGATGATATTGAGGCCGATGTCCGGTTGGGGTCTTTGGCCACTTTCTGGGCAGCCATTGCGGTGTTGTCAAACGGAATAATCTCAACATCCTTGAGCGCAGCCAGGAAATGTGAACACTGGCCTATGGCCTGCGGATGTGAGTAGATGGTCTTGATGTCCTGGAAACGGGTTCCCTTGGCTGCCAGCAGCTGGTGGTCAACACGCACTCGGGTGCTGCGAACTATATGCACGTTATATCTTACCAGCAGGTCATAGATCTCATTCACGGAACCGGCGGTGGAGTTCTCAATAGGCAGTATTCCGTACTCGCACAGACCGTCAGTGACCATGCGGATTACACCCTCAAAGGTGTTGTTGAACATTATCTCAGGAACCTCAAACAGCTTCTCGGCAGCTATCTGTGAGTATGCGCCCTCACGCCCCTGACAGGCTACTACGGCACGTTTGGGGAATGGAGCGGGATCGGCGTTTATAAGGTTTGATATGGCTTTGTAGAGTGGGGAGTCCTTCTCCTTGTACATAGCCTCATATGCCTTGCTTATGTCAAACATGGAGCGGTAGAGGACGCGCCCAAAATCCTCAAGGTCTTCTGGCAGTTGTTTTGAGATGCGCGCCAGTACCTCACGTTCACGTGAGCTGCTGCTTACCGGGACATCGTGAGTGCGTTTGTATTCACCTATCTCATTCACCACATTCATACGCTCGGCGAAGAGACGGCATATCTCATCGTCAATGTTGTCAATCTGTTTTCTGTAGTCTGAAAGTTCCATATCTCTTATAAGGTTTAATCATTTATCTGTTCTGCATGGCCTCCCAATGCATTGAAGTCATCAAAGAACGCGGGGTAGGACTTAGCCGTACACTCAGCGTCCTTGATGGTAACCCTTATGTTCTTGACCGATGCAAGCACGGTTGCCGCCATAGCCATACGGTGATCGCCTGACGGATCATATGTGAAACTTCTGGCAGGCCCCCCTGTGACTGTAAGGGTGTTGTCAGTGGCGTATGCGCATATGCCTGCTCCTGACAGCAGTTGCAGGATGGATCTTACGCGGTCACTCTCCTTGATGCGCAGTCTCCTGATGTTGTCAAATATGGTAGTGCCTTGCGCTGTGGAGGCAGCCACCGCCATTATCGGTACAAGGTCAGGGATATCGGCACAATCAATCTGTGAGGCGGTCAGCCTTGAAGGGCGGGCAGTGACGCTGTTTGCGGTGGCGGATATGTCAGCCCCCATCTGGCGCAGTACATCCACGATGCGGCGGTCACCCTGAGCTGAATGCTCGTAGTCCAGTCCTGTACAGCTTACCTGCTTGGCACCTGCTGCACCTGCTGTAAGCCAGAATGCGGCAGCAGACCAGTCACCCTCAACTGTAACCGGTCCGTCAGGTGTGGCGTACCTCTGTCCACCGGGTATGCGGTAACCCTGCCCGGTAGCCTTTACCTCAATCCCGAACTGTTTCAGCGCGTTCAGGGTAAGATCTATGTATGATGCGCTCTCAAGTTTTCCCGTAATGTTTATGGTGCAGTCTCCGCCGGTAAGCGGGAGAGCCATGAGCAGTCCTGATATGAACTGTGAGGATACGCCGCCGTCAATAGTGTATGTGCCTGCGGGTAGAGTTCCATGACAGGTAAGCGGCATGTGACCGTTCTCTGACATGCTTACCCCGTGTGCTGTCATCTCCTCATAGAGGGGTGATAGCGGGCGCTGCGGCAAACGGCCCTGTCCGGTAAATACGGCATCAGCACCGAGTGCGGCTGCTACGGGTAGC
This sequence comes from uncultured Bacteroidales bacterium, assembly GCA_902774275.1. Classification (GTDB taxonomy): domain Bacteria; phylum Bacteroidota; class Bacteroidia; order Bacteroidales; family Bacteroidaceae; genus Colenecus. Next base: position 16,998 of record CACYHN010000005.1, read on the forward strand.
ATGAATCTGAGCGTGGAACCGCTCTCTCCGCAGTCCAGCAGTGCACCTTTTTTTACCTCACTTATCGGATTTACGCTGAATTTGCCGTCAGCGTAAACAATGTTTGCGCCAAGAGCGTTCAGGCAGGCTGCGGTGGCTTCCATATCGCGGTTTATACCACGGCAGATGATTGTGCAGGGCTTATCAGACAGGGCGGCACATATAAGCATGCGGTGTGCCACTGATTTTGATGGAGGCACCTGCACGTTTCCTGACGGTGTTCCTGATACAGAGAGTGTCATAATCCGGTTTTTTTCATCAGTTCAAGAACCTGTGTGGCAGGCATCTTCTCAAGTGTACATTTACCTATCTCACGTGGCAGTACTAGAGTGATGTCACCCGCGCTGCGTTTCTTGTCTGATAGGATTACGCTGTAAAGTTCATCGGCAGAGTAGGGGCATGCAGTCTCAAATCCGTAATTCCTTACCACATCAGTTATGGTTTCCGTAAAATCCGTGAATCCGTAAACCTTAGCCACCTTTGCGGCAATGATCATGCCGCGGGCCACAGCACTGCCGTGGGTAATGGTGAATCCGCTCAGCTTCTCAATGGCGTGCCCGAATGTATGGCCAAAGTTGAGCAGGCCGCGCATACCGCGGTCAAATTCATCGGCCTCAACCACATCGCGTTTTATCTCTATGCAGCGGGCTATCACCTCCTTAAGGTCAAATGAGCCGGGCAGGGCAACCGTATCGAACAGCTTGCGGTCCAGTATGATGCCGTATTTGATTACCTCGGCAAATCCGTCACGCATTACTGCGGTGTCAAGCGTCTTTAGAGTCTCAGTATCCAGGTAAACAAGGGCGGGCTGATGGAAAGCTCCCACCAGATTCTTGCCGGCGCTGATATCAACCGCTGTCTTTCCACCTACTGATGAATCTACGGCAGCCAGCAGTGTGGTGGGTACCTGAATGTATGGAATGCCGCGCAGATATATGGCGGCTGCGAATCCGGCCATATCACCTACCACGCCGCCGCCCAGTGCCAGCACCATGTCTGTACGTGTTATCTGAGCCTTGACCATGCAGTCTATAAATGCGGTCACGTTATCCAGCGTCTTGCTCTGCTCACCGTTGGCTATCACGTGGCTTACGGCCCTGAAACCTGCTGCCTCAAGTGATTCCGTTACGGTCTTTCCATAGAGCGGGAACACCTTATCATCACTCAGGATGGCTATGGTGCAGGGCTTGAAACGCTCTTTAAGAGCCTGGCCTATGTTGCTCAGGCTGCCCTTGGTGAGCAGTATGTCATACGTGCCTGAGGCATGGACTGTGATTAGGGTGGGGGTAGCCATATCTATTTTTCTGAAAGTTCCTTAGCAATGCGTCCGTCACGCAGCAGCGCGCACAATGTCTTGGCATCATCGGCCTCCATGGCATTGGCGTACTGCGTGAGGTTGTCAATCAGGGTATGTATCTCTCGCAGAAGGTTGTCCTTGTTCTCAAGGAACAGCTCTGTCCACATATTCTCATTGAGCCAGGCCACGCGCGTGAGGTCGCGGAAACTACCTGCGCTGTAGCCCTTATGCTGCTGGGCCGATGGACTCTTGACGTAGGCGTTTGATACCACATGCGCCAGTTGTGACGTGAATGCTATCATGCTGTCGTGCTGCTCTGGAGTAGTGAATACCACGCGCTTGAGCTGCATGGGCTCCAATAGACTCTTGATGTGATCAAGCAGCTGGATATCATCGTGAGTGGGCGGGATGATTATCATTGATGCGTTCTGGAACATCGTGGCGCGTGAGTTCTTGTAACCAGACAGATGTGTTCCGGCCATAGGATGTCCGCCGGCGTATGTGAATCCGTACCTTGCGGCGGCTTTCATTCCGCACTCCACAATCTTGCGCTTGGTTCCGCAGTCATCAATCACTACTGTGCTCTTGGCTATCTCAGCAGCGTGCTGCTCAATCCATTTGCAGGCGGCATCAGGGGTGACTGCTATGTGTATCAAGTCACATTTCTTTATATTCTTGGCGTCAAGTACGGCATCAAGAGTACCTTCAAGCTCGGCAAAACGGCTTATTGACTCATTCAGGTCAAAACCATATACCGTCCAGCTGGCCTCCTTGTATGTCTTGGCGAGTGAGCCGCCTATCAATCCTAATCCTACTACTCCTACAGTTTTTGCCATCAGATTATCTCTTTAAGGGCCTTTACCTTCTTTGCCACTTCATCAAACTGTGCCGGAGTGAGTGACTGAGCACCGTCACACAGGGCGTGCTCCGGGTCATTGTGTACCTCTATGATAAGACCGTCTGCACCGGCTGCAACAGCTGCCAGACTCATGGACGGCACCAGGCGTGACTTACCTGTAGCGTGACTGGGGTCAACTATTATGGGCAGGTGTGAAAGCTCCTTGACAACAGGTATGGCAGAGAGGTCAAGCACGTTGCGGGTGTATGTATCGTAACTACGGATGCCGCGCTCACACAGAATGATGTTCTCATTGCCGCCAGCCATAATGTATTCGGCGCTCATGAGCCACTCCTTGATGGTGCTTGAAAGACCGCGCTTGAGCAGTATGGGTTTGCGGGTACGGCCCAGAGTTTTAAGCAGTTCAAAGTTCTGCATGTTACGCGCACCCACCTGAATAAGGTCAACATCCTCAAACAGATCCAGATGTTTCTCACTCATTATCTCAGTTACTATAGGCAGGCCTGTAGCCTTGCGTGCCTTGCGCAGCAGTTCCAGACCATCGGCACCCATTCCCTGGAAATCATACGGAGATGTCCTGGGCTTGAATGCACCGCCGCGCAGCAGTGTTGCGCCCGATGCCTTAACGGCCTTGGCAATCTCTGTTATCTGCTGCTCAGATTCAACAGAACACGGGCCGGCTATCATTGCAAAGTTGCCGCCACCTATCTTGACCTTGTTCTCACCCTCACCAATCTCAACTATTGTATCGGCGGGGTGAAAACGGCGGTTGGCGCATTTGAACGGTTCGCTGATGCGGGTAACGCTCTCGATGATGTCAAGACCGCTCAGCAGGTCAGGGTCTATGCGGCTGGTATCGCCAATCAGACCTATCACCGTCTGGAACTGACCTTCAGATATGTGAACATCTACTCCCTGGCCTTTGATCCAGTTTATAAGGTTTTTCTTTTGAGTCTCTGAGACTCCCGCTTTAAGTACTGCTATCATATTGTCTTGTTTTTATTATCGTCAGTTTTACATATCAAAAAAAGAACCCGAATCATTGATCCGGGCTCTCTGTTATTTATCATTTGTAGGCATACAACAAATTACCCGGCATATTGTCTGGTAAACCAAAAGTAATAGAAGTATGCGTTTATTGATCTCATATCGGCCGCAAAGGTATGTAACATTTCAAGTCATTGTTACACTATATCCTTTTTTTAACATTTTTCGGCATTACGCCAAGAGTCTGGACATTAATACACAAAAAACAACAATCCTCCCACCTTTTACTTGTTAGACTTGCAAAAGATAAGATGAAACATAAAATGTCACGGATATGATGATCCGATCTATTCTCTGTTTAATTTAGTTGCTGTCAGAAATGTCGCGAAAAAGTACGAATGCAACAACTGCTGTAACAGCCAGGACTATTGTAACCATTAGATTAGTGAAATTTGCGTCGCGAAGGTAGTAAAACTGAGTGAAATACAAAATAAGATGGCTAAATTTTTTTCAGAGTCCTTCTCGGGTCGCTACTTGCCTGATTGGAGGATTTATCATACCTTTGGTATGTTTTTCAAATTAAGCAAATAGATTAATGGCACAGACAACAGCAGATGACAAGAAAATCATCTTCTCAATGGTGGGGGTGAGCAAGCAGTTCCAGAACAACAAGCAGGTTCTCAAGGATATTTACCTTAGTTTCTTTTACGGCGCCAAGATAGGTATCATCGGCCTTAACGGTAGCGGTAAATCAACCCTGCTCAAGATTATAGCAGGTCTTGAAAAGAGCTATCAGGGACAGGTGGTATTCAGCCCGGGTTACAGCGTGGGCTATCTACCTCAGGAGCCTCAGTTGGATCCTGACAAGACCGTCAAGGAGGTGGTCATGGAGGGCGTACAGCAAATATATGACACTCTTAAGGAGTATGATGAGGTGAACCATAAGTTTGAGCTCCCTGAGTATTATGAGGATCAGGATAAGATGGATGCCCTGATGGCCCGCCAGGCTGAACTGCAGGATATGATTGACGCTACCGATGCCTGGAACATTGACAACCGTCTGGAGCAGGCTATGGATGCACTGCGTTGTCCGCCTGAGGACCAGAAGACGGGTGTGCTGTCAGGTGGTGAGCGCCGTCGTGTTGCATTGTGCCGCCTGCTGTTGCAGCAGCCTGATATCCTGCTTCTGGATGAGCCTACCAACCATCTGGATGCCGAGAGTATACAGTGGCTGGAGCAGCATCTTAACCAGTATGCAGGTACTGTGATTGCAGTTACTCATGACCGATACTTCCTGGACAACGTGGCTGGCTGGATTCTGGAGCTGGACCGCGGTGAGGGTATTCCATGGAAGGGCAACTACTCAAGCTGGCTGGAGCAGAAGTCACAGCGTCTGGCTCTGGAGGAGAAGCAGGCCTCAAAGCGCCGCAAGACCCTGGAGCGTGAGCTGGAATGGGTACGCATGGCTCCCAAGGCCCGTCAGGCTAAGGGTAAGGCCCGCCTTAACTCATACGATAAGTTGATGAATGAGGATGTCAAGGCCAAGGAGGAGAAACTGGAGATATTCATACCAAACGGTCCGCGTCTGGGCAATAAGGTGATTGAGGCTCACGGAGTAGCAAAGGCGTTCGGTGATAAACTCCTGTTTGATGACCTCAATTTCTCGCTGCCGCCAAACGGCATTGTAGGTGTAATAGGTCCTAACGGCGCAGGTAAGACTACGCTGTTCCGCCTTATCATGGGTCTTGAAAAGGTTGATGCCGGATCGTTTGAGATAGGTGAGACCGTGAAAATTGCATACGTCGATCAGCAGCATAAGGATATCGACCCCGAAAAGAGTGTTTATCAGGTGGTAAGCGGCGGCAATGAGATTATCCGCATGGGCGGTCGTGATATAAACGCCCGTGCATATCTGGGCCGGTTCAATTTTACAGGAGCCGATCAGGAGAAGAAATGCGGCGTGCTGTCCGGCGGTGAGCGAAACCGTCTGCAGCTGGCTATGGCGCTCAAGGAGGAGGGTAATGTACTACTGCTCGATGAGCCTACCAATGATATTGATGTCAACACCCTGCGCGCCCTTGAGGAGGGCTTGGATGATTTTGCAGGCTGCGCTGTTGTGGTAAGTCACGACCGTTGGTTCCTGGACCGCATCTGTACCCACATCCTCTCGTTTGAGGGTGACAGCAAGGTTGTGTTCTATGAGGGCTCGTACTCTGAGTATGAGGACTACAAAATAAAGCAATTAGGATACCAGGAACCCAAGCGTATACATTATCGCAAGCTACAATAAAAAATAAAACACTATTGAAACACAAAAAAGCTATGAAAGAGTATAGACAAATTATTAATGATTTATGTGGCAAGATTCATACAGGTTTAGTTGATTTCGATAAACCTCGCAGTGAAGCATCGATGCCAACGCAAGCTAGTTCAGAATTTATTACCAATAAACAGCAGGGTGATTGGGCTGAAGATGTTCTTTTTAGAGCAATCAATGAGAATTCATCCAATATTGTGGCCGTTAGATATGGAAAGTCTGACGATTTGGTGGCTGGAGATGAAGGTTTTGAAGCTTTCTTTAATGAATATCAAGAAGAACTGGATAATATTGGTAAAAGGCCTGATCTCTTATTGTTCAGAAAAGAAGACTTCGATAAAAAACTGGGCTATGATATTAGTAAATATGATAAATGTGTTGTTGATGAGTATGTTAGGAAGGCAATAGCTGGTATTGAAGTTCGTTCTAGCGCGTTTCTTATAGATAAGTACATGGATGAGGCAAGTAAAGTTGTAAATGATAATACAGCGCGTGCTCTAGAATTGAAACAATTGATCTTGGGTGAATACTTGGATTTATTACAAGAAAAGCGTCCCAGTATGATTCCTATTTTGGAGCAACTTGATGAGACTTCTATTAAGATTCTCGATTTCCGAGTGCCTTCATGGAGGTCGTCTGAACGTTTGCAAGAATTGTCATCAATTTTCTCGGAATTGAAACAATGCCTTAAAAATATTCAAAAAAGGAATACACTTTCAATTACTCCGAAGGTGGAAGATTTGAAGGTGGTACGTAAATGGATTAACACATACAATGTTCCACATTTCTATGTCCAAGTTTTTTTTGATAAAGTGTATGGTATTTCTTTCAAACAAATACTTGAACTAATATCAGATCCAAGTTTGGAAGATGAGAGATTCTTTGTTGAACAAGACACAAAGAATCAAAATAAAACAACAATAAAAATCCCTTCTCAAGATGGCATTTGCCTGGTATCGAAAGCGTTGAAAGAACCATACCATCAAAGTGTTAGAAAGGAACTAAATAAAGGTCGTCTTTTGTTTTATGTGAAGTTTGATGGAGGGGAAGCATGTTTAGACAAAATAAATTTCGATGAGTTGTTTGATTGTAACTTATGACGACTAGTATAGAATATTCCAAACGGGTTGGACTAGCACATAGAAAAAAATATGCCCAATTTTTTACGCCAGAAATAATATCCGACTTTATGGCACAATGGATTTTAGCCAATCCTCATAAATGTTCAACAATTCTTGATCCAGCTTTTGGGTTGGGTGTTTTCGGTAGTTCTATTTTAAAAAAACAACCAAACATTAAAATAACCGGATATGATATTGATGATGTTATTTTAAATGTAGCCAAGTCAAATTTTTCTACTTATAAAGATTATGTGTCTGTTTGCAAGCAGGACTATTTGACATCGTCTTGGAATGATAAGTACGACGGAATAATTTGTAATCCCCCTTATTTGAAGTTCCACGATTATGATAATTCTCACTATATATCTGAGGTTAATAACCATCTGGGAACTAGGCTGAATGGTTTTACAAATCTATATACGCTTTTCTTGCTAAAATCTATTTCTCAATTAAAAGAAGGAGGCCGACTGGCGTATATTATTCCGTCAGAATTCTTGAACTCGGATTATGGCGTGGAGGTTAAACGAGCTCTAATCGAAAGTAACACTTTAAAGCATATTATCATAGTTGATTTTACAAAATGCGCTTTTGATGATGCACTTACAACAGCTTCTATTTTATTGTGCGAAAACAATGGAATTGTAGAGAAAGTCAATTTTACGACTGTCAATGAGATATCGAAACTAAGTGATTGTTTTAGTGAATTCAAATCATATGCGCCAGACGATCTTGATGTAAAAGTCAAATGGAAGCAATATTATGATCAGACATGTGCTTCAAAATATAGTCATCTTGTCCCTTTTAGTACTTTCGCTAAGGTATCAAGGGGAATTGCCACAGGCTCAAATGATTTTTTTACATTCAATCGCTCAAAGCTTGACGACTATAATATTAATGAGAGATATGTGTTGCCTTGCATTTGTCATGCTCAAGATGTAAAAACACATATTTTTACCAGTGATGATTTCCATTTATTGTCCGAAAGGAACAAGGTCGTTTATCTTTTTAACGGATGCTCAAATGAAAATAATTTGTCGGTCAGGAAGTATATAAAGATAGGCGAACAACTTAAAATTGACAAAAGATATCTTACAGCCAGTCGGTCGCCATGGTATTCTATTGAGAATAGAACACCTGCTCCAATTTGGGTGTCAGTTTTTAATCGTTCTGGACTGAAGTTTGTAAGGAATGAAGCCAATGTTCGTAATCTTACCACATTTCATTGTATATATAATTCTGGAAGAATTGAAAGCAATGTTCTTTTCGCATATTTGCTGACGAATGTTGCTAAGCGAATTTTTCTTGATAATTCTCGCCAATATGGAAATGGACTGGTGAAGTTTGAACCGAATGATTTGAATAATGGAAAGGTCCTTGATTTAAGTTTATTGACTGATAGGGAGATAGTATATATCAAACGGATTTACGATATCATAAAAAAGGACAAGATAATCATAGACATATTAGTCAATTTGCTTGATATTTTTTTTACTAAGAAATTTACAGGAGTAAAATATGATATAGAAGAACTGATACTAAGCTTAGAACAATATAAAAAGAATAAAACTGATGTGTTCGAATCACGCCACAACCATAATCTGCGTGTAAAGCAGTTGAACTTCTTTGATGTTATGCAACAGTATCCAGAGTATATCGTAGAAAACTCTATTGAAGAACCTTCTCCACATTATGTGAGAATAAGCGAGGCAGATGTTGATTTGGGTAGAAATGTTCTTGTTAGTTTAGTAAAAGATGACAATGTAGAACATTACCTTGATCAGACGGCTACAATATACTATACGGGTAAGAGATTCCCGTCATCAGTAGCCCTTAATAAGTTGTATTACTTTATGCCTTATATTAAACGTAAGGGAATCCGTGATCTTTATCTTATCAAAATAGCTCGCGTCGGAACTCGTAAAGAGGGACAGCCCGACAACAATCCGAATGATTTTCGTCTTGTATTTGAGATAGAGTTTGTAAAAAGACTCTTTAATAATTATAAGCCAATAGAATTGGATATCTGGCATACATTTACCGATACGACAATCAATGCATTGTTAATGAGAATAAATAAATAGTATATGTTGAATAGGCTACCGGAAATAGAGATCCCTGAAAGCAATCCTTTTGAAAATGACAAATTGAATAGAAAAGTTTGTGCCGATACATTTTGCTCTATTGTGAAAATGTACTCGGAGACGGGTTGCGTAATAGCTCTTAATGGCGGATGGGGAACAGGTAAATCTACTTTTGTAAGGATGCTTATGCAAAAGATGAAAAATGATGGTGGTCACCCCATTTATTTTAATGCATGGGAAAACGACAATGTGGCTGATCCTCTAATTGCATTATTGGCTGAAATGAAAAGTCTGTCAACAGATACGAGTAAATGGAATAAAGTTGTCGAAAATGGAGGAAAGATTATTGCCGGTATAACTACATCTGCAATTAAAGGGTTTATAAAGAATAAACTTGGAATTGACTCTGATGCTTTAACCAAGGGTGTAGATGAGATCGACAAAATACTTAAAAGTGACATTGAAGGTTATTCTAAGCAAAAAACCACATTTAATGATTTCCGAAAATCTCTTCAAACCTATATAGCAGATAATTCAGGAGAGGGCTTACCCGTAGTCTTTTTTATTGATGAGTTAGATAGATGTAATCCTCAGTTTTCCGTTTTAGTATTGGAAAGGATTAAGCATCTTTTTGATATCCCTAATATAATTTTTGTATTATCAATCAACAAAAAACAATTAGGGTACGCTATCCATGGATACTATGGTAGTTCTGATATTGATGCTGATAATTATTTAAGAAGATTTATTGATATTGAATATTCTCTTCCCCAACCATCAACTGATTCTTTCTGTCAATACCTATATGACGTATATCATTTTGAGGATGTTTTTGAGAAAAAAGAAAGATACAGATTTAGTGAGTTTAGAGCTGATGGTGACAATTTTAAAGCAGTTGCAAACAATCTTATATCTTTTTCTGGTTTAGATATTCGTACTATAGATAAAATATTTGCTCATACTCGTTTGGCATTGATGGGGTTTGCGGATAATAATTACATTATTCCTGATGTGTTTTTTATGTTGTGTTTCCTAAGAATTGCAAACACAAACTTATATTATAACATTTTAGAAAAGAAATATTCTCCTCAGGAGTTAGTAAATTTATTCGAAACTTATCTACCGAAAGATTTATTAACTGCAAATGATTATAGTAATGCTTGGAGACAAATGGTATATACCATTGCATTATTTGTATATATGTATAATCTTGATGATAATAGTGGTAGAGAGATATATTCTTTAATCGCAAAGAATGATTCAAAAACTAGCCTTCTATTGACAAAATGCCTAGATTCTAAGGTGTTTGGAGAGGCACTTGCTTGGTATCATGAAAAACATAATTTTGAGGTGCCGTTAATGCACCTTATAAATAGAATTGAGTTACAAATGGTTGTTAGCAAATGAGATAACGATGATGGTTATGAAAAGGATATTATTTCTGCTGTTAATGGTGCCGGTGCTGGCATGTTGCCAGAATGATCCGTATGTGGTAAAGACCACGAACGGGCTGGTGCGCGGATTTGATGAGGAGGGTACTATGGCGTTCAAGAGCATTCCCTATGCCCATGCGGAGCGCTGCATGCCGCCTGCTCCGGTGGAGAAATGGGATACCATCATGGACTGCACGGAGTGGGGGCCGCAGTCCCTGCAGAGCGGGCGTATCCAGCCGGGAAGCGCTGAGGATTGCTGCGTGCTGAATGTGTGGACCACAGACCTGGACGCAAAGAAGCCTGTTATGTTCTGGTGTCACGGAGGCGGTTTTGACTCGGGTACATCGGCCTGGAATCCGGGCATGTGTCTGGCCAAGAAGGATGTGGTTGTGGTAAGCCTGAACCACCGTCTCAATATCATTGGATTCCTGGATCTGTCAGCTACGGGTGATCCCAAGTACAAGTACTCTGGTAATGTGGGTATGATGGATGCTGTCAAGGCTTTGGAGTGGGTGCGTGACAACATAAACAAGTTTGGAGGTGATCCCGATAATGTGACCATATTCGGTGAGTCCGGAGGCGGCGGAAAAGTGGGTACGTTGATGTGTATGCCGGCAGCCCAAGGACTTTATCACAAGGCTATAATCATGAGCGGCACCATCCTGAACGTGAACCACAAGGCTATGACTGAGGAGCTTGGTCTGGCTGTTCTGGATGAACTGGGTATTCCGCATAACGAGCCTGACCGAATCAAGGATGTTCCGTATGATAAACTCTATCAGGCAGGTCAGCGTGCCCTCTCCGCAAGGGGGCTGGTACGCACGCCGGGTACTCCCATAATGTGGGGATTCGGCCCTGTGCCTGATGGTGAGGTTCTGCTGCAGCAGCCTTTCCAACCTGATTTTGCATCAATATCAAGTGATATCCCTCTTGTAATAGGAACTACTTTCAATGAGTTGCAACGTGGTCAGTACAACCGTCAGATGACTCTGGAGCAGGCTAAGGATGCTGTACGCGCTACATTTGGTGATGAGACCGATGCCTATGCTGAGGCACTTGCCCAGGCGTGGCCTGATTATATCCCGCAGGACCTTCCGTCAATAGACAACCTGTTCCGCGCCAAGACTGTGATTACCGCCGATGCGGCATCGGCCTCAAAGAAGGCTCCGGTGTATAATTATATGTTCACGTGGAAATCACCGTCAACGCATGTATCGGCCCACGGAGCGGAGCTGAACTTCTGCTTCAACACTCTGCATCACGCTGGCCGTGACCTGCCCAACCCATCGGAATCAGACCTGCGTCTGGCTGACCGCATGGCACAGTCATGGGCCAACTTTGCTCATACCGGTAATCCTAATGTGGAAGGTCTGCCGGAGTGGCATCCATATACAAAGGCTAACGGCGAGTGTTTCATGTTTGGACCGGAGATAGAGATACGTCATAACTTTGACCGCACGCTGGAGGAGATAATAGACCGTCACTGTTTCCAGAAACTGGATGCTTTCCGTGCCACCGGTTCATTGAAGTAGGTCTTTAGCCAAAGTTCCGAATCAGTTCAAATTTGTTCCATAACGATGTTTTATGCGGGCTAACTTGAACTGATTCATAAAATAGATGTTTACCTTTGGTGCGACCGCAAATAAGGTCATTTTTAATAACAATCAATAATTCCTTGTTCTATTATGAGAAAAGTATTCAATTCTTTGCTTGCACTGTCAGCATTGGCAGTAATGGGGTGTTCAGGTTCAACATCATCTTCATATGGTGAAATAGATGTATTGGACGATGCTGATATCTATGATGTAGGTGACCTTACCGAGATTGCCTGTGATTTTGTGGTAAAGCCTCTTAAGGCAGATGGGCCGATGGACGGCATAGGAGGTATAAAGTTCTGGGGAAACAAGGCTTTTGCCCGTTCCAATGACAACAGGAAACTGCTCTGCTTTGACAATTACAATCTTTATGCGGTGCTCAACAAGCTGGGGCGCGGTCCTGGCGAGTACGTCTATCTGAGTGATTTCTCATACGATGCAAAAGATGACCTTATCTACGTAGGCAATGACTCACTCATCTGTGTGTATGATGCCAAGACAATGAACTTTATCCGTAAGCAGTATGTCACTTTTGATATCCAGAATCTTCTGAATGTGGGTGACAAGATGCTGTATTATGGATTCTATATTGATGAGTCCAGAAAACGTGAGTCACTTGACGATTATAACGCTACTGAGTCTGTGATACTGGCCGATAGGGGCGAGTGGGACCTTGAGAACCACTCTACCATACTTAATCAGCACAGCTATTATCACAGAAGTATATTTGGTTTTCCTCAGGTGTTCTATGTCAATCCCAAGAATATGTCATTCTGTCTTCCCGGCTACGTAAACAGGATAGTCACTTTTGATAATGATTCAATAACTGATGTCTATAGGTTCATGCTGGCATCAAATGACAGTAAGGTGCTGACCAAATATATGACAGAGGAATCATTTGAGGGCATTACTACTGAGGAACTGTCAAATGATTATAGGGATTTGTTGTTGGACGGTCCTTATCTTGAGAACATATATAATATAATCGTTGATAAGAGCACCGTCAGTTTTAGGGTGAATTATTATCCTAAAGGGTTGATGGGTGAGAGCGGATTCACTTACCTGTATTGGGTGCGTAATGAGTCAGGAGCCAAGGCATACAAGTCTTTGCGCATCCCCGGTTTGGCAATGGATATAGAACCTACAGGGTGTCATGATAACCGTAATGTGGCCATCATTGAGAATCTGGGTGAGGATGCCATTGATGAGACCGCTAAGATGTCACCTCTGGCACAGCAGATCATTGATGAACTCAAGAAGCAGAATGATGACAATCCCGTTCTGTTAGAGTTCCGATTCAAATAAAGAAGCGGCGGAACTCTGATTCAAAGTTTGGTGTAAGGATGTCCTTTCCAAGGGCATCCTTTATTTCTTGCATGGTCCAGAAACGGCCTCCGTCAAGTTCATCGGCACTGGGGTTTACGGGGCCGTCATAGACAGTCTTGAAAACGTTGACCAGCTCTTTTTCAACTTTGCTTTCAAATACGTAGTGTCCCATGGAGACTGGGTTCTCAACGCTGATGCCCAGCTCTTCCATTACCTCACGCCTGAAAGCCTGCTCAACGGTCTCGCCGTATGAGATGTGGCCTCCTACGGCGGTGTCCCACTTGCCGGGTTGGATGGGCTTCCAGTCAGGGCGGCGCTGCAGATAGAGCTCTCCCTTGGAGTTGAACAGGTGCAGATGTACTACGGGATGGAGCACCTTACGGCCGTCATGGGCCTCACCGCGCAGTATCTTGCCCAGCACGTTCCCATCCTCATCAACTATGGGAAAGAGTTCGTTATTGTTATCAGAGTTCATTCTTGTCAGCGTCTTGAAGTACGGGGAACTTGGTGCGGAAGCGTGCAAGACGCTCCATGTCAAGGTCTGCAGAGAGCATCTGCGGGCGTTCATCGGTCTGGATGAGAGTCTCTCCGTATGGGGTAATTATTGCACTGTGACCGGGATAGAAACCAAAATCGTCACTACCTGCGCGGTTTACTCCGATGGCATAGCACTGGTTCTCAATGGCGCGGGCGCGGAGCAGGGTGTCCCAGGCCAGAATGCGCTTATCGGGCCAGTTGGCTGGATAGAAAACGGCATCGTAGTCATCACGGTTGCGGCTGAATGTGGGGAACCGCAGGTCATAGCAGATGAGCAACAGTATTCTCAGACCTCTGAAACTGACCACAACACGGTCTGAGCCGGCTGTAAAATGCTCAGCCTCACCGGAGTGTGTAAATAAATGGTGCTTGTCATAACAGGCCATTGTGCCGTCAGGCATGGCAAAGCAGAGACGGTTATAAATGCTGCCGCTTTCTGTTACGGGCAGTGAACCGCAGATAGCAGCATTAAGTTTTGATGCCTTGTCCTGCAGCCAGTTAACGATAGGGCCGTCCATAGTCTGGACCACGTCTGCGGGGTCAATATATTGTCCGGTAGCGAACATCTCCGGTAAAACATATATGTCTGCACCGCATCCGCCACCTATTATCTGATCCAGATCTGTAAGGTTTTGTATCCAGTTACCTTTCTCCGGGGCATTTTGTACTATTGAGATTTTCATTAGAGGATAGTGTCGTTATTTTGTAAGTTGCTTGACAGGGAATGTGAAATATGTATTGGGGTAGGGTTCATCCTTGAGCGTAAAATGCCACCATTCACTGTCAAGTGCTTTGAATCCGTGACTTATCATTGCTGTGCGCAGAATCATTCTGTTGCAGAACTGCTCCTCAGTAAGTTCTCCGCCTGTATATGTCTGGGTTGTGGGGTCTCCGCAGTAATCGGGATGGCTCTCATGACCGAACCAGTCAAATGTTCCGCCCATATCAACTTCTTTCTCCAAATTCATGTCAAATAGCGTAAGGTCCACTGTCGATCCGCGTGTGTGGCCTGATTTTTCCATGATATATTCCTGCTCAAACAGAACGGATTTGTCAAGGTTGGGGTAGAAATATTTTTTCATGCGTGTATCCGTAATATCGGCAGCCCAACGGACAAAGTGATCTACTGCACATTGCGGACGGTATGCATCAAATATCTTGATCCGATAGCCTTGACGTATAAGGTCATCGCTGACGGCCTTAAGGCTGTCAGCTGCACGGCGAGTCAAAAGGGCTGTAGGTTCCAGATATCCGTCAATCCTTTGACCTACAAAATTATAAGTTCCAAAATATCTGATTTCTAGGATTGCATCGGGAATCACGTCTGTGAGCGTTACAAAACCGCTGGAATCAGATGATGCGTTATTGTGTGAGCATGAGGTTATTGTGAGCCCGATTGCTATGAAAACAGATAGTAAATGTTTTACTTTCATAAGTAACACTTTATGATTTGCAAAATTACTTTATTTCCAGATTCATATCCTCTGTATCGCTGTGAATGTTCAGTTGATTCATGCTGGCCACATGTTGCTCTTCAGCATCCGATATAACTGATTCATAGCCGGTCAGGGCCGCAAACGGCGAGAACTGTGCCGCCCGGTTGTAGAGCGGCATGGGCTTATGTATGGCCGATGTATGGTGCGGCATATCAATTATCTTATCGTATCTCTTATCTATCATGCCTTATGTCCTCCTACCTGTTTGTTACGTTCCCGAGCCGTTGAGCCCTCCTCAAAATTCATCCCCCTTAAGATTGAGTTCTTGCCGTATTTATTGCGGATGGCCAGCACTGCCTCCTGACGGCGCCGCTCACGGCCGTCAGTGGGAGCATTCTCTCCAAATATATCCAGTTGTCGCGGCTGGGCATCGGCCTCATGGATTACATTCTGTGCCGTCACATTGAGCCTGCGTACTGTAAGCTTGGGGTTGACAATGCGGTTATACAGTTTTGTGACAGCCTTAAGTATGTATTCTGATGATGACGTATGCCCGTTCAGGTCAACTGAGCCGTGGGCCGGCTTGGGTACCTTGCGTCCGTAATAATCAGTTGCTACGGGGCCGTCATACTCTATGCCTGGCTGTTCCAGATTGCCGGAATCATAACTTATGTAGAGGGTTATTCGGTCGGTGACAAGACGTTTGCTGACAAGGTCAAACACCAGGGAGTCTGTCATCTCCTTGGCTATGAGGCGTCCTTTCTTGAAATCATACGGCTCAGACAATACCTGGCCGGAGCTGATGCTGTTTACCTGTGGCTTGTAGGCCTTTATCTCTGCCATAGTGCAGGGCTCCCATCCCCAGGCGTGGTCAATGATGAGCTCTGCATTTACTCCAAACAGACTGTACAGTTGCTCTTCCCACTGCGGATATGTGGAGTAGAGGGCAACATCGCCCATGGTGCGCATACCGTAGCTCTCAAGCTTGGCCGCTATTCCACGCCCTATGCGCCAGAAATCTGTGAGCGGGCGGTGATTCCACAGCTGCCGGCGGTAGCTCATCTCATCAAGTTCAGCTATGCGCACGCCGTCCTTATCGGCTTCAGTATGCTTGGCCACTATATCCATTGCCACTTTGGCCAGATAGAGATTGGTGCCGATGCCAGCCGTAGCTGTAATGTTTGTTTCAGAGAGCACATCGCTTATCATTAGTCTGGTGAGTTCATGGGCGGAACACTTGCGTATCCTGAGATAATCCGTCAGGTCTATGAATACCTCATCTATTGAATATACATGAATATCCTCTGGCGCTACATATCTGAGGTAAATGGAGTATATCTTGCTGCTTACCTGCATGTAAAGGGCCATCCGGGGTGGGGCGGTGATGTAACCTAGTGCAACGGTAGGGTCAGACAGAACCTTAAGGTTGTCGCTTGAAGGCTCGCCAAGTTTATGGCCAGGGGCATTACGGCGGCGTTCCTCATTAATCTGACGTACGCGCTGCACCACCTCAAAAAGGCGTGCGCGGCCACCTATGCCGTATGTCTTAAGTGACGGTGATACAGCCAGGCAGATGGTCTTGTCAGTGCGTGAGGCATCGGCCACCACAAGATTGGTGGTAAGCGGATCAAGATCCCGCTCAGCGCATTCTACTGATGCATAGAATGATTTGAGGTCAATAGCCGCGTATATCCTGCCCTTGTTCTCCATACTACAAAAATAGGTTTATTTTCACTCATTTCTTACTATTTCGCTATTTTTGCCATAATCAAATGAGTGGACAGATTTCATTAAGGAAAGCTACGGCGGATGATGCGCGGTTCATAGTTGAGAATGTGCTGCGTGCGCTCCACATTGAGGAGGCAAATGAGCAGCATATTGAGCATCTGGCTGGGATATGCCGCCGTGAAGATACCCTCTACAGCTGGTGTAACGCTACTATTGCACTTTATGATGATGTTCCTGCCGGCCTGATGGTTGCATATGACGGGGCCCGATACAGCAGGATGCGTAACATCACATTTCCCATGATCCGGATGTATGTTGGTGATGATTACGCCAATATGGACGATGAAGCCCGCCCTGGTGAATATTATCTGGACTCACTTGCCGTCCTGCCCCAGTATCGCCGTAAGGGGATAGCATCTGCATTGATTAAGGAGATGCTCCGCATGCGTGATGAATCCGGCATCCCATTGGCCACAATAGCCGTTGACCCAGACAATGACACCGCTTACCGTCTCTATATCCGTCTGGGTTTCCGTCACGACGGCCATATAACCGTATTCAGCACAACCTATCATCGGCTGGTCTGCCCCTAGCGCAACGCAATGGGGAGGGTTGCAAAGAACATCACCGATGCGTTCATTCAAACTCTACACGCAGTATCAGCAGATCGCCGCTGGACAGAGTATTGTCAGTCATATAACGTGTAAGCTCCTGATATAAGGATTTCAATCTGTCATCAAGTATATCGGCTCTTAGTTTCAGAACATCATAAATGTCTTTTGAAATACTGAACCAGACACTCTCACCGTCAGAATATGCAGGCTGCAGGTAATATATCATGTATTGCCATACATCCGTGCAGGTAATCCCAGAGGCATCATCTTCTTCAACCGGCTGTTCCGGGTAGAAAGACCTGTACAGTTTCTTGTCTCGTTTGTCATACAGGCAGGCCTTATTTCCCCCTTTTGATGAAAAGTATTCAAAAAAGATATATCTGTCAGTCTCAGCCAGACTGCTGAATCCGTTGTCATACCCACCTTTCATCAAATCAACTAGCAGGTCAAGGGAGTTCTGATACTCACCTTCATATTTCTTATAAAGGCTTGAGGGAATGGAATTCTCAGTCACGAATTCAAATCTGGGGATGAACGATCCGTTTGACAATGAATAAATGATATAGTCATAAGCCAACATGAGCCTGAGAGAATCATTATACAGGTAAGAGATGGGATTCAAACCGTAAGAGGTAGTGTTGTACTTGAAGAACTCATCCAATGGCAGATGCTTATCCGACATCTTTAATTCACTATCATATACATAAACGTAATCATCCCTGAGATTGGACAGCCCCGCAAAACCGTCACCCATTCTGTACAGGTAATCGGAGGCATCGTCAAACGCCCATTTGGAAACATATCTGCCATTCTCATCATAAGAAATGAGTTGATCCATACCGGAATCATAACAGTAAACATTATCATCCACAGCAAAGATGTCATTGACATAACATAGTTCTCCGGGCCCACGTCCCTGAATTGAACGGTCAACCACCTTCTTACCTTCCATGTCATACATAAGGAGACGTTTGCCATCCTTGTGTCCAAATACATACCGGTTTGAGGTCATAGTCATCATGGACTGGTTTATGAATGCCCAAGAGTCATCCACCTCAAAGTTCACCACTGATATGGATTTGATTTTCTGTTCCACCGTACCGGCGTCAGTGCTCAGATCTATACGGTCCATACCCGATGACGATTCACTTCCCTTAGGCCCGCATGCCGCAAACAAGAATAACATGGCCATGAGCAATCCTGTTTTCTTCATTTCAACTGATTGGTTAAAATTATCGATGCGCAAATGTACCCATTCTTTCCCATACATCCGCCCATATCACAGAAAAAGCAGATATCTCTAGGTTAATCCCAATATTCCAGTACGTCCCCCGGCTGACAGTCCAGCGCTTTGCATATGGCATCAAGCGTAGTGAACCTTAAAAGTAGTATGAGAATCTGTTTTTCGCGTTGGGGCTTTAATACAATTATTAGCTACCTTTGTGCGCTGTAATTGATAGTTGATGAAGGCTGATATAGTATACGTTCAGGAAAAGTTCAGAGAGTTTAACCGCCGGATGTTTGACGGTAAGCTGTCTGAATCTCCTATGGCTGTTACCAATGCCAAGACATACCTGGGTGTATGTGCGTTCCGCAAGCACCGTAAGTGGAACGGAAAGCTGGAGTATTCAGATTTCAAGATACGTATCAGCAAACGATTTGACTTACCTCAGGAGGAGATTGATGACACAATCATCCACGAGATGATCCACTACTGGATAGGTCTTTATAGTCCGGCCGATATGCCCGGCCACAGCCCATTATTCCGCAAGATGATGGCCGATATCAATCAGCGTTTTGACCGTAATATCCGCGTGTCACACCGTCTCAGTGCCGAGCAGCAGGAACAGGCATTTGATAATCGGCCCAAGAAACACATAGTGGCCAGCGTAGTGCTGAAAGACGGCCGCACCGGCATTAAGGTAATACCCTGCTTGGAGCGTCACATCCGCCGTTATCGCCGAGGCATGATGGCCAGCGGCAAGGTCAGTTCCATAGAGTTCTACCAAACCACAGACCCTTTCTTCAACCGATTCCCCAGTTCATCGGCCTTCAAAGTCTATTTTCTGGATCCAGCAGTCATTGCAGAACATCTCCGCACCGGGGACGGTTCTGTTCGCGAACAGAACCGTCCCTAGTGCGGGACATCTTACTTTATGTGATACTGCAGGAATACGGGATTGCCGTCACAGCCTTCAATCTCTTTCTTGATCTGTTTGCCTATGGGAGTGAGTTTCTCCTCATCGTTGATATCCATTCCGAATATGGTATTGTAGGTAGTGACGTAATAATCTTTATACATGAAGGTGGGGAATACATAGCCGTCAAATCCTGGCATTGATACCTGATATCGGCTTACATCATTCTTCTTGATTACATTCAGCACAGTCTGAGGGAAGTCTATAAAGCTCCAGAACATCATTCTGTTACCGGAGTAAATGAAATGATAACCTCCGTTGCAGTAGGATTCCTTGTTTCTGTAATCCATCATGGGCTGCAACTTCTGAATGACAAAATTGATATCGCTTGTGCTACCGACGGGCATTTCCCTTAAAAGAACATTCTCCGGTATTCTCCATTTTTCATCATATCTGAATGAGAGCATTGCTCTGGCGCTGTCATTAAGGAACATGTACACGACATTGTCATCCTCTCCGGGCCCGGGGACCACGAACCAGATTGAATCGCCGCTCTGATAATTACTTCCCTCGTCATTCTGGAAATAGCTCTGGGCATAATCCATCGGGCAAATCAATTTTCCCAACTCACCCGTCTCAGCGTCAATGAGAAAAAGACCTTGATGTATCAGGCCGTCTTCTCCATCGTAAGAACCGTTGGCAAGCAGCATTCTGCTGTTTATTGCATGCATTCCGGTGTTGCCTGAGAATTCAGGGCATTCATCCATGTAGGTACCGTTCAATCCCTGGTATCTCAACAGCCTGTCATCTATTGTGTGGACAAAAAGAATGCTGTCCTTTGGGTAGTATGTGAAGTCATTGATATATGTATATTCTCCGTGTCCTCTTCCGTACTTTTCCAGCACAGAGATAACAGAATCTCCTTTTATCCAATAAATGGTACGGTGATCCTCTGAAATACCGAAAACAAGATCATCTATGCCGTAAAACATCTCTATCCCCTTCAACAGACAGGAACTCTTTAAGGAGAACACCTGGATATCAGTAGCAATATCCTCAAAGTTAACCTCCTCAATAATGTCATCGGATAATAGAATGGAGGTACTTTTGTTACCGGAACATCCCAACAGGGATAAAAATGCAAGGACTAAAATTGATTTTCTCATAATTGATTATTGGATTAGTTACAAACAATGCAAAGATAATCAACTTCTATCAGGAATAAGACAATCCGAGTCAACCTTTTTTAGGGAAACGCAGATTGCAACGTTTTTGCAACGCTTTTTTCTTGCATCAGGATTAATGGAGGGATACTTTTGTCACAAAAACAAAAGCATATGAAGACTTCAAGATTCTTTTCCGTTGCGATGTTGCTCTTGGTTGAGGCAGCCGCAACCATAGTGTTTGCACAGGAGTCATTGCAGAATGATTATGTTGATCTGGGCCTGAGTGTAAAGTGGAGTACGGTCAATCAGGGTACTACAGAATTCAGACCCTACGGTTGGTATAGCAAATGGACCGATGCTATGGCCATCAGCAACTCTGACGGAAGCCGTATGGCAACCAGGGCTGAGTGGAATGAACTGTTCAGTTTCTGCACATGGGAGTGGACTGAACAGAATGATATAACAGGCTATCTTGTTACAAGCAATATAGAAGGATATACTGACAGGAGTATATTCCTGCCGGCTGCCGGCTGGCTGAAGGGTGGCAATATCGTCAATCAGATGAAAAATGCATCATATTGGAGTCATGATGCGGGCGTGCAGCCGCTGTATGAATCGGCTTATTTCCTGAATATGACAAGTGAGTTTGCCGAATGGCACGTTGAGAGGCGTGATGCACAGTATTCCGTGCGTATGGTGATGCCTGTCTCCAGGCGTGATGTTACAAACATATCGTTAGATAAAAAGGAGATCACAATCAGTGAGGGTTCAAGCACCAGGCTCAATGTCACTATGGATAAAGGCAAGCGTAACGTGAACAGCGCATGCACCTGGACATCGGCCAATGAATCAATAGTACATGTTACTGATGACGGCCTTATTATGGCTGTCAAACCGGGCAAATGTGTAATCACTGCAAATGCTTACGGTAAGAAGGCCAAGTGTACCGTTACGGTCACGCCCCATGAGATGGAGTTTGTGGATCTGGGCCTGAGCGTGTTGTGGGCCAGCTGTAATATAGGTGCCGACAAGCCTTCTGATGACGGTGGTTATTATGCATGGGCTGAACTGGAGCCTAAAGAGAGTTTCTATTGGGACAACTACAGTCACTGCACCTTTGACGGAACCCAGATAATGGACAAATATACTATCTGGTATGAAAATGTACGTAATGGCGATAACTTGAGTCATCTTGAGCCGATGGATGATGTGGCTCAGGTGCTGTCAGGGGGAGAATGGCATATCCCTACGGCTGCTGATTTCCGGGAGCTGACAGACAACTGCAGTTGCAGTATCAAAACGGTAAACGGTGTCAAGGGCGTTGAATTCAGGAGCAATGTTACGGGATTTAAGGATAAGAGCATTTTCATTCCCTATTCAGGATGCATAGACGGCAGTGAGACATCAGGCAGGGAACGTGAGTATTACCTTTGGTCATCAACTGTAGCGCAGGGGTTGAAGAGTGCGTATATGACCACCGATATTGAGTCAAGTGAATTTCGCTTTGGAAGAGACGGAACAGGGCTGATACCTGAGATCAATAGTATAAAACTAAGGTATGTGGGAATGAACATACGTCCCGTAAAGAGTCATCCGGCCGATAAGTTCACATCATTATCACTGCCTGCAGAGCATTGGGATTTGAGCTATGGCGAGATAAGGGAGATGGAGGTAAAGATGATGCCTGCGGGGCGTACGGTCAATGATGAGAACATAACATGGAGTTCAACAGATCCCAGTGTGGCAGCGGTGGCAAACGGTAGCCTTACCGCTGTGGGAAAGGGTAACTGCACCATCACGGCACAGGTTGAAGGCCGCAAGGTTCAGATGACCGTGACAGTAACTCTGCCTATGCCCGATGCCGTTGACCTGGGTCTGAGCGTCAAGTGGGCATCGGCCAATATCGGCGCCAAAGGACCTCGTGATAACGGAGCCTACTTTGCCTGGGGTGAGACAAGTCCAAAAACCGAACTCTATTCTGTTTATAACTACAAGTTCTATAACCGTAATGGTGGCGGATGGACCAAATATAATTTTGGTGATGGATGGAGGGGTAACAATAACTATCGGATAGACTGCAAGGAGAATCTTGACCCTGAGGATGATGCTGCAGCGGTTCTGCTTGGAGGAGGCTGGCGTATGCCTACTGCTGATGAGGTCTGGGAACTCAGAAACAAATGTACCTGGACCAGAGTTGTGGATACTATAGAGTCACTTGATATTAAAATAACTACAGGTTATCTGATTACCAGTAATGTACCTGGGTATGAGGGGCGTAGCATATTCCTGCCCAGTGCAGGCTCTATAGATGAGTTTCCGCGCGCCAAACCTAAGGAAGGTGAGATTGTGATAAGTGGCGGCGCATATTACTGGTCATTAAACCAGTTTGTGAAACTGGGCGATTTTGCTTCTTTCAGGTCTGATGGTTATCCCATAAGGCCGGTGCTGGATGATTCCAAAGATGTCAAGCCCAGTATTGCTCCTGATCCTGTAAAGCCATTGAACCATAATGCAAAAGTGGATCTGGGCCTTAGCGTGATGTGGGCCGACTGTAATGTGGGTGCAGACCGTCCAGAGGAGCTGGGAGCCCGTTTTGCCTGGGGTGAGACCACAGAGAAGACCTATTATGCCAGTAGTAACTACAAGCACATGAAATACTTTGAGAATGAAAACTGGTATTGGTATTCAAAGTACATAAACGGTGGTAATCATAGTGAGACATATATTGACTGGAAGACCCGTCTTGAGCCGGAAGATGATGCTGCCCATGTGAACTGGGGCGGAAAGTGGAGAATGCCCACCAAGGAGGAGTATGTGGAACTGTATGAGAACTGCCAGTGGACTGAGGCTACTGTCAACGGCGTCAATGGTTTTATTGCCACCAGCAAGGTTCCGGGATATACGTCAAATTCCGTTTTCTTTCCAATCCCGGATCCTGTGAACCTTCGGACCGATGGCAGATATATGACGGCTGATTTGAGCTCAATATCTACAACCAATTGTGCAGCTTTTATTATGGACTATTCTGAATTCGGAACAACTGATGAGGTGAAATTGAGCGGCGGCCGATATGACGAATGGGGAGAATTCTGGTCAAAGTTCCATATCGGTACAATCAATAGGGCGGTTGGAGCCTGTGTCCGTGCCGTCTGCTCCAAGTGACGCAAAAGTGACCCAAAGGGGACAAGTCCCTACTGTGCCGTTTTTTCAAAATGGCACAGTAGGGACTTGTCCCCTTTGGGTCAAAAAAAAATCGAAAGAACGCAGAAGTAACCGTCCCGATTGTGTATATTCGCAAATCATAAACCCTACTGTATGAAAACTAAACAATTACTGACCATCATTGCGGCATTTGCATTGTGTGCCGCACCTGCCGTAGCGCAGGAGAGTGTTCCCGTTTACAAGAACACAAACTATTCATTCCAGGAGAGGGCGGTTGACTTGGTGTCACGCCTTACATTAGAAGAGAAACAGGCACTTTTGGGCAATAACATGGCCGCTGTTCCCCGCTTAGGTATAAAACAGTATAATGTGTGGAGCGAGGCTCTGCACGGCGTGCTGTCAGGTGCCAACGCATCGGTGGGTCTGCAGGGACCTACATCATTCCCCGGTAGTGTGGCTCTGGGTTCCACCTGGGATCCTGACCTGCTGGAGCTAGAGGCATCGGTCATAGCCGATGAGGCCCGCGCCATCTTCCAGACCGGCACCAAGGGGCTTACGTTCTGGAGTCCGGTGGTAGAGCCTATACGCGATCCGCGTTGGGGCCGTACCGGTGAGAGCTACGGTGAGGACCCGTTCCTGGCTGCAGTCATGTCAAGCGGATTCGTGCGCGGTATGATGGGCAATGACCCCGTTTATATGAAGGCCGTTCCATGTGCCAAGCACTATTTTGCCAACAACAGTGAGTTTGACCGTCATGTAGGCAGTTCCAATATGGACAGCCGCGATATGCGTGAGTTCTATCTCTATCCCTATAAGGAGCTGATAGAGAAGGATAACCTGCCATCCATCATGTCATCATACAATGCTGTGAACCATGTGCCTACATCAGCCAGTGCATTGTACCTGGACACCATAGCCCGCCGCACATACGGCATGAAGGGTTACGTGACAGGTGACTGCGCCGCCATTGAGGATATCTATACGGGTCACTACTATGTGGAGACTGCTGAGGAGGCAACTGCCGCCGGACTCAAGGCTGGTGTTGATTCTGATTGTGGAAGCGTATATCAGCGTTATGCCCTGAGCGCACTTGAGAAAGGTCTTATAACTGAGGCCGATATGGACCGTGCGCTGGTCAATATGTTCATTATCCGTATGCGTACGGGTGAGTTTGACCCGCTTATGAAGGTGCCGTATGCCAACTTCCCGGCCAGCACCGTCAACTCAGAGCGCAGCCAGGCCATCGCACTTGAGGTGGCTACACGCACTCCCGTACTGCTCAAGAACGAGCAGGTTCCGGGTAAGACGAACAAGGCTCTGCCTATAAGCCTCAAGGATATCAAGAGCATCGCACTTATCGGCCCGCAGGCTGACCGCGTTGAACTTGGACCGTACTCCGGACGTCCGGAGCAGTCAAGCCGCACAAGCCCATACGCAGGTATCAGCAAGTACATTGCAGACAAGGGGCTGGATATTGAGGTTACCCTGGCACAGGGCGGAAGCACCAAGAGTAAGAGCAACCTGCTTTACGTAGCCTATTTTGACCTGGAGAAGGCCGATGGCAGCAAGAGCCATCATGACGCTACCAAGTATAGTTCATCATCAGATGGTATAACCGTTGGCTCGGGTATGGGCACAGAGGAGCAGGTACGCTCCATTGATGACGGTTCATGGACCGCGTATGAGAATGTTGACCTTATCAATGTTGACAAGATAACCATTGGTGCAAACATCCCCACTGAGGGCGGTATCATTGAGGTACACGTAGGCTCACCTGAGGGTAACCTGATAAGCACCATTGAGGCTACCCGTGCATCGGGCAAGCGTGTGGGTGGCGTTTATGGCGCCAGCACTCCCATGGAGGGTAAGGTGAACCGTCTGGGTTACAACGGGCCGCAGACTCTCTATCTGGTCTATAAGGCACCTGAGGATGATGAGATTGCAGAGGATGTACTTGAGGCTGCACGTAAATCGGACATAGCCATAGTATTTGTGGGTACTGATGAGAACACTGCAACTGAGGAGGCTGACCGTCTGACTCTGAACCTGCCGGGCAATCAGGTTAAGCTGATACAGGCTGTGGCTCGTGAGAACAAGAATACCATCGTGGTGATGCAGACACTGGGTTGCGTTGAGGTGGAGGATTTCAAGAATCTGGAGAATATCCCAGGTATATTGTGGACAGGATACAACGGTCAGGCACAGGGTGCAGCCATTCCTATGGTGCTGTTCGGTGACGTCACTCCCGGCGGTAAGTTGAACGCTACATGGTATAAGTCAGTCAAGGACCTGCCGCCTATCACTGATTACACTCTGCGTGTCGAGAACGGCAAGCCCGGACGTACGTTGTGGTACTTTACCAAGCCGGTATCATACGAGTTCGGTTACGGTCTGAGCTACACCACATTTGAATACTCTGATTTCCAGATAAGCAAGAGCAACATTACTCCCAATGACAAGATTACCATAAGTCTTAACGTAAAGAATACTGGTGATTTTGACGGTGATGAAGTGGTGCAGATTTATATGACCACACCGGACAGCCCTGCATCACTGCTGCGTCCTATCAAGAGGCTCAAGGGATTCAAGCGCGTAACCATTCCGCGCGGTCAGACCCGCTTGGTAGAGATTGAGATTGACTGCGCTGACCTGTGGTTCTGGGATATGAAGAGTGACCGCATCACATACGATTCTGGCCGTTACATATTTGAGATAGGTTCATCATCAAAGGATATCCGCGGAACCGTATCTGCCAATATGAACGGACGCTTTAATCCGCAACTCAAGATCGTGGTGGCCGATTGCCGCGTATCAGTCCTTGAGATTGGCCAGACAGCTCAGACACAGACATCGGCCTGTCTTACTGATGACTCATTCATAGGATTGGACAAGGCTACCGTTAAGTACGTTAGCAGTAATCCTGCTGTGGCCAGTATCAATGCTTCCGGCCTGCTTACTGCAGTAGGTCCCGGCATAGCTACCATAACAGTAAGCGTGACATACGGCGGCAAAACGGTAAGTGATACCTATTCTGTAAAGGTTAACGCTGATCTCTCACTGGCTACACTCAAGAATGCAGGCAAGTCTCTGCTCAAGCCTGGCCGTAACCAGTACAGCGTGCTGGGTAAGATGTCATCAAAGGTTACAGCTACAGCCAAGTCATCAAAACTGAGCGTAAATGTGGAGCAGGCTCCTACAGTACCCGGAACTGCTGTCGTAACAGTATCAGAGCCTGTAACCGGTGATGTACAGAGCTATTATGTGAACTTTGGCACTAAGGGCGTTCCTGATGAGTTCAATAACAACAGTCTGGGCAGTCAGTGGAAAGTGATACGCCGCAATGATGAGAATCTTTGGATAGATAACGGCTGGTTGTCGATTATCGCTGAGACAGGTGATATAAACGGTACGTCTGACAACGCAGCCAACATGATTCTTCAGAGCGCCAATACTGACTGGACAATTGAGACCAGACTCGCCACAAACGCTGTTCCTGTTTCTGCACAGAATGCCGGTCTGGTAGCTTATCAGGATGATTCACATTTTGTAAAACTGGTTTATACCGCCGCCGGATTCCGTCGTGGCCAGCAGGCAGCAGCACTAGCACCTGCTTCAGGGAACGTGCAACTCTATGTTGAGGAGAACGGATCATCCAAGAGCACGGTAAGTGTGAGCTTGGCAGGGGCCGAAATCAAGAATAATAACATATATCTTAAACTTGACAAGGACGGCAGTATCTACACTGCATATTACTCATTTGACGGAAAGAGTTGGGTTCAGGCCGGCCAGGCTGACATCTCGCTTAAGGATATCCAGGCTGGAGTGATGGCATGTCAGGGCGTGATGAACATGCGTATGGGTATGCGTCCTGGCGGGGCAGCCGCCGCAGCACCGGCTCAACAGAACAATGCCCAGTTCAGGGCCAACTTTGACTGGTTCAGGATCAAGAACAGATAACACTGATGCTTTTAGGGCTCAGACATAACCGGAAACTGTTCCCCGCCATAATCATGTTATGGTGGGGGACAGCTTTCAGTTTGTATGCCGCAACCCCGCAGATTATTGATGCCAAACCGTTTGATGACGGTTTCGTGATAGCCTCCACTGACGGCATGCTTTACTGGACGGATATTGACTGCGTCCATCTGGACAGCGTGAACCTTAAAACAGAGTTAGCCGGCATTGAGGTAACTGATGGCTCAGTGCTTGCCGTAACTCCTGACTGCATGATCCTTAAGGTAGAGCGCAGCGGCAAGAGCAGCCGCCTGTGCCGCAAGCAGATTACCAATAATGCGGATAAAGTGGTAGGCATAGCCTGTTCAGGCAAAAAGACATTCATCCTTACGGCGTACGGTACAATACTTTCCACCGATGACAATTGCAAATCTTTTACGGCTTTGGACTTTAACGGCACATATTTTCTCTACTATGACCATACCCGTTTCAGAGCCATCAGTGCATCGGACAACAGCATCTTCATGGCCGGAATACATGATGACGGCACCCCCGCCGTCTATACATCAACCGCCGGCAATATCTGGAGTGAGCGCACCCTGACCTATACCGAGAGTGGCCAGACCCTGTCGCTTGAACACCAGCCCCTCTCAATGGCATATGATTCCCGCATGGACCGTTTTGTTTTGGGCTGCACAGACGGTTATCTCTTCTACTTGCCCGGCTGTTCCCACTGCAACGCCATAGAGAGCAAGACTCACTCAGACATTACGGCGGTTGCGTTTAATTCAGGCTACTGTCTGTTACGTTGATATGGCACTATGAAAAAAACCACATGGATAGGATTGATTCTGCTGCTGTTCGTAGCGGTATGCCGGATGTTTACTCCGGTTGCGGAGTTCTATGCAGAATATTGCTATCCGGTAATATCGGTCTGTCTCTCATGGCCAACCTCTATATTGCCGTTTTCACTTGAGGAGATAACGGTGCTGGTATTTGTGTTCCTGTTTATCGGCATAATTATTGTATCCGTAAAACGCAGACTGGGGTTTGTAAATTGGCTAAAAAGAACTGCCAGGCTGATAATGTGGCTTGTGGCTTGGTTTTATATGGGGTGGGGCAACAACTATTTCCGCGAGCCGCTTTATGAGAGAGCCGGGGTGGAGCGCCACCCTTTTGAGAAAGATGAATTCAACAGATTCCTGTCCAGTTATACGGCAGAGCTGAACCGTACTGCCGGAGCCGTTGTCAATATAGAAAAAGCTGAACTTGAAAAGGATATCAATGAATTCTACTGCCATCAGCCGGCTGAACTGGGATATACCAGGCTGCACAGGTGGCAGCGTACCAAACGTCCTTTGCTGAACTGGCTATATTCATCGGTATCGGTTCTGGGTTATATGGGGCCGTTTTTCTGTGAGTCACAGCTGAATCTGGACCTTCTCGAAACTGAGTACGTATCTACACTTGCGCATGAGAAAGCTCATCTGGCAGGAGTGACCAGTGAGGCGGAGGCTAACTACTGGTCATACGTCTATTGTCGACAGTCAAGTGATGACGGCGTGCGCTACAGCGGATACCTGCATCTGCTTCCGTACGTTATGATAAATGCCAGAGCCCTCTACAGTGAAGATGAATATAAGGAATGGTTGGGCCAGGTGAATCAGGTTGCCATAGATGACTTTAGGAAATCCCGTGAATACTGGCAGCAGAAACGTGTAAAGATACTTGATGATATACAGTTATGGATGATGGACTCCTATCTCAAGTCAAACAATGTCAGTGAGGGGGCCGATGATTATATAGGAGTAGTGGGTATGGTTATAACCATGGATTCCCGACTGGACAAATAAACAGAAAGCTTATGAACCATAATCCGTTGTTGCCGTTTTTGGTTGAGGGCCGTATTGAGGCCGGGTGTGATGAAGCCGGGCGTGGGTGTCTGGCCGGACCTGTCTATGCGGCAGCGGTGATATTGCCGCCTGATTTCAGCAATGAACTGCTCAATGACTCCAAGCAACTGACTGAAAAGCAGCGCTATGCCTTGCGTCCCGTAATTGAGAGGGAGGCTCTGGCTTGGGCTGTGGGCGTGGTCGATAATCAGGAGATTGACAAGATAAATATTCTCAAGGCTTCATTTACGGCAATGCATCGGGCCATAGATCAGCTTAAGGTACGCCCGGAGCATCTGCTTATAGACGGTAACCGTTTTATTCCATATCCCGGCATAGCACATACCACAATCGTCAAGGGTGACGGTAAGATGATGTCCATTGCGGCTGCATCGGTCCTAGCCAAGACTTATCGTGATGATTTCATGAATAAGATAGCACAGGAATATCCTCAGTATGATTGGTTGGAAAACAAAGGTTATCCCACTAAAAAACATAGGGACGCCATTAAGAAATACGGGACCACACCTTATCACAGGATGTCTTTCAACCTGCTTGGTGACGGACAGCTTTCTCTTGATTTTACTTAGCGTAAACGGTCACGGATGTACAGATTTTTTGTACCTTCGCGCTGTCAAATGATATTTTCATGATAAAAAGGTTCGTATCTTTTCTGTTGCTTGCCATTTTTGTGATAAATCCGGCAAGATCATTCAATTATAACCTGACCTCATCTTCTCTTGATTTCAATCTTGAACTTAATCCGTTTTTCTTAAACGACTCCAATAGTGATTTCAGCCTTTCCGGTGTTTCTGAGACTGAATCAAAGAAGCCTGGTCTGAACAAGAGCGCGGCCATAGTGCTTGGTACGGAAGCTGTACTTATAACAGGCATTATGTCATCACTCTATGTATCATGGTATTCAGGTTCAGAGACAGGCGGATTCCATTTTTACAATGACAATGATGAGTGGCTGCAGATGGATAAGTTTGGTCATGCCAACTCCTGTTACAATTTGGCTAATGTAGGCTACGAGGCATTGTCTATGGCCGGCATGGATGAAAAGCGCTCTATCCTGTATGGTGGTCCTCTGGGCTTGTCAGTCCTGGTGCTGGTTGAGATATTTGACGGATTGTCAAATGATTGGGGTTTCTCTTGGGGGGATATGACTGCCAATCTGCTTGGTACAGGTCTGTTTATGGGACAGCAGGCCCTTTGGCATGAACAGCGTATAGCTCTAAAATATTCATATCATAATTCAGGATGCTCTAAGTATGATGTAAAGAACCCTGTTACAATGGAGAGGGATTACATAATGGGGAAGGACTGGCTTGACCGGATTTATGAGGATTACAGCGGTATTACCGTCTGGCTGGCCTGTGATGTGAAATCTCTTTTCATGAAAAAGACAAGCCGTTATCCCTCCTGGCTGGGTTGGGCCATAGGATATGGTGCTGAGGGAATGACAGGAGAATACAACAACTACGCTCCTGCAGGCAATGTGGGTGAAGACGGTAACTGGGGACGCGGATGGGAGGATACGCCCGGACACTTGACATATATGCCAAATGATGCCCGTCAGCGCAGATTGTTTTTTGCTCCTGATATAGACATCTCACGCATCCCCTGCAAGAACAAGACCCTGAAGCATATCCTGAGAGTGCTTAGTGCAATAAAGATTCCCACACCTACACTTGAGTACCGTCCGGGTGAGGACCGCCTGGCTTGGCACTGGTTCTATTTCTGAACGCGTTCAGACAGATTCCTTGTCTATACGGAACAGACCGCTTTCCGTATCGAATGTTATCCCTTTTCGAACAAAGAAGTCCTGCAGTGTGCCCTTATCGGCAAGTTCTTTGGGCGTTCCTATGAATACGCCTTTGCTTTGGTCCATGAGCCATATGGTATCGGCTATCTGGAGTGCCATGTCAAGGTCATGGGTTGAGAGGAATATGGTCTTTCCGGTGGTTCGTGACAGGCGGTGGAGCAGTTGCATCAGCTCTACCTTACTGGGAAAATCCAGGAATGCCGTAGGCTCATCAAGGAATATTACCGGAGTCTCCTGGGCAAGAGCCTTGGCTATCATCACTTTCTGACGCTCACCGTCACTCAGGGTCTGGACCATGCGGTCTTTAAGAGCGGTTATACCCACCATCTCAATAGCTTCTGAAACGGTCTGGCGGTCATGTTCTTGCAGCGTGCCCCAGAATCCGGTGTATGGACTGCGGCCTAAGCCTACCAGGTCTTCAACGGTCATATTCCTGAGGTCAGTCTTCTCAGTGAGCACCACGCCTATTACCTTGGCCAGCTCCTTGTCTGAATAGTCATGCAGATTGCGTCCCATTATGATGATGTCACCGCTTACAGGTGGCAGAAATGCTGACAGTGTACGGAGCAAGGTTGATTTGCCTGCACCGTTTGGGCCGAGCAGGCAGGTCAGTTCTCCGCCGTAAATTGTGGCGTTGATGTCATGGGCAACCACGGTCACATTGTTCTTGCCGCGGTATCCCGTGCTGAGAGACCTTATCTGTATAGTAGGCTGAGCCATAAATAATCAGGTATGCAAAAATACTATATTATTATCAAGAATGGCTCAGTACACAAGAGATCTGTCACCAATTGTACTGTTTTACTCCAAAGTCTCTCTCTTAAGGCTTTCGATGTACTTGTCTATGCGGCGCAGTTCATCAGGAATACGGATGTTCTGCGGGCAATCTCTCTCGCAACGGCGGCAGGCAATGCAATGGTCTGCCTGGCGGACAGTAGGTATGGCCTCGTTATAGGACAGCAGATACTTGCGGCGGGCGCGTGCATAGTGTTCCTGCTCCTTGCTCTTTACGTATGTGCCGGCGGTGATGTTGTCATTGTAGAACTTGAATATGCCGGGTATGTTGATGCCGTAAGGGCAGGGCATGCAGTAGTTGCAGGCGGTACACTTTACCAGCGGATAATCCTCCATCATAGTGGCAATGTCAAGCAGCATCTTTTTCTCCTCCTCATCAAGCGGTTGGAAATCAAGGAATGACTCCAGGTTATCCTGCAGGTGCTCCATGTATGTCATGCCGCTCAGGGCGCACATCACACGTGGGAAACTGCCCACATAACGAAAGGCCCACGATGCTATTGAGCGCTCCGGTTCACGCTCCTTGAGTTTATCGGCAAGCTGTGCCGGTACGTCCGATAGCGCTCCACCACGTAGAGGTTCCATAATCACGATTGGAATCTCACGCTTGTCAAGCTCGGCATAGAGATAATCGGCACGGGTATTGCGGCCGTTGGGGTGTTCCCAATCCACGTAGTTCATCTGGATCTGGACAAAGTCCCAGTGGTACTGGTCATGTAAGGCAATTATCTGGTCAAAGCCTTCCTTGTTACCGTGGAATGAGAATCCCAGATTGCGGATATGGCCTGCCTCACGTTCCTTTAGAAGGAAATCCATTGCTCCGGTATCCTTGAATCGGGTATTGAAGTCATTCAGGGTGCCTATTCCGTGCAGCAAGTAATAATCCAGATAATCAGTCTTGAATATCTCAAGTGATTTACGGTACATGGCAACGCAGCCCTCATATGACGTAGCGTTGAAGACCGACATTTTGGTAGCAATCTTCCAACTCTCACGCGGATGGCGGTTAAGGGCCTCTGCTGTGGCGCGCTCGCTGTCACCTCCCAGATATACGGGTGATGTGTCAAAGTAGTTCACTCCATGCTCCATTGCAAAATCAACCAGACGGTTAACCTCCTCCTGGTCAATCACGTTACGGCCCTGTTCATTACGTTTCTGTGGCCAGCGCATACAACCGTACCCTAGCACGCCTATGCCGGGATAGTTCTGCAGCATCTCTCCGTGCAGGTCCTTGTTTGATGTGCCGGCCTTACCGGCATTCTTTGCGGCCTTGGGAGTGCAGGAATCAAGAGCCAATGCGGCTGCACCTGCGCCCATATATTTTATAAAATCTCTTCTGTCCATTGTATATCAGGCATTGTGGTGAATAGAAAGTCCGTTTACGGTGATGGCGCTGATGGGGCGTGACGGGCAGAGGTTCTCACATGCTCCGCAGCCTATGCAGCGGTCTTCAACAACGGTTGGAATCTGATTGCGGGAGCCCTGCTGGCGCACCATACGGATTGCTCCCGACGGGCAGTGATAAGCACAGTTACCGCAGCTGTCCTTTCCTGTGGCAGGCAGACAAAGGTCAAGGTTGACCTTAGCCACGCCTATGCGGATGGTCTGTTTCTGCTCCACACTCACGGGCTTGATGGCTCCGGCGGGGCAGACCTGACTGCAGGCGGTACACTCCGGACGGCAGTAACCGTTCTCATAACTCATGTAAGGCTGCAGCAAATGCTCCAGGTCCGATGATGGACGCAACACACCGTTCTTGCAAGCGCTGACACAAAGCTGACAGGCGGTACAGTGGTCATAGAAGTTCTTGACGCTTCCGGCACCGAACGGCACCAATCTTTCAGAGCGCTCAGGTGATTTCTTGGCAATTACCTCGGCAAATCCTCCGTGCATGTGGTCCTGCGCATGGGCTGCTGCACTTGCTGCCACTACGGCGCCGGTTACCAGGAATGCGCGTCGGCCCTGGTCAATATTATCAGTCTCCTCATTCTTGGATGAACACTTGCATGGAGCAACGTATTTGAAGTTAATGGCATTGTCCTGACATGTCTCTATACAGTCAAAACAATCCACACATCGGCTGTAATCAATCTTATGGTTTTTGGTGTCTATGCAGCCAGCCTTGCATGAACGGCCGCACTTGCCGCAGTTTATGCATTTGCTCTCGTCTATGACGGGACGCAGCAGTGAGAACCGGCTGAACAGACTGAGTGTTGTACCCACGGGGCAGATTGTGTTGCAGTACTCGCGGCCCCACATCCAGGCACAAACTATGATTATGATAAGTGTCAGCAGGCCTGTTATAAGCAGCGGCAGGGTAACTGATCCGTTGCTTGCAGCAACAATTGAGCGTACTATGCGTCCGTATGCACTGTAAGGGGCAATCAGGGCTATCAGCATCTGGCCGCTTACCACAATTGAAACGATAGAGAGCACCAGCACACCGTAGCGTACCGGTTTATGCTCATTCAGGAATTTGAACTTGTGGGTTTTCTTCTTCTTGAACAGTTTCTCGCCCTTGCGGCGTATCCAGATAATAAGGTCCTGGAAAACTCCAAGCGGGCAGATGACAGAACAATAGATGCGCCCCACCAGCAATGTGAGCAGCACTACGCCAATTACAACGGCAAGGTTCATGGCAAGCAGCGAGGGCAGGAACTGCAATTTTGCCATCCATCCCCACCAGTTATGTCCTATTCCGATAAACAGCAACGTGATTCCAATCACGAACAGCGTTGCAAGAAAAATTCTTGTTTTGCGTAACATATTTGGTTTGTTGGATTATTCGTAAATCCGGTTTTAATGTCCTTTACTAGTCAAAGATAGCAAAAAGTTTAATATGTATTGCCCCATAAGAAATAATCCTGTTGCGTACTTTGCAACCGGGTTGCAAGAGTGGGGGTGTACCTTTGCAGCGGAAATCAAAAAAGTACGCTATATGATACACGAACATCACCATCATCACGAGAATGAATGCTGCGAGCATGAACATCATCATGAGCACAATCACGAGCATGAGCACCACCATCATCACGAAGAGGAAGAGGAGGGCCACGGCCGTATTATCAAAATCATTCTGGCTACAGTATTGCTGATTGCTGCTGCAATCATTGAGCACAAGACCAATTGGGCTGATTGGCAGTATCTGCTGCTGTTTCTGGTGCCTTATCTTATTGTAGGCTGGGAGACTCTTAAGGAGGCTGCCGAGGGACTTCTGGAAGGTGAAGCGCTGAGTGAGGACTTCCTTATGAGCATAGCCACCATCGGCGCTCTGGCAATCGGATTCATGCCCGGTGCCGAGACGCAGTTCCCTGAGGCTGTATTCGTAATGCTGTTCTTCCAGATAGGCGAGATGTTTGAGGAGGTAGCCGAGGGCCGAAGCCGCAAATCTATCTCACACCTTATGGATATACGTCCCGATACCGCCAACGTGGAGCGTGAAGGAGAGATATTCAAGGTGGCTCCCGATATGGTAAGGGTGGGTGAGATAATCGTGATTCGCCCGGGTGAAAAGGTTCCCATGGACGGAGTAGTGATTGAGGGTACATCAAGCCTTGATACTATGGCTCTAACGGGTGAGAGCGTGCCGCGTGGTGTACAGAAAGGTGATGAGATACTCTCCGGTTGCGTAAACCTGAACGGACTGCTCAAGGTACGCACTACAAAAGCGTTTGCTGAATCCACCGTATCAAAGATCCTTGACCTGGTGGAGAATGCCGCCAGCAGCAAGAGCCGCAGCGAGAGTTTCATTACGAAGTTTGCCCGTGTATATACTCCGATAGTTGTGGGCTTAGCAGTATTGGTTGCTGTAATACCCAGCCTGATAACCGGTGAGTGGGCTACATGGATATACCGCGGACTGCTGTTCCTGGTGGTATCATGCCCGTGCGCTCTGGTGATATCGGTCCCGCTCACGTTCTTTGGCGGACTGGGCGGTGCATCACGCAAGGGTATCCTTATCAAGGGCTCCAACCTTATTGACAAACTGGCCGGCGTAAAGACGGTTGTGTTTGACAAGACCGGAACGCTCACGGAGGGAGTGTTTGAGGTGACTGCCGTACATCCTCAGGAGATTGACAACAATGAACTGCTGCATCTGGCCGCACATGTGGAGCGTCACTCCACACATCCCATAGCAATGGCGCTGCGTAACGCCTATCCCGATGAGCAGGATGATTGCGTGATAGCCGATGTCCGGGAGACCGCCGGTCACGGAATCCTGGCTACGGTGAACGGCAGGCGCGTGGCTGTGGGCAACAGCAAACTGATGGAGAAGGTGGGGGCAGAGTGGCGCCCGTGCCATCATGAAGGAACCATCATCCATGTGGCAATTGACGGCAAGTATGCCGGTCACATTGTGATATCGGACCGTATCAAGGAGGATTCAGCATTAGGTATAGCACTACTTAAGGATGCCGGTATAAGCAAAACCGTTATGCTTACCGGTGATCAGGAGCATGTGGCAACAAGCGTGGCCCAAAAGATTGGTGTAAGTGAGTATCATGCCCAGCTGCTCCCGGCCGATAAAGTGTCGGAAGTTGAGAAACTGCTTGCAGACGGAACGCTTGCCTTTGTAGGTGACGGCATCAACGATGCTCCCGTACTTACCCGTGCCGACATAGGCATAGCAATGGGAGCTCTCGGCTCTGATGCCGCCATTGAGGCTGCCGATGTGGTGCTGATGGATGACAAACCCTCCAAGATAGCACTGGCCGTTCAGATAGCCCGGCGTACAATCCGTATAGCCAAAGAGAATATCTGGTTTGCCATAGGAATAAAGGTCCTTGTATTACTGCTGGCCATCCCCGGCTTAGCCACAATGTGGATGGCTGTCTTTGCCGATGTGGGCGTCACAGTCTTAGCTGTCCTCAACGCCATGCGCGCCCTGCGCATGCAATAATAGATATCAGCGTTTTAGATGATCCGTCACTACGATATTAGCTATCAGTAATGTAGGATTCTCCGAATGAAGTATGTAAAAAAGAATGATATTTCGATTAAAAAAATACTTATCTTTGCGGTAATCAAATATCAATCATATGAAAAGAGTCCTTTTTTTATCAGTAATTGCTATTGTATCAATGTTTTCATTAGCAGGATGTGAGAAAAATGATGATGAACCTGTAAACAAGTCCAATATCAAGCCCAATGGCATGGAGAATTATCATGCCTATATAGAGATGGGCTTGAGTGTAAAATGGGCCACCTGGAATGTCGGTGCAGATAGTCCCGGGGATTACGGTGACTACTTTGCCTGGGGTATGACAAGAATCAACAATTCTTACAACTGGCGCTCATACCAATACTGCATACAAGGTGAATCAGATCATCTTACCAGATATTGCACAAATTCGGATTTTGGCTATAATCACTATTCTGACAATGATTCCATTCTTTTCTCCGACGATGACGTAGCTCATGTTAAATGGGGTGGCGCCTGGCGCATGCCCACGAATAAAGAGTGGCAGGAACTCCTTGACAACTGCAAGTGGGAATGGTGCGCAAAAGACAATACGGAATTTGGAGGTATAGCTGGATGGAAGGTAACCAGTAATGTGGAGGGCTATAAAGACCGTTTCATATTCCTGCCTGCTGCCGGGTACAAATCAGACTCTTATACTTTCGAAGTTAGTACCTGCGGCTATTACTGGTCCAGCTTGCTTTATAAAGAAATCCCTACTTATGCTAATTGTCTTTTCTTTGATTCGGGGAAGAAAAAAGTATCTACTAAGAGTCGCCACTTGGGTAGTTCTGTCCGCCCCGTTTGTCCATAGGATTACTCAAGCTTTAGGTCACCATCCTTGATCCAGCCGGCCTTACGCATCATCATGCCAAGGATGATGGTCAGTATGGCGGGGATAACTATGCTGATGGATATCAGGTCAACCCAATCAGTTGCGGTGATGGTTGTGCGTACACCGTCTGTCACCTCCTGCATCCAGCCTGTGTAAACGCCTATCGGACCAACAAGACCGCATGTGCCCATGCCCGATGCAATGGCGGGGCCGTTCATCTCAAGTTTGAATAGGCAGGTTGCTATAGGGCCTGTTATGGCCGATACAAGGGTGGGGGCGATCCATATCTTGGGATTCTTTACGATGTTGCCCATCTGGAGCATGCTGGTGCCAAGACCCTGTGATATGATGCCGTTCCAACGGTTCTCACGGAAACTGAGTACTGCAAATCCCACCATTTGGGCGCAACATCCTGCAAGTGCTGCACCTCCGGCCAGTCCCGTAAGGCTCAGGGCTGCGCAGATAGCAGCTGAGCTGATAGGCAGAGTGAGTGCCATACCTACGATTACAGAAACCAGGATGCCCATCAGGAACGGTTGCTTGGTGGTGGCCCACATGATAATCTCGCCTAAGCTGCTGGCGGCTGTACCGATGCCGGGCGCCCACCAATATGAGAGTCCTATGCCGACTGCAATGGTTACTAATGGTGTTACAAGAATATCAATCTTGGTCTCCTTTGATACGGCTTTACCGAACTCTGATGCAAATATTGTCACCACATAAACGGCAAGCGGGCCTCCTGCGCCGCCCAGTTTGTTGGCTGCGGCACCTACTGCCAGCATGGAGAACAGCACCAGATTGGGTGTGCCCAGTGCGAATGCGATTGATGCTGCCATAGCCGGGCCGGCCATGCTCTTGGCAAATCCGCCTATGTCAACTAGCCACTGCAAGCCTGTCTGCTCACCTATCGTAGCAATGATTGTACCTATCAGAAGTGATGCAAAAAGGCCTTGCGCCATAGCGCCAAGCGCATCAACACCGTAGCGCTTACCGGACACTACAATGTTTTTTCTCTCTAAGAATGATTTGAACTTTCCCATAACGATTGGAAAAAATGGCACAATAGGGGATGATCCCTAATGTGCCATTTTTGGTTTGTAGATAGAGAATTAAGCCTCGGCGGGTGCCTCCTCAGCTGCGGGAGCCTCCTCAGCGGGAGCCTCTGTAGCTTCAGCTGCTGCCTCCTGGGCTGCTGCCTCAGCGGCTGCAGCTTCAGCTGCGGCCTTAGCCTCAGCCTTCTTGGTAGCCACCTTCTCAGCAATAGCTTCGTTAACCTTCTTCTCTGCTTCAAGCTTAGCCTTGTTCTGATCGCGCTTAGCCTGCTCATCCTTAACGGTGATAGCCTTGAGTGCGCTCTCCTTAGCCTGCTTCCAGGCATCAAACTTAGCCTGAGCTGCTGCCTCATCAAAAGCGCCCTTCTTGACGCCACCCTTGAGGTGCTTCATCAGGTACACGCCCTCACGTGAGAGGATGTTGCGTGCAGTGTCGGTGGGCTGTGCGCCAACCATTACCCAATACAGGGCTCTTTCGAAGTTCAAATCTACTGTAGCGGGATTGGTGTTAGGATTGTAGGTGCCAATCTTCTCAATAAACTTTCCATCACGTGGAGCTCTGGAGTCTGCAATTACGATTGAATAGAAGGCGTAACCTTTGTGGCCTCTTCTCTGCAATCTGATCCCGTAACGGCGGCGCAAAGGTAGTAAAAAATCTTATGCTAGCATCATCCCGCCCGTAATTATTTATCAAAGAGTTATGTCAATGCTCTTGAGGTCAGAGTCAAGTGATGATCCGCCATAGAGAATGCGGTACTTGCCGGGACGCATCTTAAGTCCGTCGGTAGCCTCGTCATAGAAACTGAAAGCATCCTTGTTGATCTCAACCTTGACGGTCTTGGTCTGACCGGCAGGTATGTTCACACGTGCAAATCCGGCCAAAGACTTGATGGGAGCACCTGCATCGTCAAGTGACTTAACGTAAACCTGGATAACCTCATCACCGTCACGGCTGCCTGTATTGGTGACAGGAACAGAAATTGACAGATTCTGCTTCTTGGCCTTGCCTGATGTCTTGGCCTTGCCGTAGCTGAATGTGGTATAGCTCAGTCCGTAACCGAAAGCATACAGGGGCTGTCCCTTGAAGTAACGGTAGGTGCGGTTGTTCATTGAGTAGTCCTGGAAATCAGGAAGTTGGTCAGTTGATGCGTAGAAGGTAACCGGCAGACGTCCTGCGGGGTTGTAATTGCCGAACAGAACATCGCCAACGGCCTCACCGCAAGCCTGACCGCCGTACCATGCCTGGATAAGGGCGTCATACTTGCTCTCTACGTTTCCGAATCCCATGGCACTGCCTGATACGTTTACCAGGACGATGGGCTTGCCGGTTGCATCGAGTTCAGCCAGGAGCTGCTGCTGGATTTCAGGGAGCTCAATCTCTGAACGGTCATGACCTTCACCCTCGATGTCTGATGAGATTCCGCTTACCATGATGATGACATCAGCCGGAGCAATTTTCTTTACAACGCTTACAAAGTCAACCGGACCGCGGCTGTAGATATCGAATGAGAATGATGCTGAACGGGCCTCAGGCTGAACCAGGTCAATGTAGATATTGTAGGTCTTGCCCTCCTCAACATGGAATGTTGTCGATGCGCCGCTACGGCCACCGCCGAATCCGCCGAAACCGCCGCCGAAACCGCCACGGCCGCCGCCCTGACCTGCGTTCTTGGCGATGGTGTCACCGTTCAGGATGAAGTTGTAGCGTGAGCTTCCACGTACATTATAAACCATATCACCAGTGTAATCGGCTGTGAAGCTACCGGTATATTTGGCTGAGAATCCTGTCATGTTTACACCGTCGGCCCATGGGCAATCCTCATGTGCAAGTGCGGGTGATGTGGTGTTCAGGCTCAGAGGCTCGTCATAGTCGACTCTGGCTGCAACGGCACCGGTCCAGTCAAGAGAGTTGTAATACTCAGCGTGCAGACCCTTGCCGCCGTTTATCTCAGATACATAGTGCTTGGTGATATAAGGTACATTCAGGTCACAACCCTTCTCATAGATGATCTTTGCATTAGTAGCGGCCTCACGGATACCGTCCAGGATGGTCTTGGTGTTGGCTGCTGAAGGATAACCGTTGTAGTTGCCCAGGATGACGCGTGCATCATCGGCATTAGGGCCTACAACTGCTATTGTCATGTCCTTCTTCAAGGGCAGCAGGCTGTTCTTGTTCTTGAGCAGGACGATAGCCTCATGGGCTGCCTTGCTGGCAAGAGCGGTGTGGGCGGGGCTGCTCAGGTCATCGAGACCCAGGTTAGCCCAGGGAAGATCCTCGGCCGGATCAAACATACCCAACTCAAAGCGGGCCTTGAGGATACGGCGAACGCTTACGTCAATATCGGCCTCAGTGATAAGACCCTTTGAGATGGCTTGGGTGAGTGAACGGTAGCTGGTACCGCACTCTATGTCTGCACCAGACAGAACGGCATCGGCCGATGCGCTTGCGGCATCTTCGTGAGTGCCATGCTGGCGGGCGTTGAAGAAGTCACCTATGGCACCGCAATCAGTCACAACCAGGCCCTTGTAGCCCCACTTGTTGCGCAGGATGTCCTGCAGCAGACGGTCGCTGGCGCAGCAGGGATCACCCTCATAACGGTGATATGCGCACATAACCTCTTGAACGTTGCCGTCTATGACCAGGCTCTTGAAAGCCGGCAGATAGGTCTCCCAAAGGTCACGCCCTGAGACTGTTACGTCAAACTGATGACGCAGTGGCTCGGGACCGCTGTGGACTGCATAGTGCTTGGCGCATGAGTGCAGCTTCAGGTATTTGGAGTCATTACCCTGCATACCAAGAACAGTCTGGGTACCCATTACGGAGTTCAGGTAGGGATCCTCACCAGGAGTTTCCTGGCCACGTCCCCAACGCGGGTCACGGAATATGTTCACGTTAGGACACCAGAATGAGAGTCCGTTGTGCCAGATGCTTCCGTTAGGCTGTGTTACGCCCAACTGATGATGGTCAGTGGTGTTCCATACGGCGCGGGCCTCATCGGATACGGCGCTGTAAATCTCATACTGCTGAGGAGCATCGAAAGTGGCTCCCAGGGCAATTACCTGCGGGAATACGGTTACGTCATCATAGCAGATTCCGTGGCAGGCCTCATTCCACCAGTTGTAGGCGGGAATGTCAAGACGGTCCACTGAAATGGAGCCGTTCATCATAAGGCCTATCTTCTCTTCAGGAGTAAGCAATGAAAGAAGGTTGTCCGTTCTTTCGTCAAATGACAGTTTTGGATTCTGGAACGGATACTCATAGTTTTGGGCACCGGCAGGGATGATTGCGGCGGCCATCATGCATAGGAATGCGATCTTTTTCATAAGTTATAAGGTCAGTTATTTGTTTGGTTGCAGAATTTGGGAAGCCAAATATACGGATTGATTTTGAAAACACAAAAAGGGGGGCACAGATAGAACCGTCCCCTTTGTGCCTCAAATAAAAATGTGGAATTAATGTATCGGGAAAAACGGAAAAGTTTTATATTTGTAGGTTAAATCTGTTCAGAAGCATTAATGGCACAAGACATAAGGCATCAGGGAGTTGTCGATTCAATTGACGGTCAGTCCGTTATTGTACGCATTACCCAGTTGTCGGCTTGTGGAGGGTGCCAGGCAAGGAACATTTGCCGTGCTGCCGAGTCAAAGGACAAGTTGGTTGAGGCTCATTGTACCGATGCCGGCAGTTTTGATGTGGGGCAGACTGTTACGGTGGCCGGTGCTGAAAGTCTGGGGCTGAAAGCCGTGACTTTTGCTTTCGGGCTGCCTCTGTTGCTTTTGTTGGCCGCACTTGTTACAGCAATGGCGGTTGCGGGCAGCGAGAAGGTGGCGGCGATAGCGGCGCTTGGAGTGCTGGTTCCATATTACTTGGTGCTGTTCTTGCTTCGTGACAGGATAAAGAAGGATTTTCAATTCAGGATAATAGAGTAAACAGGATATGACGTTTATTGTGACTGCCGTTCTTGTACTTGGCATTACCGGGCTTGTAATAGGTCTGGTGCTGTATGCCGTATCAAGAAAATTCAAGGTTGAGGAGGATCCGAGAGTGGCCAGTATCATCGATCTCTTGCCAGGCGCCAATTGTGGCGGATGCGGATTCCCCGGATGTGCCGCTTTTGCCGAGGCTTGCGTAAAGAGTGAATCCATGGACGGGCTCAAGTGCTCAGCATGTAAGAAAGAGGTGATGCAGCAGGTTGCTGCCATAGCCGGCCATACTGTTGAGCTGGGAGTTGAGAAGATAGCTGTTGTAAAGTGCAGCGGCTCGTGTGAGAACAGGCCCAAGACCGGCGTTTATGACGGTGCCTCAAGCTGTGCTGCGGCAGCCCTGATGAACGGAGGTGATACAGGCTGTTTTTGGGGCTGCCTGGGATGTGGTGACTGCGTTAAGGCTTGTAAGTTCGATGCCATAAAGATGGATCCGGAGACAGGCCTGCCGGTGGTGGATCAGGAAAAATGTACCGCATGCGGAGCCTGTGTCAAGGCCTGCCCGCGCAGTGTGATAGAACTGCGTAACCGCAATAAGATGGACCGCAGGGTATATGTAAGCTGCGTCAACAAGGATAAGGGCCCCGTTGCCAAGAAGGCGTGTGCCGTAGCCTGCATAGGTTGCGGCAAGTGCGTCAAGGCTTGCGCATTTGAGGCCATCACGCTTGAGAATAACCTGGCATACATCGATACCGATAAGTGCCGTCTGTGCCGCAAGTGCGTTGACGAGTGCCCGCAGCATTCAATCCTGGCAGTGAACTTCCCGCTCAGGAAGGAGAAATCAGAACCAACAGATAATAATTAAGGTATTATGAATACTTTCACAATAGGTGGTGTACACCCTGAGCCCAATAAGCTTACGGCCGATAAGAAGATAGAGACTTTGGGCTTGCCCAAGCAGGCTGTCTTCCCGCTGTCACAGCATATCGGAGCGCCGGCTGTACCCTGCGTGCAGAAAGGTGATACTGTACGTGTAGGAACCAGGATAGCTGAGCCTGGCGGTTTCATGTCGGCATCGATTCATTCATCGGTTTCCGGCAAGGTGGCCAAGATAGACACTGTAGTCGATGCCAGCGGCCTGCGCAAACCTGCCATATTCATAGATGTGGAGGGTGATGAGTGGGAACCGTCAATAGACCGCACAGACACGCTTCTGCTTCAGAACAACCTGTCACGCGAGGAGATAATAGAGAAGATCAAGAATTCCGGTGTGGTAGGTATGGGCGGTGCCTGTTTCCCTACACATGTCAAGCTTTCTCCTCCAAAGGACTGCATGATAGATACTCTTATAATCAATGCTGTAGAGTGCGAGCCTTATCTTACGGCCGATCACCGTCTCATGCTGGAACATCCTGATGAGATAATAGTAGGTATAAAGCTGATCCTGAAGGTTCTGGGTATAGACCACGCTGTCATAGGCGTTGAGACCAATAAACAGGATGCCATTGAACTGATGAACTCAAAACTGTCAATGGTAAGCGGCATAGAGGTTATGCCTCTTAAGATGAAATATCCTCAGGGCGGTGAGAAACAGCTCATTGAGGCTGTCACTGGCCGTCAGGTCCCGCCACCTCCGGCTCTGCCCGCCAATGTGGGTTGCGTAGTTCAGAACGTAGGAACCGTATATGCCATATATGAGGCTGTCATGAAGAACAAGCCTCTCATCGAACGTATTGTTACGGTTACAGGCAAGAGCGTCAAGAACCCATGCAACCTCAAGGTCCGTATGGGTAC
Source organism: uncultured Bacteroidales bacterium (assembly GCA_902774275.1). Classification (GTDB taxonomy): domain Bacteria; phylum Bacteroidota; class Bacteroidia; order Bacteroidales; family Bacteroidaceae; genus Colenecus. The sequence goes on from CACYHN010000005.1 coordinate 61,868, forward strand.
TCCGGTAAGCCAGCTGCTTGAGTATGCAGGCGGCATGCCTGAGGATACCGGCAAGCTTATCTCCGGTGGCCCGATGATGGGACGTCCGCTGCTGGATGAGACCGCTCTTGTGGTCAAGGGTACATCGGGCATACTTATGATTCCCGAGAGCGAGGCTGCACGCCGCGAGGAACGTAACTGCATACGTTGCGCCAAGTGCGTCCAGGCCTGTCCCATGGGCTTGGAGCCTTATCTGCTTGCTACAGCATCAGAATCCGGTGATTGGGAGTGCGCTGAGGAGAACTGGATAATGAGTTGCATTGAGTGCGGATGCTGCCAGAGCACATGTCCCTCACGCCGTCCGCTGCTTGACTGGGTACGTCTGGCCAAGAATAGGGTAGGCGGAATGATCCGCGCACGTAACGCTAAGAATTAAGGAATTATGGCTCAGAAACTACATATAACAACTTCACCGCATGTGCATTGCGGTGACACCATAGAGAGGAATATGCGCTGGGTGGTTTGGGCTCTCATGCCTGCACTCATTGCATCGTTCTTTGTATTTGGAGTGGGCGCTCTGATAGTGACTGCCACATCAGTGCTGTCATGCCTTTTCTTTGAATGGTTCATAACCAGGTTCATACTTAAGAGACCTTCTACACTGGGTGATTTGTCAGCTACCATAACAGGTATCCTGCTGGCATTCAACCTGCCGTCAAACATACCTCTTTTTATGATTGTGGTGGGTGCTCTGGTGGCTATCGGAATAGGCAAGATGGCGTTCGGAGGCCTTGGTAACAACCCGTTCAACCCCGCTCTTGTGGGCCGCGTGTTCCTGCTCATATCATTCCCGGCCAAGATGACCTCATGGCCTGTTCCGGCCGGCATTGCTGCATCTTATATTGATGCCGAGACGGGTGCCACTCCTCTTAATCTGATTGGACAGATAGCAGGTGGCAATACTGCAGCGGCTGATCAGCTGCCCAGTCTGGCCAACCTCTTCATCGGTAACACAGGCGGCTGCATAGGTGAGGTGAGTGCTCTGGTTCTGCTCATAGGTCTGGTCGTGTTGCTTTGCGCCAAGGTTATTACGTGGCATATTCCGGTAAGCATACTTAGTACGGTTGCTGTACTTACCGGTCTTATGTGGCTTATCAATCCGGTGCTCTACGTCAACCCGCTCTATCATCTCTGCTCAGGCGGCCTCATGCTGGGTGCCATCTTTATGGCTACGGATTATGTGACATCGCCCATGACCCCCAAGGGTATGGTGTGGTATGGTATAGGAATAGGATTCCTCACGGTGATTATCCGTTATTTCGGTTCATATCCGGAGGGAATGTCATTCGCTATCCTGATTATGAATGCGGTTGTTCCGCTCATTAACAACTGGTGCAAACCTAAACGTTTCGGGGAGGCTGCAAAATGAAGAAACTGCAATCAAATATACTGAATATGGCCTTGGTGCTCACCTTGATAGCAGTGGTTGCTGCGGGTGCGCTGGCTTGGGTTAACAATGTGACCAGCGGTCCCATTGAGGAGATAAACAACCAGGCCATTGAGAACGGAATAAAGAGTGTCATACTGGGTGACCGTGATATCCGGTTTACGGTCGATAACCCCGTGGAGCAGGACGGGTTCGTGTTCCATAGCGTGAATGACATGAACGGTAACCTGATAGGTACAGCCGTTGAATCTACTGACAAGAACGGATTCGGCGGTGCTCTTAAGGTGATGGTGGGATTTGATCCCGAGGGTAAGATTCTGGGTTACACGGTGCTTGAGCACAGTGAGACTCCGGGACTGGGTGCTCAGGCTGACGGCTGGTTCCGCCAGGCAAGTGCTGAGGAAAAGGAGCAGTCTGGTGTGGCAGATGTCTTGCTGGGTGCTCCCGGCAAGCCCGGTAACCACAATATCATTGGAATGAACCCCGGTGATGATATGATGATTGTAAGTAAGGATGGAGGTGATGTGGATGCCATCACAGCATCGACAATTACCTCTAAGGCATTCTTGCGTGCAGTGAACGCCGCCTATAAGGCCTTGTTCGGATATACTGCCGCCGATGCCGTGAGCGGAGCTTCATCACAGAACTAAACAATTGCAGCGATGAACTACTTCAAGACAATAATAAACGGAATAGTCAAGGAGAACCCCACTTTTGTTCTCCTGCTTGGAATGTGTCCCACTCTGGCTACAACCACATCGGCTGTAAACGGATTGGGAATGGGTGTGGCTACAATGTTCGTGCTGATATGTTCCAATACGTTCATATCACTGCTTAAGAACATCATTCCTGACGGTGTGAGAATACCTTGTTATATAGTGGTAATAGCATCATTCGTGACTCTGCTCCAGATGCTCATGCAGGCCTATGTTCCTGACCTTTACAAGACGCTGGGTATTTTCATTCCTCTTATCGTTGTAAACTGCATAATTCTGGGACGTGCTGAGGCATTTGCCGCAAAGAACAATGTCCTGGCATCAATCTGTGACGGCATAGGTATAGGCATCGGCTTTACCGTGGCTCTAACACTGCTTGGATTTGTACGTGAGCTGCTGGGCAACGGCGCCGTATTCGGTTACCGTATATTCCCGGAGTCAATGAATATGCTGGTGTTTGTGCTTGCTCCCGGAGCATTCATCACCCTGGGCCTGCTTATGGCTATCGTCAATTCAGTAAAGAACCGTAAATCCTGAACGCTATGGAATATTTTCTGATATTCATCTCGGCTATATTCGTCAATAATATAGTGCTGTCCCAGTTCCTGGGCATCTGTCCGTTCCTGGGTGTCTCCAAGAAGATCAATACCGCTGCCGGTATGGGTGTGGCTGTCACATTCGTGCTTACGGTGGCCGTGATAGTTACATACGCACTACAGAATTGGGTACTCAATCCTTTGGATCTTGGCTATCTGCAGACAATTGTGTTCATACTTGTGATAGCTGGTCTGGTGCAGATGCTTGAGATGATACTCAAGAAGGTTTCACCTTCACTGTATCAGGCTCTGGGTATCTTTCTGCCGCTAATCACCACCAACTGCTGCATACTGGGCGTATCAATCATGGTGGCAAACGGTGTATATAATGCACAGGGGCTTGAGCCTAACCTGCTTACCGGTGTAATTTATGCAATTGCTACATCAATAGGTTTCGCCCTGGCATTGATAATATTTGCTGGAATCCGCGAGCAGCTGGCCCGTGTACGTGTTCCCAAGAGCATGGAGGGAATGGCTATTGCGCTTATTACGGCCGGCCTGCTGGCTCTGGCGTTCATGGGATTCAGTGGCGTGGACCATGGGATTTCAATGGCCTGTGGCCATTGAAATCAATTGAAAATTGAAAATTGAAAAATTGAAAATTGATCATCCGGTGCGTTAACGCAGGTTCAGAGTATTAATTCTCAATTCTCAATTCTCAATTAAAAAAGTTGACATTATATAATTGAAATTATGAGAATATCTAAGGTTTGTTTTTCAGCTTTAAGTTTGTTGGTGGCTGCCTGCGGAGGCGGCGCACCTGCTGACGGTACCCAGTTGGCAAATGGCAAATATACTGCCGATGCCCTTAACGTAGAGAGTACCATTACTGCTACCGTGACCATCAAGGGTCATAAGATTTCTTCAATCAGCATCAAGGACAACGGTTCTACGTATGCACAGTACACTTCACCGTATGAATCGCTTGTCAAGCCTATTATTGAGGCTCAGAGTACCGATGTTGACGGTGTTACAGGCGCCACATACTCATCGGATGCCGTAAAGAAGGCCGTAGATCTGGCTCTTGCCCAGGCCCGTGGTGAGAAGCCGGTTCCAGCCAAGAACGCAGCCCTAAGTTTCACTCCCGGCACATATACCGGCAGTGGTAAGGGTTACGGCGGTCAGATTCAAGCCCGTGTCACTTTCAGTGAGACAGGTATTACCGATATCCGCGTAGGACAGCAGCGTGAGACCGCTCATGTGGGTGATGTGGCTCTGCAGACACTTCCGGCTAAGATTATTGCTGCAAACGGTCTTAATGTGGATGCCGTATCGGGCGCCACAATGTCAAGCTTCGGTCTTAAGGAGGCTGTTCTGGATGCTGCCGATCAGGCTGGCGTAACCAATCGTAAAGCCTTTATTGATAATACAGTAAAAAGTACACCGAGTGCTCCCATTGAGGATACCTGGGATGTTGTGGTAGTAGGTGGCGGTGGTGCAGGCCTCTGCGCTGCGGCACAGGCTGCCCAGGACGGAAGCACTGTCCTTATCATTGAGAAGAACGCTGAGCTGGGTGGTAATACACTTGTATCGGGCGGTGTATATCAGTCTGTTGACCACAGTCTGGTATGGGACATCAATAATCCTAAAGCCACTAGCGCCAAGGGATTTGACGGCAGGATGCATAATAAGGTCCGTGCCACAGTGGGTTGCGTAAATGACCTCAAGGTGATATATGGCTGGAGTGAGGCTCCGTTCGATGCATCATACTATAAGGACCATGAGTTTGTGGCCGGCGATATTGAGGAACTTTCCAAGCATGGTGTACATCAGGAGTATCTCTCAACACTGCAGGAGCTCAAGAAAGAGATAAAGGCTTATCTGGATTATGCCGAGCCGCAACTCCAGAAGGGCGTGCCTGAGAACCAGCTCCTGCTGTTCTCAACCACCAACCTGCATATCTTCCAGACCTACTATGGCGGTCTACGTCAGAACACAGCCAAGGATGAGTGGATTTACGGTGATTATGACCTGGTTAAGCAGTTTGTTGTTGAAGGTGAGCAGCTCAAGCCCTGGCTCATGCAGATGGGCGTAGGTTTCAGTGACAGCCAGTCAACTCTGGTAGGTGCCCTGTGGTATCGCGGTAACACCATGAACGGCTGTACTACCGATGCTGACGGTGACGGCACTGCAGAGCGCTATTCAGGCAACTGGGGCTCATACGTCATGGCTCCTCTGGCAGTGGTCAACAACGCCAGCAAGCACAACCGTGTGATGAGGGAGACCAGTGCCAATGAACTGATATTCGAGAACGGCCGCGTGACAGGTGTCAAGGCCAAGATGGCCGATGGCACAGAGGTTACCGCTCACGCCAAGAAGGGGGTCATCATAGCTACCGGCGGATATGCTGCAAACATCCAGAAGGTACTCAAGACCAATAAGTATTGGTCACGCCAGTATCTTTCACCCAACATCGGTACCACCAACCGCTCATCACTGCGCGGTGACGGTATTGATATGGCAGAGAAGGTTGGTGCCGCAACAGTGGGCGAGGGCTATACACAGCTCATGCCTCTGGGTTACATAGCCGATGGCGCAATCGCATTCGGCGGTGTAGAGAACGCCATATTCATCAGCCCCAAGACCGGTAAACGCTATGTCGATGAGTGCTCAGAGCGTGATGTACTCTCATTGAACGGCTTCAAACACGGAATAGACCTTAAGGGTAGACGCGGTGTTTACTTCTACATCACACCGGGCTTTGGCGGCTTCGGCGGCGGCTTCGGAGGCTTTGGTGGCGGCGGCTTCGGCGGCGGAGGCGGCTTTGGCGGATTCGGAGGCGGTGCTCCTGGTGGCAATACCCAGGCTAACGCCAATGCAGCTGCAGCCCCTGTGCGCCGTTTCAACGGACGTGACTGGAGCGGCAGGGCATCAGAACTGCCTGATTTCTTCAAGGAGTTAGGTATTGAGCTTGATGCCGAGACTGTCAAGAACAGCATCCGTGAGTATGATATGGCTGTAATGGATGGCCGTGAGCCTGAGGGCGTAGGCAAACGTCACGCCACTAGTCTGATAGGTAGCGCCCGTCGTGGTGCTGACGGTCAGTATGACAAGTCAAGCTATAACATTGATGATGCAAACCTCTCAATTCGCGTGCTGGCTCCGTCAACTCACCACACCATGGGTGGCCTCAAGGTTGATTTGGACCGTCGCGTCCTGGATACCAACGGCAAGGCAATTCCCGGCCTCTATGCCGCAGGTGAGGTAACCGGCGGATTCTTCGGCGGCAACCGTTTAGGCGGTAACGCCCTCACCGAGTGCATGGCCTCCGGCCGTATCGCCGCCAAGGGTGTTGAGAAAGACAATAAGTAACTGAAACAATTCTTTATAACAAAGGGAGGCTCTACGCAGAGCCTCCCTTTCTTTATAGCATTATTTTTATCTCGTCCAGATGGTTCTGTCTATGGAATCCTCCACTTTTTCCTCAATGCTGTCGTCCAGGCCGGGGAATAGGTCCATTCCTATCAGCGTTTCAAGTTCATTGACAGTACACCAGTAATCCTCTGGCTGATGGTGTGTGGCCTCGTTTGGTAGAACCATTGCGATGCTCTGGTACTTGCCGTTGGCCTTGATCAGGAACGCTTTGAAGAATGCATCGGGTATCACAACCTTGTGGTCTCCCAGAGTGCCGTATTTGTTTGTGCCGATGACTGGTCCACATACTATATACACACTGCCGTATCGCTTGGCCATTCGGCGGGCCAGGTTCTCGGTTGTGGCCCAGTCGCCGCTGTTGAGGGTGCCGTTCTGCGGGCAGATGTTACTCATGTAGAAGCTCTCCTCATACGCCTGGCTGGACCATTTCATGTCTGCCTTGGGGACCATGTGACCTCGCTGCCAGCCGTCATTGTTTCTGTAATCCTCGCGGTAGGCGGTGCGTCTGCCGTTGGTTTCAGGGTCCCATCGGAAACTTTCATTCCCTCTTTCCGGATTAGACGGGTTAGCCTCATCGGCCGTAAGCTCATACGCCACCCAGTCCGGAATCAGAGTCTCGCGGTTGTACAGCGTGGCATACCCGGTATGTACAAACACCTCCTGTCCGTAATTCACCGCAGGCCACTCTAACGGCTGGCCCAGCTGCTGTGGGCTGCTCTGTCCGCAGGCATTAAGGCTTAGGCAGAATAGGGCACTTAGTATGATTGCAGATTGTTTCATAGTCCTCTTTTTACAACCGTCAAAGTTACGAAAAGGTTTGTGTAAATGTAGGGTGATTATGTATTTGTGAAATAGGCAGATTTTATATAAGTTTGTGTCGTAATTAAAAGCAGTGAGATGATAGCATTTCCGAACGCTAAGATAAACATAGGACTCAATGTCGTGGCAAAACGTGATGATGGGTACCACGACATTGAGACTGTGTTCTATCCGGTGCTGTTGCAGGATGCGCTGGAGGTAAAGCCTATGCGTCCGCTTGATCCGGCGCAGTTGCGTAAGCGTCTTGAGGCTGGGCTTCTGGTTCAGCCTGATGATGTTTTCCTGCCTTACCATCGTCTTTTCCGCAAGAAGGAGGATATCCCATGCTGCTCACTTGAGATGACGGGTAATGAGTTTCCGTTCAAGGCGGCCGATAATCTGGTTGTCAAGGCTTATCTGCTTCTGCAGCAGGATTTTGACTTGCCGTCAATTGATATCAAACTGCACAAGCATATTCCATCGGGAGCAGGCTTGGGTGGTGGCTCATCGGACTGCGCGTTCATGATATCGCTTTTGAACCGCAGGTTTAATCTGCGTATGCGTGATAGCATGATGGCGCGTTATGCAGCACGTCTGGGTTCTGACTGCGCATTCTTCATATCCAACACTCCGGCTATGGCCACGGGTAGGGGTGAGATACTGAATCCTATCAGCCTCTCACTAAAGGGTTACACCATTCTGCTGGTCAAGCCCGATGTATCTGTCAGCACGGCAGAGGCTTACGCATCGCTTACGCCAAAACAGCCTGAGATTCCGCTTGCCGATGCAATAAAACGTCCGGTGGCTGAGTGGAAGGATTGCGTGTTCAATGACTTTGAGACTACGGTCTTTGCCAAGTATCCGCTTCTGGCTGATATAAAGCAAAAGTTGTATTCAATGGGTGCTGTCTATGCGGCAATGTCCGGCTCAGGTTCTACGGTTTATGGCTTGTTCCGTGCACCGATAGACAATCCTGCTGACATATTTCCTGATATGTTTACCTGCCAGCGTGAGATGGCATAAATAAGTTGATATGGAACGGTTTAATTACTTGACAAATAGAGGCGTAAAGCACTGTCTGATGATGGCGTTGCTCTTGCTTTTCTATGTTCCTTCATTATTCTCCCAGTCTGCAAACGCTCTTTATCTTAAGGACGGAAGCAGGATAATAGGGTATGTGCTGAATCTGGATTCTGTGGGTGATGTTTCAATGCGTTCAACTGAGGGAGAGATGGTCTCAGTTCCTATGGCTGATGTGGACAACATCAATTGGTCATACGAGATTAAGCAGAAAGGAGTAGGTGCCATCTACAGATATGCTGACAGGTTCCGTTGGGTTTATAACAATGAAGATCTGTCTGACCGTAATTATGAGAGATTCTTTGACGATGATCTGTATCATGCGTATATCACGGGCAGCAACCTGTTTAATTTAGGAGGAGCCTGCTGGTTGTACAGTGTGGCATGCCTGGCATTTGCTATCTGGACATTTGAACCCGGTGCCGATTCTCAGAGCCCCTCATTCTTTGTATATACGGCAGGAGCCGGCGTGCTGGCTTGTCTGGGCGGTGTGTTTACCAAGATGGGCAAGAAACGGCTTAACTGGGTTGAAAGGACATTCAACAGTCAGAATGCCGCTGATAATGAAATATCATATTCATCAGGCATACTGAACTCTGTGAAGCTGAATCCTTCAATAATGTTTACTGCCCAGCGTGATATATCTTTCGGTGCAACATTGAGCTTTACTTTCTGAGCAATTGCTCACTGTTGAAAACGCGTGGATAAGTATTGACAGCGGTTTGCCGGGAGCAAGGGGCAAACCGCTAATTTTGTATCCGTAAGAAAAGAACGTATGGCAGACTCTAGAAGCAGACAGCGTAGCACACGCACAAATACAGACGGCATAGTCCTTAACCACCTTCAGCCCCAGGCTCTTGAGCTTGAGGAGGCTGTGATAGGTGCATTGATGATAGAGCAGGATGCATTCCCTAAGGTGAGTGATATCCTTAAGGCAGAATCTTTCTATGACCACCGTCATCAGGTTATCTATGAGGCCGTGGCAAACCTTTCACTCAATCAGCGCCCTATAGATATCCTTACCGTAACTGAACAGCTCAAGAGCAACGGTACGATTGAGGAGGCCGGTGGCCCGCTTTATGTCACGCAGCTGGCGGGAAAGGTAACCTCATCGGCCCATATAGAGTATCACGCACGTATCATTGCTCAGAAGGCTATGGCACGTGAACTGATAACTTTTACCAGTGAGATCCAGACCCAGGCGTTTGATGATACTACCGATATATCCGAACTGCTGGGTGAGGCTGAGAACAAGCTGTTCCAGATAGCTCACCGCAACGTGAAGAAGGATTTTGCATCAATTGATGTGGTGCTGCAGGAGTCTGTAAACCGTATCCGTACGGCTGCACAGCGCGCTGAGGGTATGAGCGGACTGGCCAGCGGATTCAATGACCTGGACAATATCACATCAGGCTGGCAGAAATCAGACCTTATCATTCTGGCTGCCCGTCCGGCTATGGGTAAGACCGCTTTTGCGCTTTCCATGGCCAAGAACATTGCCGTAAACAATCAGCATCCCGTGGCTCTGTTCTCACTTGAAATGAGTAACGTCCAGCTGGTTAACCGTCTGATATCCAGCGTTTGTGAGATTCCAGGTAACAAGCTTCGTGACGGCCGTTTGGCGCCATATGAGTGGAATATCCTGGACAGCAAGATCAACGCTCTTCAGAACGCTCCAATCTATCTGGACGATACTCCTTCACTCTCCATCACAGAGTTCCGTACCAAGGCCATCCGTCTCAAGCAGGAGCATCAGGTGGAGCTCATCATCATTGACTACCTTCAGTTGATGAACGCCAGCGGAATCCGTTTCGGTAACCGTCAGGAGGAGATTAGCACCATATCACGTAACCTCAAGGGTATAGCAAAGGAGCTGGATATTCCTATCATCGCCCTGTCACAGCTTAACCGTGGTGTTGAGGGCCGTGAGGGCTATGAGGGCAAGCGTCCTCAGTTGAGTGATCTGCGTGAATCTGGTGCCATTGAGCAGGATGCTGATATAGTTTGCTTCATCCACCGTCCGGAGTACTATAAGATTTATGAGGATAATAACCACAATGACCTGCACGGCATAGCTGAGATTATCATAGCCAAGCATCGTAACGGTGGAGTGGGTGATGTGCGCCTTTCATTCCAGAGTGATCTGGCCCTGTTTGACAATATCGGCACTGGTGGAGTAGCTGCAGGTGCCCGCAAGGGTAGCGTCAAACGCTCCAAGATGAATGATGAGCCAATTCCGCCAGAAGATCCGCTGGATTCCTATCCCAACTCCGGTGACGTTCCGTTTTGAATTGAGAATTGAGAATTGAAAATTAGCCATCCGGTGCGTATCATATTACGCAGGTGCTTGTAATTCTCAATTCTCAATTCTCAATTCTCAATTATAATTAGTACCTTTGCGGTTTGAAAACGAAATAGGTATTTTATGAACGTTTCATATAAGTGGCTCAAGGAGTATGTTGACTTTGACCTTACGCCCGATGAGGTGGCTGCTGCCCTTACATCGGTAGGTCTTGAGGTTGACGGAGTAGAGGAGGTCCAGTCTGTAAAAGGTGGCCTTAAGGATATCGTGGTAGGTGAGGTTCTTACCTGCGTGGAGCATCCCAATTCAGACCATCTGCATGTAACCACAGTTAATCAGGGCAGCGGAGATCCCGTACAGATTGTATGCGGTGCTCCCAATGTTGCTGCCGGCCAGAAGGTAGTTGTGGCTACCATCGGCGCAAAGATTTATGAGGGCGATGAGTGCTTTACCATCAAGCCTTCAAAACTGCGCGGCGTTGAGTCATTCGGAATGCTCTGCTCTGAGAAGGAGTTGGGTCTGGGTAATGACCACTCGGGCATCATGGTTCTTCCATCCGATGCCGTTCCTGGCATTCCTGCCGCTGAGTATTTCCATCTTGAGTCAGACTTTGTGATTGAGGTGGATATCACTCCTAACCACAGTGATGCCTGCTCACACTGGGGTGTAGCCCGCGATTTCTATGCTTGGCTGCTCCAGAACGGTTACAAGACCGCTCTGCACCGTCCTGACTGTGACAGCTTCAAGGTTGATAATCAGGATCTCAAGATAGACATAGACGTTCAGAATACCGAGGCTTGCCCGCGCTATGCAGGCGTAAGCATCAAGGGTGTGACCGTTAAGGAGAGTCCTGATTGGCTCAAGAACAAACTGACAGCAATCGGTCTGCACCCCATCAATAATATCGTAGATATCACCAACTTCATACTGTTTGCATACGGTCAGCCGTTGCACAGCTTTGACGCAGATAAGATCAAGGGCGGCAAGGTGGTTGTAAAGACTATGCCGGAGGGTACCCCGTTTGTAACTCTGGACGGTGTGGAGCGTAAGCTCTCCGAGCGTGACCTGATGATCTGCAACACTCAGGAGCCTATGTGTATGGGTGGCGTATTTGGTGGCCTGGAGTCAGGCATATCAGACTCTACCAAGAATGTGTTCCTGGAGAGCGCCTATTTCCATCCTACCTGGATCCGCAAGAGCGCACGCCGTCATCAGCTCAGCACCGATGCATCGTTCCGTTTTGAGCGCGGTATTGACCCCAACGGCACCCTGTATGCACTCAAGCAGGCTGCCATGCTGGTAAAGGAACTTGCCGGCGGTACCATTTCAATGGATATAAAGGATGTTTATCCTTCCAAGATAGAGAACTTCAAGATTGACTTTGAGTTTGACTACGCTGACCGTCTTATCGGCAAGACTCTTGACCGTAAGGTTATGAAGAGTATCGTGGAGAATCTGGGCATTACAGTGGAGTCTTTCGATGAGAAATCCGGCATGAAACTCTCTGTTCCTCCTTTCCGCGTTGATGTTCAGCATCCTTGTGATGTAGTGGAGGAGATTCTCCGTATCTACGGTTATAACAACATAGCTTTTGACAAGTCTGTCAAGTCAAGCCTGACCGTTCAGGGTGAGGTGGACCGCTCACACAAACTGCAGGATCTGGTATCAGAGCAGCTGGTAGGTTGCGGATTCAATGAGATCCTGAACAACTCGCTCACCCGCGCCGCCTACTACGACGGTCTGGAGTGCTGCCCGCCTGAGAAACTGGTTCGCGTCATCAATCCGCTCAGTGCTGATCTGAACGTGCTACGTGAGAACCTGGTATTCGGCGGACTGGAGAGTCTGTCACACAACATACGCCGTCAGAGCTCAGACCTCAGGTTCTTTGAGTTCGGCAAGTGCTACTATTTTGACGGTGTAAAGCGTGAGGCGCTCAAGGAGCCGGGTAAGGACGGCGAGCCTCAGAATCCGCTGCGTGCATACTCTGAGGATTATCACCTGGGCCTCTGGATTACCGGTCAGCGTGTATCGGGGTCATGGGCTCATGCTGATGAGAAAAGTTCAGTATATGAGCTTAAGGCATATGTTGAGAACGTGTTCAAGCGTATCGGCCTGGCACAGAATGCCATCCAGATTGAGGAGTTTGACAATGCCATATACAGTTGCGGTCTACGTTATAAGCTGCGTTCAGGCAAGACAGTTGCTGAGCTGGGTCTTGTTGTCCGCGCTCTGCTTAAGGCTACTGATGTTGAGCAGCCTGTTTATTATGCCGATATCAACTGGGATGAGTTGCTCAAGGCCACCCGTAAGGTCAAGACCAGCTTCACTGACCTGCCCAAGTATCCGGCTGTTCGCCGTGACCTGGCCCTGCTGGTTGACAAGAGCGTCAAGTTCAGCGATATTGAAAAACTGGCTTACCAGACTGAGAACAAGATTCTTAAGGAGGTTACCCTGTTTGATGTCTATGAGGGTAAGAACCTGGAGGCTGGCAAGAAGAGCTATGCTGTAAGTTTCCTGCTGCAGGATGAGAGCCAGACCCTTAATGATGCCCGCATTGATAAGGTTATGAACAACATGATCAATGCAATGCAGAGCAAACTCGATGCAAAGTTGAGATAATAACAAAAAATAGATAATCTGTTTGAATTTGTTCCATTAAGGAGATTATGGGCTATTTTTTCCTCTGTTTTTATTGTTTTGAGGGAATAATGGAGGTCCATTTTGACTGAGGAACAATGAAAACAGAGGAGAAAAGAGGATATAAGATTTTAATGGAAACAAATTTAAATAGATTATAACAATGGGAAGAGCATTTGAATTCAGAAAGGCCCGCAAGCTGAAACGCTGGGGCAACATGGCTAAGACATTTACCCGCATAGGCAAACAGATTGCCATTGCTGTCAAGGCTGGCGGTCCGGATCCGGACAACAACTCTACACTGCGTGCCATCATAGCTACCAGGACCAGAAGGACTACAAGGAGATGAACTATGAGGGTTATGGCCCCCACGGAATCGCCATCTACGTTGAGACCCTGACCGATAACACCACCCGTACCGTTGCCAACGTACGCTCAGTATTCACCAAGTTCGGCGGCACACTGGGCACCAGCGGCAGCCTGGACTTTATTTTCAGCCACAAGTGTCAGTTCACCATCGCCCTTAAGGACGGTGTCGATATGGATGACCTGATCCTGGAGCTCATTGACCTTGGCATAGAGGAGGAGTACGATATCGACGAGGAGGAGAACGAGGTAACCCTGTACGGTGATCCCAAGTCATACGCCGCAATCCAGAAGTGGTTTGAGGAGAACGGATTTGAGGTTAAGGCTGCTGAGTTCACCCGCATCCCCAATGACCTTAAGGATGTAATTCCCGAGCAGCGTGAGACCATCGACAAGATCGTGGAGCGCCTGGATGAGGATGATGACGTTCAGAACGTCTATACCAATATGAAACCTCTGGACGAGGAATAATCATCAGAAACCGAATATAAAAGAGACGGCGTCATTCGGAGCCGTCTCTTTTTAAATTTCAAATATGGAAACATTTGATGCCAAAGAGGTGAAGAACCAGGTGGTTCAGTGGATCAGGGACTGGTTTGAGGTTAACGGAAAGGGTTGTAATGCCGTTATTGGTATTTCCGGCGGTAAGGACAGCAGCACTGTTGCTGCTTTGTGCGTAGAGGCTCTGGGGCGTGACCGCGTGATAGGCGTGACTATGCCTAACGGCGTGCAGAAGGATATATCGGACAGCATGATGCTGATAAAACATCTTGGCATCCGATACTTCAATGTGAATATCGCCGATACATACAATGCTCTGGTGAATACAATCGGAGAGCAGCTTGCTCCCGATGGTATTGAGATAAGCCGTCAGACCATTATCAATATGCCGCCGCGTCTGCGTATGACCACGCTTTATGCAATATCGCAGTCTATGAACGGCCGCGTGGCTAATACCTGCAATCTGTCTGAGGATTGGGTGGGGTATTCAACACGTTACGGTGATGCTGCCGGCGATTTTGCTCCTCTCGGCGGTCTTACCGTTGCTGAGGTTAAGGCTGTCGGCCGTGAACTGGGTTTGCCTATTGACTTGGTGGATAAGACTCCGTCAGATGGTCTGAGTGGCAAGAGTGATGAGGATAACCTGGGCTTTACATATGCTGTTCTGGACCGATATATCCGTACCGGCGTATGTGACGATCCCAAGATCAAGGCTTCAATAGACGATAAGCACGCAAAGAATCTTTTCAAATTGCAACCTATACCTCATTTTGAGTACAACGCCTGATAATGTGAGGTATATTTTGCAATTATACAGTTTATATACTCAAAAGTGATTGTTTTAAAAGAAAAACGGTCACTTTTGGGTATAATGTGTTGTAAAAATATGTAATTTCGCGGCGATTTTTAAAACACATATAATCATGAACGAAATGGTAGGCGAATACGCTGGTATGATCTGGCGCGCACTTGAGGGTAAGAACGCCCTTTCACAGAAGGAAATTAAAAAGGCAACTAAACTGAAGGACAAAGAGTTTTATCTGGGACTCGGATGGTTACTCCGTGAAGACAAAATCAATGTTACCGAAGGAGAAGAGGAGAACTATTACGCTCTGAAGTAATAAGTAGAAACCTTTTTCTAATTGAATAAAAGTGCCGGAAGCATCTGTAGCTTTCGGCACTTTTGTTAAACCAAACAGCCCGACCTCACGGTCAGGCTGTTTGTACTTTTTAACCCTAAACTTATGAAAATCTTATATTGTGTCTTATTACTTTTCTACGCGGTTGTTTATGTACTCCATCGGAATGCTGTTGATGGCAACCTCGTTCTGAGCTGTAACCAGTACTGCGCTGAACTTCTCGGTATATTCATCCTTGAGGTCCTCGATCTTTGCGGTCTTGGTCTCGTCGTTGATGTCGGCGCGGCATACATTCTCGATGTCGGCGAGCATCTTCTGATACATGGGGATGAACTGGAGGGCGTCGGCCTGGTTGAGTTCTGCAACTACGTCGGCTACGGTAGCCTCATTTGCGTTAACACTCTGAGCGTTTGCTCCGAAACTGATGAACAGTGCTGCAACGGCAGCGAAGATAGTCTTTTTCATAATTCTTATTTTTTTGTTTTTACTAATTCGTTTTTGTTTTGTGAACCCGTTTCCTTGCGGCTTCCGAATATAAGAGTCAAAAAGCGGGCGGAAGTTAAGCGAGAGGTTAATTATTTATACTCCGTTAACATAATGCTTAACAAAATGCTGATTTTGAAAACATAGTTAACATAAAGAAAATCAGCGATAAACAAAATTTATCGCTGATTCATCTTTTTAACTTAACTTGCTTATTTGTAAACTATGGAGTTTCTAACCTTGGCGTTGTTTTTCGCGGTGTTCATATTTAATAGTCGTATAATAATGGAAAGTTAAGTTTTGGGGTGACCGAAGGCTCAAAAAAATGCACTATCTTTACGCTCCGCGTGAAGATAGGCTACGCCTCGGGATAAAAAATAAGTAAACTTCTTTTTTCTCCTCTCGGCTTGCACTATCTTTGACACTGAAATTACATAACCAAAATAAGATATGGAAAGAACATGGCGTTGGTTTGGCAAGAAGGATAAGATTACCCTTGCCATGCTTAAGCAGATTGGCGTTGAGGGAATCGTGACAGCTCTGCACGATGTACCTCTTGGTCAGGTGTGGACACGTGAGAAAATCCGTGATCTGCGTGAATATATTGAGAGTTACGGAATGCGCTGGAGCGTAGTTGAGAGTCTGCCGGTGGTGGAGACCATCAAGTACGGCGGTCCGGACAACTTCATGCCGGTTCTGGACTGGGCCCGCACGGACCTGTTCCATATCAACCCCAACGGATCCACCAACCTCTATTTCAATTACGCCGAGTTTGCTTACTTTGACATCTATATACTTAAGCGTGCGGGCGCACGTGAGGAGTGGGCCAAGTTCAAGTTCCCTGAGGGGTGGGGCAAGGGCCGTAATGTTCTGGCCGAGGCCGATGAGCTGGCCAAGACCATGACCCCAGAGGGCGAGCACAAGCTGGTTGAGACCATAATCATCAAGACCCAGGGATTCGTGAGCGGAAACTTCAGTGAGAACGACGAGGCTCCCATCCAGAAGTTCCGTGATTTCCTGAACCTGTACAAGGGTATTGACAAGGCACAGCTCCGTGCCAACATGAAATACTTCCTGGAGGCCATCATGCCTACCTGCGAGGAGTACAACATGAACATGTGCGTACACCCCGACGATCCCCCGATTGAGGTTCTGGGTCTGCCGCGCATTGTCCGCACCGAGGAGGATATCCAGTGGTTCCTGGATGCAGTGCCCAACAAGCATAACGGCCTCACGTTCTGCGCCGGTTCATTATCGGCCGGAGCATACAACAATGTTGTAGAAATGGCTAAGAAGTTTGCATCACGCACACACTTTGTACATCTGCGCTCTTGCCACATATTCCCCAACGGTGACTTTACCGAGGCATCGCACCTGGGTGGACGTGCAGACCTGATTGAGCTATGCCGCATATTTGAGAAGGAAAACCCTGCTCTTCCGATGCGTGTTGACCACGGCATGACATTTACCGATGAGCCCGGCGGAATAATGGATGAGTCAAGCCACGGACACAACGCAGGTTACACCCTGCTGGGCCGTATGTTCGCCATGGGTCAGGTACAGGGCATCCTGGCTACCGTTGACCGCGAGCTTGGAATTGAATACAAACAACCCGGATTCTTTGATTGACGCAAAGTCAAACGACCCTTTTGCGTCAACGCTAAACTGAGAAAGAGATGAAACTTACAGAAATAACAAAAGGCGGATTCAATGCCGCAGAGTGGGAGAGCAAGGGTTATGAGCTCCCCAAGTTTGATATAACAGCAGTTCGCCGCAAGACTCACGACGCTCCCACATGGGTGCATTTTGGCGGCGGTAACATATTCCGCGCCTTCCCGGCAGCCATTCTGAACGATGCGCTCAACACCGGCAAGTATGACCGCGGCGTGATTGTGGCCGAGACCTTTGATTATGAGGTGATAGACAAGGCCTACGCTCCGTATGATAACCTCTCACTGCTGGTTAGCCTGCAGTCAACAGGCACTGTAGAGAAGAAGGTTATTGCATCGGTAACCGAGGCCCTCAAGGCCGATTTCCAGTTCCCCGACTGGCAGCGCCTTGTGGAAATATTCCGCAACCCCTCACTC
>CACYHN010000006.1 GCA_902774275.1 uncultured Bacteroidales bacterium
CATACAGAAACTCAACAACGAGTTCCGTGAGTATGACTTCAAGAAGAACATGGAGGCCAAGATAGCCATCTGCGAGGAGGCTGAGAAACTGGCCGATGAGGCTGACATAGTGGCTGCGTTCCGCAAGCTCCAGAAACTGCATCAGGATTACCGTGAGACAGGCCCCGTATCAAAGGAGTCCAGAGAGGAGATCTGGAACAGGTTCAAGACGGCATCGACAGTAATAAACAAACGTCACCAGCAGCATTTTGAGCAGCTTAAGGAGAAGGAGAAAGAGAACCTTGACCAGAAGACTGTTATCTGTGAACTTCTTGAGGGTATTGAGTTTGATAAACTCACCACATTCCAGAGCTGGAATGACAAGACACAGGAGGTGCTGGCCCTGCAGAAGAAATGGAAAGACATAGGTTTTGCTCCCGCCAAGCAGAACCAGAAGATTTTTGAGCGTTTCCGCGCAGCTTGTGATGTTTTCTTCAGCCGTAAGGGTGAGTTCTTCAAGCAGGCCAAGACTGATATGACCGCTAACCTTGAACGTAAGACCGCTCTCTGTGAGCAGGCTGAGGCCCTCAAGGAGAGTACAGACTGGAAGGCTACCGGTGATAAACTGGCAGAGTTGCAGAAACAGTGGCGTGAGATAGGTCCCGTTCAGAAGAAATATACCAATACCATCTGGAAGCGATTTATCGGCGCATGTGACTATTTCTATGAGCAGCGTGACAAGAATACCTCATCCAAGAAACATGAGGAGAACGCCAACCTGGCAGCCAAGAAGGAGATCATTGCCAAACTCAAGGCCTTTGATGCAGCAAACCTTTCGGATGATGACACTCAGACTATCCAGCAGCTCATTGATGAGTGGAACGGAATAGGATTCGTACCGTTCAAGGCCAAGGATAAGATTGCTGCAGAATTCAAGGCCGTGGTTGATTCATTCGGCGGTGCAGTGAGCACCAGGCGTAACCGCCAGTCACAGCGTGGCGGTGCAGCCCGTGACGCAGGTTCACCACGTGAGCGCCTGCAGCGTCAGTATGAGCAGAAAAAGAGCGAGATCCAGACCTATGAGAACAATCTGGGCTTCATGAACGCTTCCAGCAAGACCGGCAACGGCTTTGTTGACGCCATCAAGGCCAAGATTGAGACTCTCAAGCAGGAGGCCGATGAGCTGCTTGCCCAGATCAAGGCACTGGATGCGGAAGAAATTGAGAATTGAAAATTGAAAATTGAAAATTGTAAAAAACGGGCGAAAATTTTTTCGCTCGTTTTTTAATGTCGCGGGTTTAACGCAGGTGCTTGTTAATTTTCAATTTTCAATTCTCAATTCTCAATTAAATTCGACCAGAATTCTAAAGACCTTGCCGGGGGCCTCCACCCACTTCTGCATGGCGGCGAGAGCCTCTTCGGGCTTTACTACAGCCGATATGAGCTCATCCTTGGGGCAGGTGCCGCGCTGCAGATAGCGTATTACGGCCTCAAAATCTGACGGCATGGCGTTGCGGGATCCGTGGATGTTTATCTCCTTCTTTACAAAGAGGCCGGTATGGAAGGTTACGTCATTCTTGGAGTAGCCTATGCAGACTACACGCCCGGAGAATGCTACCTCATCAATGGCAGCCTGATATGTGGGTACGCTACCTACGGCCTCAACCACTACGGTGGGGCCCAATCCATTGGTCAATCCGGTTAATTCAGTATGTAAATCCTGTTCCTTTGAGTTTATTGTGTAGCTTGCTCCGAGCCTTTTGGCCAGAGCCAGTTTCTCATTATCCAGATCCACGGCTATGACGGTGGCGCCGCGCAGGGAAGCGCGTACAATTGCACCTACGCCAATCATTCCGCAACCAAATACCAGCACTGTATCAGAATCAGTAACCTTTGCACGTGAAACGGCGTGGAAACCTACGCTCATAGGCTCAATCAGAGCGCAGTCACGCAGTGCTATGCCAGGTGCCGGAATCACTTTTGTCCAAGGCAATACCATGTAGTCACGCATCGCTCCGTCACGCTGAACGCCTAATGTCTCATTGAACTCACAGGCGTTTGGGTGGCCGCTGCGGCATGCGGCGCAATGTCCGCAGTTGGTGTAAGGATTGACCGTTACTGTCATACCGGGCTTAAGGATATCGGGTACATCAGGGCCTACGCTCTCAATGGTAGCTCCTATCTCGTGACCGGGAATGACTGCCTCCTTGGCCATCAGGTTGCGGCCCAGGAATGTGTTAAGGTCTGATCCGCAAAATCCTACGTATCCTATCTTGAGGAGCACTTCACCCTGACCGGCCTGCGGCTTCTGGGCCTCCTCTACTATCATTTTACCCTGTTCGGGTATTCTTATTTGTCTCATTTATTTGTTTTTCAATTTTCAATTTTCAATTTTCAATTTTCAATTTTCAATTTTCAATTAGTCCTTGACTATGTGTCCTTTCCACCCATACCAAGCACAAACCGCAAAGCAAACCAGCGGTATTAAGTATGCTATATTGGGGTTGGACATGGACTTCTGTACATATGCAGTAAGTAATGGCAGTATGGAGTTACCCACAATTGCCATAACCAGAAATGCCGAACCACTCTTGGTATCACCCTTGAGGTCGGTGAGTGCCAGTGAAAACTGGGTGGGGTACATGATAGACATGAAGAATGATATGCCCATCATGGCATATACGGCAGCCTTGCCGCCTACTATGCATACTACTACGCAGAGCAGCACATTGGCAATACCGTAGAAAACCAGCATGTTCTCCGGGCGGAACTTGACCATAAGTGTGGTGCCTACCCATCGGCCTAAAAGGAAGAACAGCATGTAGAACCCGAAGAATGTGGTGGCCTGGCTGTTGGTCATGCCCACATAGTTGATGCAATACACCAGGAACAGGCTGTTGACGGCAGTCTGGCCTCCGTTGTAGAAAAACTGGGCTATTACGCCGTTGCGCAGGTGGCTGCGTTTGAGAACCTTGAATGATATAAGTTTGGTGTTGCTGTCATCGGCATCCTCTGCCTGTATGCGGGGCAGGTGGGTAA
Source organism: uncultured Bacteroidales bacterium (assembly GCA_902774275.1). Lineage (GTDB taxonomy): Bacteria > Bacteroidota > Bacteroidia > Bacteroidales > Bacteroidaceae > Colenecus. The sequence continues at coordinate 3,019 of CACYHN010000006.1, forward strand.
AGATGAATACCACCGCAATGACTATGAGCACTATGGCGAATATGGCGTATGTCATGCGGAATGTGTGAATCTCCTGCTCAGCAGTGCGGGTGGCTTCGGTGCCCAGAATGATCTTGCTAAGGAACATGGCGGCAATGAATGCTCCCAGTCCGTTGAATGCCTGGGCAAGGTTGAGGCGGCGCGGTGCCGTGGCGGGGTCACCCAGTTCTGTCACGTAAGGGTTGGCGGCAGTCTCAAGGAAACACATGCCTATGGCCACGATAAAGAATGCGCACAGGTAAAGCGGAAAACTGTGCATGCGTGTTACGGGCATGAACAGCAGTCCGCCTACAGCGGCTATAAGCAGTCCCAATACTATGCCGGCCTTGTAGCTGAAACGCTTCATGAACATGGCTATAGGTATGGGGAACAGGAAATAGGCAAACCAATATGAGGTCTCCACAAACTCTGCCTTGGCCTGGTCTATATCAAACAGTGTCATCATCTTTTTGACAACCGATGACAGCAGGTTGTTGCTGATTGCCCAAAGGAAAAACAGGCAGATTACCATTGACAGTGCAACGGTAAAGGTCTTTGATTTCTGATTATTGCTCATTCTGACATGTTTTTAATGTAAGGTAAATCTATTTCAGTGTTGATATCGTAGAACTTTACGGCGTTCATGCCAAGGAACAGTTCCTTCTCTTGCTCCGTCAGTTCATTTGTCTTAAGTATGAAATCGTATGACATCCGATATGTGATGGCGGTGATGGTGCGGGGGTAGTCTGATCCCCACATCAACTTGTCCATGCCAACCTCGTCGGCTGCCTCACGAATAGCCCGGACTGCCCCTTTGAACGGGTAGAATTCATCGTTGAAAAGCCATGTTATGCCACCTGACTCTATCATCACGTTCTTGTGGCTGGCCAGGCGTATCTGTTCCATCCATCCGGGTTCGGTTACCATTCCAAAGTGACCTATCGCAATCTTAAGGTCGGGGCATTCCTGGATTACCTCTTCAACCTCAGGTACCTGGATTGCTCCATCCTCAAGGGTTAGGGATAAGAACACTCCCTTTTGCTCCATAAGACGGAACATCTCTATCATATCCGGACAGGTGAGGCTTACACGGCCTTGAGGAGTCTGGAGTCGATGCCCCGGTATGGCAATGCCCTTGAACCCCTGTGCTATAAGCTGCTTGGCCTGTTCCAACCATCCCTGCAGCCTGTAATCGGCCATTCCGCATACAATGAAACGGTCAGGATAACGTTTCTGTACATCGGCCAGATATTCATTTTGCAAGCCGTCAATGAACTCCTGCACCACAACGGCTGCCGTTACCTGGGCATAGTCCATGTTTGAGAGGAATATCTCTGCGGTGTTGCGCCCGTCAATGATGAACGGAGGCACCATCTGGCGCACCTCACCCATAAACAGGGAGCGCCCGTTCTCAAGGGTGCGTATGGGATATCCGTTTACAACGGTGTCCTGTCGCAGCCAAAGGTGCGAGTGTGTATCAATGATTTTCATTATGAGTTGCACCAGGTAACCCTCTGCTGGCTGCCTATGATTTCACGAACCTCAAATACCAGATCCCAGTCAAGCGGTTCCTGCACCACCTCAATATTCTTAAGTACATTGGCCGGATTTGCTGAACTGAAAAGTGTTGTTGCTATTCGCGGGTTGCTGTATGAGTATTGAACGGCCAGTTTCTCAATTGACGTTCCCTTAGCCTTGCAGTGCTGTGCCGCCTTGGCGCAGGCTTCAACCAACGGCTTGGGTGCGGGGTGCCAGTCCGGAACTCCGCGCTCGGAGAGTAGGCCCATGGCCAGGGGTGATGCGTTGATTACGCCTATTCCCTTCTGCTCAAAGTAGCCCAGATAATCATTGAGCTTGTCATCATTCAGGCAGAAATGGCAGAAATTGAGGATGCTCTCAACTGTTCCGGCGGGGGCGTGGTCAACCACCCACTTGATGTTCTCAAGCTGTAGGTCAGTAATACCTACGTGGCTTACTATGCCTTTTTCACGCAGTTCTACCAGTGCGGGTAGGGTCTCATCGACCACCTTCTGCAAGCCGCCAGGCAGGGCAGCCTGGAACTCAATGTCATGAACATTGATAAGGTCTATGTGGTCAATATTGAGGCGTTCCATGCTCTCATAGACGCTCTCAGTGGCACGCTTGGCACTGTAATCCCAAGTGTTCACACCGTCCTTGCCGTAACGGCCCACCTTGGTGGAAAGGAAGTATTTGCTGCGCGGAATCTCCTTGAGTGCCTTGCCAAGCACTGTCTCAGCCTTGTAATGGCCGTAGTAGGGTGATACGTCAATAAAGTTCAGACCGTTGTCAACTGCCGTAAATACAGCCTCAATCGCTTTTTTCTCATTAATCTCATGAAAGACTCCGCCAAGTGATGATGCGCCAAATGCCAGACGGGCCACTTTCATTCCGGTCTTGCCGATTTCATTGTATTTCAAACTCATAAGGTTAATATAATTAGGTTAGTAATTTACGCAAATATATTAATTTTCAATTTTCAATTTTCAATTTTCAATTTTCAATTGAAAGAATATAATCTCTACACTCCTCCATAAGCCACTTAGGCGTAGAAGTAGCACCGCAGATTCCCACAGATTCCACTCCATCAAGCCATTTGAAAACGATATCCTCCTTACCTTCAATCATATATGATTTGGGGTTTACATTCAGGCATTCATTGAACAGCACCTTGCCGTTGGAACTCTTGCGCCCCGATACGAAAAGTATTATATCATGTCGGATGGCAAACTCACGTATGTTCTCACGACGGTGTGACACCTGTCCGCATACTGTGTTGTTATGAATGAACTTGCGGTCAGATGGAACACGTTCCGCAATCTTCTCAATAAGCTGGTTGTAGCTGGATGCTGATTTTGTAGTCTGTGAATAGAGGAATATGTCCTTTTTGAAGTCAATACGTTCTATTTCATCTATTGATTCAATAACGGTGGCGGTGCCATCGGTCTGTCCTACCAGACCCAATACCTCAGCGTGGCCTTTCTGGCCGAATATGATGATCTGCTGTGTGGATGGGTCAAGTTCCTGATATTGACGGTGGATGCGCTGCTGGAGCTTGAGCACCACAGGGCAGGTGGCGTCAATCAGTGTAATGCCGTTCTTGGTGGCGGTTGAATAGGTGGATGGAGGTTCTCCGTGGGCGCGCAACAGGACTCTGGCCTTACATAAATCCTTGAATTCATCGTGGTTTATTGTCTTGAGGCCGAGTTTCTGCAGGCGGCTGCATTCTATGCCGTTGTGAACGATATCACCTAAGCAATATAGTTCATCACCCTTGCGCAGTTCCTCCTCTGCCTTGTTTATGGCAGAGAGCACTCCAAAGCAGAATCCTGATTCGTTGTCAATCTCAACGCGCATCGTTTTTAGTCTTTTGCAGCTTTGAGATATTGTTCCATGAGCCACTGGTCCTGCTCCTCAAATGTCATGTTGCTGTTGTCAAGCACGATGGCATCATCAGCCTTGCGTAGTGGTGATACCGCACGGTGCGAGTCTATGTAGTCACGCTCGCGTACGTTCTTGAGAACCTCTTCATATACAGGGCTTTCTCCCTTGACTGTAAGTTCATCAAAACGGCGGCGTGCACGGATTTCATCACTTGCCGTTACAAAAATCTTAAGTTCTGCGTTTGGGAATACGGTGGTTCCGATGTCACGGCCGTCCATGATAATGGCTCCGGTCTTACCCATCTCTCTCTGCAGTTCAACCATAGCTTCCCTCACAAATCCTATGGCTGATATGGGGCTGACATTGCCCGATACCTCCATGCCGCGTATCTGGCGCTCCACGTTCTCTCCGTTGAGTATGGTGTATTGCAATCCTTCGCTGTCATGGCCGAACGAGATATTTATCTGAGGTAGTTCCCTGCGGAGTGATTCCTCATCAATGCCGTCTTTGCCTATGAATCCGCGGCGCATGGCATACAGTGTCACGGCGCGGTACATGGCACCTGTATCTATATAGGTATATCCTATCTTCTTGGCGAGTGCCTTGGCCATGGTGCTCTTACCGCATGATGAATGGCCGTCCATGGCAATGATTATCTTTTTCATAAGTTGAATGCGAAATTGCAGATTAATGATGATTCTGATACCTGGTATTTGCCGTAAGAGAGGTCAAACATGGCACGTCCTATCCTGAGCCCTGTACCTAAGGTTATGCCGGTGAGTCCTTTGCTTCCTTCACCGGCAAGTTCAGCCCTGTTACGCAGATTGAGTCCGGCAGCTATGTAGAACCGGTCTGTTAGCATAAAATCAATTCCGGCCGATATGTGTCTCTTAAGAATCTCTCCGAATCCGGATCTTTCATCATCGGTAAAATAGTAATCTGATTTGTCCCAGTGGGTCAGATTGTCCATGGAGACAGTGAATCTTAACGGAGCATGGCTGAGACGGAATGACACACTGGCCGTGAGGTCAAAAGGCAGTTTCTGGAAGGTGTTCTCAAACGCCTTGATCTGACCGCCTAAGTTTGTGGCTGCAACTGCCAGTGTAATTCCCTGGTCTGGGATTGAATAAAACAGGCCAAGGTCAACTCCTATGGCAACGGATGTCATTGAACCATATCTGGAACAGATGAAATTACCAGTTAGTCCTCCACTCAGATTGTCAGTAAGCATGTATGAGTAAGTGGCTCCTACCGCCATGTCTTTAGCCCGGAAGGTTCCTGTCCTTGTCCCGTCGGGAGCGGTCTCAGGCATCTTGCCATAGCTTACGTATCTGGCATTGAAAGCATATCGTGAACGTTCGTCAAAGATGTTGCAGAACTGCGCTCCGGCAATGGTGGTATTTGAAAACCATGTCATCACGTTAAGCCCAAGTGTCATATTGTCAACAACTGATAGCAGAGCAGGATTCTGTATAAATAAGGAAAGGTCAGGTTCTGCCAATGAGATGGCATGTCCGCCAAGTGAAGAGCTGTGGGCAGATACGGGCAGTCTCAGAAACTCAAATGAGCTCTCTTGGGTCTGGGCCTGGACAGTGCTGGCAGCTATTGTTGCCGCAAAGCAGCATAGCAGAATCTTTCTGTATAATTTCATTGGGAACAAATTTACAATAAAATGGTATAACAATAACGTTATTTAAGGGGAAATCAGTACACGGGCACCTAAAGAAAAACATCGATCATAGTTTTTTTTCAAAAAAGAAGACGTATTTCAGATAAAGTCTCGTTTACGGGATAGAAGCAAGGATAAGAGAGAGCCTTGTTGAGTAGAATCTTTATGGAAATAGATTCTTAAAAAAACACAAATAAGGCCTTTTGTTATTGAGGATGAAAAAAGATTAGTATTTTTGCCCGATGATAATAAAAGTGCCAAAAATTAAAAAACAATAATTATGGAAATCAAGAAGTCTGAAAAAGCCGATCTCGAGAGGGGTAAAGGAACCTCAATCCTGATTGGATTCGTTATGGCTCTGGCGGTCATGTTTGTGGCGCTGGAGTGGACCGAGAGAGAGGTGGAGGACAACTCTGATCTGTATATGGCCAGAGAAACTACCATAACAGAGGAGATGGTTCCTATCACTTTACCTGAAAAGAAAACCGTACCGCCCCCACCTGCAGCTGTTGCTAAAGCCGATATTATCAAGATTGTTGATGATGATGCCGATATTGAGGAGGATATCATGGTTTCAACAGAGGATCAGGTTGAATGGGTTGACCTGGATGAGGTTGATTACATTGAGGTTGAGCCGGAGCCTGAAGAGGAGGAGATATTCATGGTTGTAGAGGATGCACCTGAGTTCCCCGGTGGTATCAACGCACTCTTGGAGTATCTCAAGAAGAACATCAAGTATCCGGCCATCTGCCGTGATAACAATATCCAGGGTCGTGTAATCGTATCATTCGTGGTTAACAAGGATGGTAAGATAGTTGATCCGGAGGTTGTTAAGGGTGTTAACCCGTCACTTGACAAGGAGGCTCTGCGAGTTATTTCTACAATGCCTAACTGGAAGCCTGGTTATCAGCGCGGTAAACCGGTACGTGTAAAATACTCAGTGCCTGTAAACTTCCGTCTTAACTGATTTGTCGGGATATAAGAATATGATGCGAAGAGGCCGTTTCCGGTCTCTTCGCATTTTTATATTCGTTTTGTTGTGTTATTTCAGGACAACTTGTTAATTTCGCAATTGATGAAAACAGTACAGCAAATACAGGAGAGTTTTGAGCGTTATATTCAGACGCTGGACTACTCACGTGAACCGGATGAATTGTATGCTCCCATAAGGTATGTCCTTTCACTTGGGGGCAAGCGGATACGTCCTACATTCCTTATCATGGCTTACAATATGTATGCCGATGATGTTGAAAGGGTTTATGTTACAGCTGCCGGGATGGAGATTTTCCATAATTTTACCCTGCTGCATGATGACCTTATGGATAAGGCTGACTTGCGTCGCGGAAATGCCACTGTCCATAAGAAATGGAATGAAAATGCGGCAATCCTTTCCGGTGACGGAATGCTTGTCCTGGCATACCGTTATCTTGCCCAGGCATCGGACAAGGATATCAGGAAGATTCTTGAGATAGCAAATGAGACCTTTACCGGTATCATGGAAGGGCAACAGTATGACATGGAGTTTGAGACCCGTGATGATGTTACTGAAGCTGAGTATATTGAGATGATACGTCTTAAGACATCTGTGTTGCTGGCTGCCTGCACTGAGATGGGTGCCGTTCTTGGAGGTGCATCGGATAAAGATGCCGCTCTTATTTATGAGTTTGGTGAGAAGGTGGGTATAGCATTCCAGCTTCAGGATGACCTGCTTGATGTTTACGGTGATGCGGCCGTGTTCGGCAAGAAGATAGGCGGAGATATACTTTGCAACAAGAAGACATACCTTTATATAAACGCGTACCTGCTTGCCAATGCCGCTCAGAAGGCAGAACTGGACCGTTGGGCTGCGTATGACGGCCCTGATGCGGAGGCAAAGATTGCCGCTGTGCGTGCCATTTATGATGCTGTCGGTGTAAAAGAACTTTCAGAAAAACTGATACGCTCATATTTTGCTGAGGCTATGGCCAAGCTTGACAGCGTAAGCCTGCCGGAAGCACGTAAGCAGGCTCTTAAGGAGTATGCCTCAAGTCTAATGAACAGAGTCCTTTAATATCCATATCTTGTCATGCCATACAGAAGATTACCCAATACTGACCAGGCCAGGATCCGTTCCTTAGAGACAGCCATCAACAAGATGAGAAACAGTGATTATTATGCCCCGGTATTGTCACCGGATCTCTTTAACAGGGCTGAAACTAAACTCCAACAGTTCAAAGGGGCGGTTGAACGTTATGTGAAATCTCTTGAATCACAGGTAAATTACTCCAAGTCAGATGCATATCAGGATAGGCTTAAGAATACCAAGATGTATGTGTCGCATTTCCTGACGGTTTTTAATCTGTGTGTCAAGCGTGGTGAGATAAAGCCTGCAGACCGGGAATATTACTCTATTCCCCAGGATTCAGGCGAACTGCCGGATCTGTCAAGTGACATTGCGGTAATACGCTGTTGTGAGAACACCATTCAGGGTGAGAAAGCCAGGACAAACAAGGGTGGAATTCCTATCTATAATCCTACTATTGCAAAGGTTGTGGTGCATTATGACCTCTTCAAGGAACTCTATGACAAGCAGTGCGGATTACGTCAGCTTACTGAGGAAAGCCTTATGGTGGTATCACTTATGCGTCCGCAGATAGATGAGGTTATACTTGAGGTATGGAACTCCATAGAGAGCTATTTCTCAGATCTGGAAGGAGAGAAAAAACTTAATGCCTGCCGTGAATACGGCCTGATTTATTATTACCGCAAGGGTGAAACTGATTGACACTCATTGTCACGTCTATGATGAGGCGTTCCGTGATGATCTGCCAGATGTTATAGGCAGGGCACGTGATGCCGGGCTGGAGTATCTGCTCATGCCGTGCGTCAATCCGGAAACCCTTCCGGAACTGATGCGTGTGTGCAGTACGTGGTCTGATTTGTGCCGCCCTATGATAGGACTGCATCCGGAGGATCTTGCGGATGATTTCCATAGTCAGCTGGATGGGCTGAAAGCGCTTCTTGACAAGGATCAGATGGAAGGCGGTAAGCATCAGTATATAGGGATAGGAGAGACGGGGCTTGACCTTTATTGGGATAAGAGCCGTCTGAATGACCAGATAGAATCGTTCCGTACCCAGATAGAGTGGGCTATTGAGTTTGACCTGCCTATTGTAATACATTCCAGAGATTCTTTTAGTGAACTGTATGAAGTAATGTCTCATTACAGGGACAGTAACCTGAGAGGTGTGTTCCATTGTTTTTCAGGTTCGGCCGATGAGGCTGCCGCACTTATGGAGTTCAGCGGATTCATGTTCGGGATAGGCGGTGTGCTCACCTATAAGAAATCAACATTGCCTTCGGTATTGCCTCTCATACCTATGGAACGGGTGGTGTTGGAGACGGATTGTCCTTATCTGCCGCCTGTACCTTATAGAGGTAAACGCAATGAGCCGTCATACATAGTTAATACCGCCGCCATGATGGCGCAAGTGTATGGATGTACTATTGAGCAGGTGGTAGAAAAAACAAACGTGAACGCACGCCTTCTGTTCCGTCTTTAAGTATCGGGTACAATATCCGCCCGGATAATCCGTTTATTCTTTGCCGACCCCAAAAGAGCGGCAATATCAGATGAGAAAATTCAAGGAGTTCAAGCGGATAAGGACAATACTTATTGTCGTAGCCATCATAATAGCATTCATTTCACTGTTCGTATCGCAGTCTTTGGTCAAGGACCTGTCACGTGAGGAGCATTCCAAGATGGAACTGTTTGCTGAGGCATACCGTTCACTTGATGATGCCGATGAGAACACAGACTTGAGCCTTGTGCTTGCTGTAATAAGCGGTAACAAGACCATCCCCGTGATTGTGGTGGATGAGAAGAATGAGATAAGGAGCTACCTTAACATAGAGATACGCAAAGCTGATACTTTGGCTTATCTGAACAGTTACGTGGAGCGTATGCGCCAACTGGGCAATTCCATAAAGATTTTCTATGATGAGCAGGATGAATCAGTCTATAATGAGGTATGTTTTGATGAGTCTCTGCTGCTGAACCGCCTTACCGTATATCCTTATATACAGATGGGTGTGGTAATGCTGTTTGTGCTGATAGCCATATTCGCACTGCTCAGTTTCAAGAAAACGGAGCAGAACCGTGTATGGGTGGGGCTCTCCAAGGAGACCGCACATCAGTTGGGTACGCCTATATCTTCACTTATGGCTTGGACGGAACTGCTCAAGGACAAGTATGATGATGTGTTGATAGCAGAGATGGAAAAGGATGTGGACCGTCTGCAGATGGTGGCAGAGCGTTTCTCAAAAGTGGGTTCCATGCCGGAGCCGGTCCAGGAAGATATGGTAGGTGTGCTTGAAAACGTAATAGGTTACGTGGAGCATCGTTCTCCAGCCACTGTGAAGTTTGTGCGTGATTTTCCCAATCCGCCGGTAAATGCCAAGGTGAACGCTTCTCTGTTCGGATGGGTTATAGAGAATATATGCAAGAATGCCGTGGATGCCATGAGTGGCAGCGGTACGCTTACCATCAAACTCTTGGAGGATAAGAATTATGTCACCATTGATGTAACCGATACAGGTAAGGGCATTCCCAAGAGCTCATGGAAGAGCGTCTTTGATCCCGGCTACACCACCAAGGAACGCGGTTGGGGCTTGGGTCTCTCACTGGCCAAGCGCATAGTGACCGAGTATCACAAAGGAAAAATCTACGTTTCCCATTCCGAACTAGGAAAAGGAACCACCTTCCACATAGAAATCCCTAAATAAATACCACCGCACCTGCGTATCCCCGTGCGCATTCCTAATCCGCACTTAGGTTTCCAGTTAGGTATTTCCAACCATATATAGGTTTCCAGTTGCACCCAGTAAAACGAGAATCCGACAGCAAAGCGTTGTCGGATTTTCGTTTTACCCGGCCTGGAAGGCCGGCAAGCGAAGTGTAACGGAGCGCGTTTCCAGAAGGAAACTAAAAAAAGGTTGAATTATATTCGACCTTTTCTCGCCACGACAGAGTGAGTAAACTCCCTCTGTTCGTCTGGCTTAACGAAAACGTTGTTTCAAATACGCAGAAAAGTTTCCATCCAACGACTTTTTAGGCCCAAAGGGCCATAAAAGTCAAAAAACACCGAGCCGCGAAGCGGCGAGTTCCCGCCGGATGGCTCCACTTACTTTCCAAAAAAAACCTTAATCATTTCAATAACCCAAAATAATGTCATATCTTTGTGCCCCGAAAAATTTGTCTGATGGGAAGACTGGATAAATACAACGTTGACCTGAAGGGGCTTACAGAAGCCAATTCTACGTACAGCTGGACAGTTGACCAGGAGTTCTTCAATATAGTGGAGGGCGAGGAGGTTCAGCGCGGCAAAGTGAACGTAGACCTTAAGGTTACAAAGGCATCCGGTGTATATCATCTCAGTTTTTCAGTAGCGGGATCAGTAATTGTTACCTGTGACCGCTGCCTTGATGACATGTCACTTGACATTGAGAATACAGGTGAGCTTAAGGTTAAGCTGGGTCCTGATTTTGCTGATGACGGTGACATCGTGGTGGTACCGGAGGACAAGGGTATTGTCAATGTAGCCTGGTATATCTATGAGTTCATCGCTCTGGCTATTCCCATCAAGCACGTGCATGCACCCGGTAAGTGTAACAAGGGCATGATGGAGAAACTTGATGAGCACTCAGCCGAAGAGGGTGGTGAAGAAGGTGGAGATGTGGATACCGGTGCAACAGATTCCCGTTGGGATGCATTGAACAGTATTCTGGAATCAGATAACGAATAATAACAACAATAAAAACAAAACAAAATGGCACATCCTAAAAGAAGGCAGTCCAAGACAAGAACTGCGAAGAGAAGGACCCACGATAAGGCAGTAGCACCTACACTTGCCATCTGCCCCAACTGTGGAGCCTGGCACGTTTATCACACAGTATGCGGTGAGTGCGGTTATTACAGAGGCAAGTTGGCAGTAGTCAAGGAAGCAGCCGCTGAATAAACAAAACGAAAAACGCATCTCTTCAAGGTGCGTTTTTTTTGACTCTTACCAAAACAAATTCTTCTATGCACAAGGCCGGATTCGTAAACATAGTGGGTAACCCCAACGTAGGCAAGTCAACGCTGATGAACCTGCTGGTGGGCGAGCATATATCCATTGCCACATTCAAGGCGCAGACCACGCGCCATAGGATAATGGGTATTGTCAATACTGAGGAGTCACAGATAGTCTTCTCTGACACCCCGGGTGTGCTCAAGCCTAACTATAAGCTCCAAGAGTCAATGCTGGCATTCTCAGAGAGCGCTTTGGTTGATGCCGATGTGCTGCTCTACATGACTGATGTCGTGGAGAAGGCCGATAAGAACTCTGAGTTCCTGGACAAGGTGGCCAGGATGAAGGTTCCCGTGCTGGTCATCATCAACAAGATTGACCTGACCGATGAGGAGAATCTGATAAAACTGGTGGAGTCATGGCATGAAAAACTACCAAATGCTGAAATCATACCTATATCGGCCGCTACGTCATTCGGTGTAAAGACAGTATTGAAGCGTGTAAACGAGCTTATTCCGGAGTGCCCCCCATATTTTGAGAAGGACCAACTGACTGACAAACCGGCCCGTTTCTTTGTATCGGAGATAGTAAGGGAGAAGATCCTACTCAATTATGACAAGGAGATTCCGTATTCAGTAGAGGTGGTAGTGGAGCAGTTCCGCGAGAACCATTCCAGGATTGTGATCAATGCAGTCATTTATGTGGAGCGTGAGTCACAGAAGGGAATCCTTATTGGACATGAGGGACAGGCTCTAAAGCGTGTAGCTATAGAGGCCCGCAAGGATCTGGAGAAATTCTTCGGTAAGAAGATTTTCATGGAGCTTTTTGTAAAGGTAGATAAAGACTGGCGCAGTTCTGACCGTGAGCTCAAGAACTTTGGGTACGGACAGGAATGATATTAAAATCTGAAAATCATGAGTAATCTGGTAGCGATAGTAGGCCGCCCCAATGTAGGCAAGTCAACACTCTTTAACCGCCTTACACAGACACGTCAGGCCATTGTGGATGATGTGGCCGGTACCACCCGTGACCGCCAGTACGGCAAGTGCGAGTGGGGTAACCGCATATTCTCAGTGGTTGATACCGGCGGATGGGTGGTAAACTCTGATGATGTTTTTGAGGAGGAGATCCGCAAGCAGGTCAAGGTGGCTATTGATGAGGCAGACCTGATTCTTTTCCTGGTTGACATCAAGAACGGTGTTACGGACCTGGATGATGAGGTGGCCGGAATACTGCGTCGCTCCAAGACTCCGGTCATACTGGTTACCAACAAGATGGATACCTTTGACCTGCAGTATGCCGCCGCCGAATTTTACAGCCTTGGTCTGGGTGACCCCGTAAGCATTTCGGCTGCAAACGGTAGCGGAACAGGTGAACTTTTGGACATGATTGTAAGCAAGCTGCCTGCCGAGGCTGATGCTGAGACCGATGAGGATATACCGCGTTTTGCAGTGGTGGGCCGTCCTAATGTAGGCAAGAGTTCAATCGTAAACGCATTCATAGGTGAGGACCGCAACATCGTGACCGATATTGCCGGTACTACGCGTGACTCAGTCTATACCCGTTATACCAAGTTCGGATTTGATTTCTATCTGGTTGATACCGCCGGCATACGCAAGAAAAGCAAGGTGGAGGAGGATCTGGAGTTCTACTCCGTGATGCGTTCCATCCGCGCAATTGAGAACAGCGATGTCTGCGTGCTCATGCTTGATGCCACCCGCGGCATTGAGAGCCAGGATATGAATATCGTATCACTCATAGTCAAGAACCAGAAGGGACTTGTGGTGGTGGTGAATAAGTGGGATCTCATTGAGGACCGCTCAGCCAAGGTGATGCAGAACTATGAGGATGCCATACGCTCACGTCTGGCTCCGTTCGTTGATTTCCCGATCGTGTTTACATCGGCCATAGAGAAACAGCGTATCCTTAAGGTGCTGGAGTGCGCCAAGGATGTATATAAGCACAAGACCAACCATGTATCTACCGGTAAGCTGAATGCTGAGATGCTTCCGCTCATTGAGGCATATCCGCCACCTTCAACCAAGGGTAAGTATATCAAGATAAAGTACTGCACTCAGCTGCAGGGTCCGCAGATACCTACATTCATATTCTTTGCGAACCTGCCGCAGTATGTTAAGGATCCCTACAAGCGTTTCCTTGAGAACAAGATTCGTGAAAAGTGGGATTTCAGCGGAACACCCATCAATATCTTCATTAGACAGAAGTGAATTTTAATTGAAAATTGAAAATTGAAAATTATAAAAAACGAGCGAAAATTTTTTTTCGCTCGTTTTTTAATGTCGCGGGAATTAACGCAGGTGCTTGTTAATTTTCAATTTTCAATTTTCGTACAATGTTCCTACACTTGACAATCCAAATCCCCTGCCCGGGAAGAGCAATGCGCTGAGTAGATTGTGAGGTGACGGTTTCAGAAACCGTACGGCCGGAGATGTCATGAAGCGTGACTTTGCTGCCCACAGGCGCGGTCACAGAGAGTTCTCCGTCAATTACGTTAATTGAGAATTGGTTCGCATTATGCTCTTCTACCTTTGATTCTCTGCCATGGCCCGCATAAAACGCAATCTTGCCATCCTCTTTGTGAATGTTGTAAACAGAGTACTGCGGAACGTATGAGGCAACTGCAAGGGCCGGTTCTCCTTTTGTGGTAATACTGTCAATGTCCTTGTATGGAAAGAGGTCGCCGTAGTTAGTATATCTGTCATAATCGTTGTCAGCAGGCAGTATGTGGTAACGCTTGTTTGAACTGCCTGAACTGGTGTTTACCGTATTTCCGGTCCAGCTGCTTTTGTAATATCTTACGGCAGTGACCATAAGTCCTTCAGCGGCATGAAAGCTGTACCAGACGGTTTTGATGTGATTTTCCAATATTATGAAGGAATCTTCCTGTCCGGTGTTGATGCGGTATGCGGAATGTACCCCTGCGTGAGCATCGGGCATCTGGCTTATGTCATTGAGAACGTAGTGACCAGGCTCTGTGATCTCTTCTATCTCCATCCAGCCCAGTGAATATTTCTCAAATGCTGTAAAACCTACGGGTGTGAACCCTTGGTTCTCATAGCTTCCGTAATCCATAAGACTCCAGTATCCCATTGCAGCAACCGTCTGTGAATTTGATTCGGAGTTTTTGTTATAGAAGTCAGGGAGTCCTAAGGTGTGTGCAAACTCGTGGCAGATGATTCCTATGCCATCCATTATGGTGTCTGTATCCCAAAACAGCTCGCAGGAACATGCGTAAGTTATGTTTTTTATGCTGTTATAGTTCCTTACGGTATCGGCGTGCGGAAAAATACAGTTTATGTCTGATCCGTAATAGTTCTCGCCTCTGCCGGCATATATGAAGATAAAACTGTCCAGATTGCCGTTTCGGGTGTATTGCGTCAGGTCAACCTTGCCGCTTGCCGTCAATGAATCACATATTTCCCGTACGAGCCGCTTTGTCATGGTATCATTGCCCTTGCCGTAATAGGCATATCCCTTTGAGGCATGGACCGGACCTACAATCCTGAACTTAGGTATATATTTACCGTATGATTGTGCCTGAAAATAATCCGATACACAGCCTATGTTGGGATAGATTGGAGTGTTGTCATATTCAGATAAAGGGACATCGGAATAACCTTTCTCATTGAAAATACGGTCAAAATGTTTTTTAAGCTTAGTGGTGTCCTGGTAATAGAAGTGCCGGTCCTGGAAATCCACCAGAACGACAATGTATTCTTGAACACCTGTCCTGATGATGTCTCTGGTGGAATAACTTCCGGGAGCAGAAGCTTTGGTGATTAAAGATTGACCGGCGTTTTCCCAAACTACAGGATTGTCACGGTCTATTGTACCTGCGTAATCCATGGCCGGCATGCCCGGCATCCGGCGCATTTGAACGGCATGAACTGCTGAAAAAATGAAAAGACATGCCAAAACAGCCAATATGTGCCTTATGGCATTCATCAGTTCTGGAAATTCTTTTTCTTTAGCTCAAAGCTCTGGCTAAGATATTTTTCCCTTACTATCGGGTTCTCAGCCAGTTCCTCAGGTGTACCCTGAAAGAGGATACGCCCCTCAAATAGAAGGTATGCACGGTCTGTGATGCTGAGAGTTTCGTGTACGTTATGGTCAGTTATGAGAATGCCTATGTTGCGGTCCTTTAGTTTCCAGACTATCTGTTGGATATCTTCAACGGCAATAGGGTCAACACCGGCAAACGGTTCGTCAAGCATGATGAACTTTGGCTCGATTGCCAGGCATCGGGCAATCTCCGTGCGGCGGCGCTCACCACCGGAGAGACGGTCACCCAAGTTCTTGCGCACCTTCTGAAGGCGGAACTCATTGATAAGGCTCTCCAGCTTCTCACGCTGGTAGGCAAGAGGCTTACCGGTAAGTTCCAATACAGAAGCGATGTTATCCTCAACACTCATCTTGCGGAAAACGCTGGCCTCCTGTGCCAGATAGCCTACGCCTGCACGGGCACGCTTGTAAACGGGGAAATCTGTAATGTCCTGTTCGTCCAGGTAGATGTGGCCTTCATTGGGGGTGATAAGACCGGTGGTCATATAGAATGATGTGGTCTTTCCGGCTCCGTTGGGACCTAACAGACCTACTATCTCACCCTGTTTGACATCAAATGAGACCTGGTTTACCACGGTGCGCTTACCGTAGCGTTTTACAAGATTCTCAGTCCTGAGTACCATCTTGTGGCCTGGTGTCTGCTCTAGCAACTCTTCCATAACGGTGCAAAGATAAAGAAATTTGCTAACATTGACAAAGCTAGCGATACCGAAAGGGGACGGTTCTTTTTGCGTCGTGGTAAATTTGCTCAATGAGGAAGCTTTTCCCGACGCAAAAAGAACCGTCCCCAGTCAGCTACTTCCAACCTAACCAAAGTCAGCGACTGTTTGGCAGACTGCTAAAATTTCTCAAAAGTTTCTACATTTGCAGGAATTGAACTAATTTTGCACCCTAATAAAAAAAGAGAAAATTTCAGATAATTATAACAGAGAATGAACGTAAAGTTTGAGAATGTAAGCAAGGTACAGGGCCTGCTTACCATCAGCATGGAGAAAGCTGATTACCAGGAGAATGTTGATAAGGCACTTAAAGATGCCAGAAAGAAAGTCCAGATGCCGGGTTTCCGTCCGGGTATGGTTCCGATGAGTCTCGTGCAGAAGATGTACGGCAAGTCAATCAAGGCCGATGAGATTAACAAGATCCTTCAGGAGAAGGTGTTCGGTTACATCAAGGATAATAAGATAGATATGCTGGGCGAGCCACTCCCCAATGAGGAGAAGGAGGCTGGCTTGAGTCTTGACGATGACAACCAGACTTTCTACTTTGACATAGCTCTTGCTCCCAAGTTCAATGCTGAGATAGGTAAGGATGATGCCATCACCTACTATGAGATCAAGGTTACAGAGGAGATGGTAAACAATCAGGTTAAGGCTTACACTCAGCAGAACGGCAAGTATGAGCAGGTGGACAGCTATAAGGAGAATGATGTCATCAAGGGTCAGCTTGTGGAGTTGAACCTGGACGGTTCTGTCAAGGAAGGCGGTATCGTTGTGGAGGGTGCTACACTCATGCCTGAGTATATCAAGGATGCTGCTCAGAAGAAGCTGTTCAGCAAGGCCAAGAAGGGTGATGTCATCAAATTCAACCCGGCCAAGGCCTATGAAGGTAACGCTATAGAGATCTCCTCACTTCTCAACAAGAAAAAAGAGGAGGTTGATGGTATTGATGCAGATTTCTCACTCACCATTCAGGATATCACCCGCTTTGTTGAGAGCGAGCTTAACCAGGAGGTGTTTGACCGCGTATTCGGTAAGGATGCTGTTAAAGACGAGGCCGGTTTCCGCGCCAAGGTTGAGGAGACTCTTGCACAGAGCTTCGTACCGGACAGTGACTACAAGTTCCTGCTTGACGTACGTGCTTATCTGATGGAGAAAGTTGGTAAGTTGGAGTATGCCGAGGGTCTGCTCAAGCGTATAATGAAGGCCAATAAACCTGATGCGGAGCAGGATGAGGCAACATTCCAGCGTAGCCTTGAGGAACTCACATGGCATCTTATCCAGGAGCAGTTGGTTGAGAAATACAGCATCAAGGTTGAAGAGGATGATATCAAGGCTATGGCCCGTGAGGCTACCCGTGCACAGTTTGCACAGTACGGAATGATGAACATTCCTGATGAGCTGCTTGACAACTACTCAAAGGAGATGCTCAAGAAGCGTGAGACCGTGGACGGTCTGGTTAACCGTGCCATCGAGAGCAAGCTGACTGCTGCCCTCAAGGGTGATGTCAAGCTTAAGAACAAGAAGGTCACTGTAGATGAGTTCAACAAGTTGTTTGAGCCCGCTACAGAGACTAAGGCCAAGAAGACCTCAAAGAAGTAAAACAAATAAAACAGATCAAAATGGACGATTTCCGCAAATATGCTACCCGTCATCTCGGGATGAACAGTCAGGTTCTTGATGATGTTATCAAGGCAGAGTCACAGTACCTGAACCCTTACATTCTGGAGGAACGTCAGCTTAACGTTACCCAGATGGACGTGTTCTCACGCCTTATGATGGACCGTATAATATTCCTTGGTACGGAAATCAATGACTATACGGCCAACACCATCCAGGCACAGTTGCTCTATCTGGATTCAGTGGATTCGTCCAAGGAGATATCAATCTATCTGAATTCCCCCGGCGGAAGCGTAACCGCCGGCTTGGGAATTTATGATACAATGCAGTTCGTTTCAAGTCCTATCGCCACAATCTGCACAGGTATGGCTGCCAGCATGGCTGCCGTGCTGCTCGTTTCAGGACAGGAGGGTAAGCGTTCTGCTTTGCCTCATAGCCGTGTTATGATACATCAGCCATTAGGTGGTGTCCAGGGTCAGGCAAGTGATATTGAGATTACAGCCCGTGAGATTCAGAAAATAAAGAAAGAACTTTACACAATCATATCTGAGCACTCACACACTCCATTTGATAAGGTGTGGGCTGACAGTGACCGTGACTATTGGATGACGGCACAGGAGGCTAAGGAGTACGGCATGATTGACCAGGTTCTTGAGAAACGTAAATAAGCGTGTTCTGATGGCAGGAATAAAGAAAGGTTCCAGGTTCTGCAGTTTTTGCGGACGTTCAGACAAGGAGGTTGAGTTCCTTATAACCGGTATAGAAGGCTGTATCTGTAACGAGTGTGTGGAACGTGCCTCTGAGATTGTGCGTGACTCCAAGGGGAATGCTACCAAACCTGCCTTTACCATGAGTTCTGTGCCCAAGCCCAAGGAAATAAAGAAGTTCCTTGATGATTATGTTATAGGCCAGGACGCCGCCAAGCGCTATCTTTCAGTTGCTGTCTATAATCATTACAAACGTATTACCCAGCCCAGCTCAGATGATGTTGACATAGAGAAAAGCAATATCATTCTGGTAGGTGCCACAGGAACAGGCAAGACACTTCTGGCCAAGACCATAGCCAGATTGCTCAAGGTTCCGTTCACCATAGTTGACGCTACTGTTCTCACGGAGGCCGGTTATGTTGGTGAGGATGTTGAGAGCATCCTTTCACGCCTGCTTCAGGTGGCTGATTATGATGTGGCTGCTGCTGAACGCGGAATAGTGTTCATTGATGAGATAGATAAGATAGCCCGTAAGAGTGATAACCCATCCATAACCCGTGATGTAAGCGGCGAGGGTGTACAGCAGGGCCTTTTAAAGCTTCTTGAGGGTTCTGTGGTCAATGTGCCTCCTCAGGGCGGTCGTAAACATCCTGAACAGAAATTCATTCAGGTTGACACCAAGAACATACTGTTTATCTGCGGCGGCGCTTTTGACGGCATAGAACGCAAGATTGCAAACCGTCTGAATACCCAGGTGGTAGGTTTTGAATCAGTGGAGCAGCGCAGCAAGGTTGACCTGAACAATCTTATGAAATATGTTGCACCTCAGGATCTCAAGTCATTCGGTCTTATCCCTGAGATAATAGGTCGTCTGCCGGTGGTTACAAGCCTTCAGCCGCTTGACCGTGTGGCTTTGCGTAACATTCTTACGGAGCCCAAGAATTCAATTGTAAAGCAGTATACCAAGATGTTCAAACTTGACGGGGTGGAGCTCAAGTTCCAGCCGGAGGTTCTGGACTTCATAGTGGATAAGGCAATAGAATTCAAGCTTGGAGCACGCGGACTCAGGTCAATAGTTGAAACGATAATGATTGACGCTATGTACGAGATACCGTCATCGGGAAAAAAGAGTTACACTGTTACTTTGGATTATGCAAAGAAACAGTTGGATAAGGCCGATGGTATTGTACTTGAGAATTCTTGACGTCAAATCAATAGTCCTGGCGCATTAAGGCGCGCTTTTATTATATTTTTTTGCAGTTTTTTTTGGTAAAAAGTTTGCAGGAATAAAATTCTTGTACTTAACTTTGTTTTTCTATCTCTTGAGATAGAATAGATGAATTATATCAATTTGTATGGCAAAAGACGTTAATCTGCAGGAAATCCTGAAAGTCCATTTTGGCTTTGATACTTTCAAGGGAGACCAGGAGGCTATTATACGCAATCTGTTGGGCGGCAACGATACGTTCGTGCTTATGCCTACAGGTGGCGGCAAGTCACTCTGTTACCAGCTTCCGGCCCTTGTTATGGACGGGACGGCCATTGTTATATCGCCACTGATTGCTCTTATGAAGAACCAGGTTGATGCCATGCGCAACCTGGGTGAGGAGGATGGAATAGCCCATTTCATCAATTCATCACTGAGCAAGACATCAATAGATCTGGTAAAAGCCGATATACTTGAAGGAAAGACCAAACTCCTTTATGTGGCCCCCGAGTCACTTACCAAGGAGGAGAATGTGGATTTCCTCAAGAAGATAAAGATATCGTTCTATGCCATTGATGAGGCGCACTGCATATCGGAGTGGGGACATGATTTCCGTCCTGAGTACCGTAAGATACGCGATATAGTCAAGGAGATAGGCCTGGCACCAATAATTGCCCTGACTGCTACCGCCACCAATAAGGTGCGTGATGATATCAAGAAGAACCTGGGCATTCAGGATGCCAAGGATTTCAAGTCATCATTCAACCGTCCCAATCTTTACTATGAAGTAAGACCCAAGACCAAGAATGTTGACAAGGATATAATCAAGTTCATAAAGGCTAACCCCGGCAAGTCAGGTATCATATACTGCCTCTCCCGCAAGAAGGTGGAAGAACTGGCTGAGATTCTGCAGGCCAATGACATATCGGCCATGGCCTATCATGCCGGCATGGAGGCCGCTGCACGCAGCAAGACGCAGGATGCCTTCATCATGGAGAAGATTGACGTGATCGTGGCTACCATAGCGTTCGGCATGGGTATTGACAAGCCTGATGTACGCTATGTTATCCATTACGATATTCCCAAGAGCCTGGAGGGTTACTACCAGGAGACCGGACGTGCCGGCCGTGACGGAGGTGAGGGCCAGTGCATAGCTTTCTACAACAGCAAGGATGTTCAGAAACTTGAGAAATTCCTTGAGGGCAAACCCCTGGCTGAACAGGACATAGGGCGTCAGCTGCTGGCTGAGACCACAGCTTACTGCGAGTCATCGGTATGCCGCCGCAAGTTGTTGCTCCACTATTTTGGTGAGAACTATGAGGAGGATAACTGCGGAAACTGCGACAACTGTCTCAACCCCAAGAAACGTGTTGAGGCACAACAGTTGCTTGAGGCCGTGCTTGAGTGTATATTGGCTGTCAAGGAGAACTTCAAGGCGGATTATATCATTGATATGCTTCTGGGTAAGGAGACATCGGAGATAACTGACCACATGCATGATGACCTAGAGGTGTTCGGTTCAGGTTCCGATGAGGAGGAGAAGACCTGGAACGCAGTGATACGTCAGGCACTGATAGCCGGTTATATCCGCAAGGATGTTGAGAACTACGGACTGCTCAAGATAACAGATGAAGGAAGGGATTTCATGAAGAACCCCAAGTCTTTCATGATTGTTGAGGACAAGGAGTTTGATGATGATGAGACAGAAGGCCCGATGCGTGGCGGCGGGTCATTCGCCGTTGACCCGGAGCTCTATTCCATGCTCAAGGATCTGCGTAAGAAGATATCCAAGCATCTGCAGCTGCCGCCATACGTGATATTCCAGGATCCGTCACTGGAGGCTATGGCTACAACTTATCCGGTAACCATTGATGAGCTCCAGAACATTCCTGGTGTTGGTGCCGGTAAGGCCAAGCGTTACGGTCAGGAGTTCATAGACCTGATAAAACGTCACGTTGAGGAGAATGAGATAGAGCGCCCGGAGGATCTGCGTGTACGTACCGTGGCCAACAAGTCCAAACTCAAGGTAAGCATCATCCAGAGCATTGACATGAAGGTGGCTCTTGATGATATCGCAATAAGTAAAGGCATAGATTTTGATGAGCTGCTTACAGAGATTGAGGCTATTGTCAACTCAGGTACTAAGCTGGATATAGACTATTTTATAGACAGCGTAATGGATGAGGACCGTTCAGAGGATATATATGAATACTTCAGGGAGTCAGAAAGTGATTCCATTGATGATGCCATTGACGAGTTGGGCGATGATTACAGTGAGGAGGAGATTCGTCTGGTGCGCATCAAATTCATATCAGAGATGGGTAATTAATTGAGAATAACAAAAAAAACATATCAAGATGTCATTTTTGAAAGATAGGGTAGTTATGGAAGGACTTACATTCGATGATGTGCTGCTTATGCCGGCATACTCGGAGGTACTTCCGCGTGAGGTGTCACTTACATCGCGTTTTTCACGTAACATTGTACTTAACCTGCCGTTCGTGACGGCTGCTATGGATACTGTGACTGAGTCCAACATGGCAATAGCCATAGCACGTGAGGGTGGTATCGGTGTAATTCACAAGAATATGTCCATCCAGGAGCAGGCCCGCCATGTGGCAATAGTGAAACGTGCCGAGAACGGAATGATATATGACCCCATAACCATCCATCGTGAGAATACTATCCGTGATGCCCTTGCCATTATGTCAGAATATCATATCGGTGGTATTCCTGTGGTTGAGACTGACGGTAAGCTTTGCGGCATTGTAACCAATCGTGACCTGAGGTTCCAGCGTAACTATGACGTGAAGATTGAGGATGTGATGACTAAGGAGAATCTGGTTACCACTTATCAGCAGGTAGATATGGAGGCCGCTTCACAGATACTACAGGAGAACAAGATTGAGAAACTGCCAGTTGTGGATAACAACGGTAAGCTGATAGGCCTTATCACATATAAGGATATAACCAAGGCCAAGGACAAACCTATGGCTTGCAAGGACAGCAAGGGCCGTTTGCGTGTAGCAGGTGGTGTTGGTGTCACAGCTGATTCAATGGAGCGTATAGAGGCTCTGGTTGAAGCTGGAGTTGATGCTATAGTCATTGATACCGCTCATGGTCACTCCCGCTCTGTAGTTGAGAAACTCAAGGAGGCTAAGGCAAGCTTCAAGAACATTGACATTGTGGTTGGTAACATCGCTACAGGTGCTGCAGCCAAGATGCTGGTTGAGGCAGGTGCAGATGCCGTTAAGGTCGGTATCGGACCGGGCTCCATCTGTACCACACGTATCATTGCTGGTATAGGTGTTCCGCAGATCTCTGCTATTTATGATGTAGCTAATGCCATCAAGGGCTCAGGTGTCCCTGTAATCGCTGACGGTGGTCTGCGTTACTCGGGTGATGTGGTTAAGGCTCTTGCCGCAGGCGGTGACAGCGTTATGTTCGGCTCACTTGTGGCTGGTACTGAGGAGTCACCCGGTGAGACAATAATATTCAACGGACGTAAGTTCAAATCATATCGTGGCATGGGTTCACTGGAGGCTATGGAGAACGGTTCCAAGGACCGTTACTTCCAGGCTGGTGAGAAGGATGTCAAGAAACTGGTGCCGGAGGGCATAGCTGCCCGCGTTCCTTACAAGGGAACACTCTATGAGGTTGTATATCAGCTTGCAGGCGGCCTGCGTTCAGGTATGGGTTATTGCGGCGCTGCCAATATTGACAAGTTGCATGATGCCAAGTTTGTACGCATAACCAATGCAGGTATGAATGAGAGTCATCCGCATGATGTTGCAATAACAAGTGAGGCTCCCAACTATAGTCGTCACGAATAATAAACTAACAGTAAGGATTATGAGACGTATCGTTTTGCTTGTTTTCACTGTTTTGTTGGCTGTTCCGTTTTATGCCAAGAAGGATGAGCCTGTAGTTATGAGTGTAAACGGGTATGATGTAAAGAAATCAGAGTTTGAATATTTCTTCAAAAAGAACAATACAGATTCTGTTGTCACTAAGAAGACCATAAAGCAGTATGCTGACTTATATCTGAATTTCAAACTGAAGGTTCAGGCCGCCATTGATGCAGGAATGGATAAGGCTGAGTCTTTCCTGAATGAGTACAAGATGTACCGGGATATGCAGGCTGAAGACTATCTTACTGATAATGCGTTTATTGATGAGATAGCTCATGAGGCATATGAGAAAACATATAATGATGTGGGTCCTGACGGGTTGACTTATTTATTAATAATCAGTTCTATCCCGGAGGATGAGACTGATGAGGCGAAGAATGCATGTATGGAAAGAATGTTTTCCATATATGAGAAACTTAAGGCTGGTGAGGATTTCCAGACCATGTCACAAGAGTATGCGGATGATGATTTTATCTCATTCGATGATCTGGGTTGGATGATGAGAAGCCAGATGCCGGGGGAGATTGGTGATATGGTCTTTGACATGCGCCCGGGCCAGTTAAGTGAACCTTTCATGATTGACGAGACAGCTGTTATGTTTAGGGTTGAATCCCGTCGTGTTATAGGCTCTTTTGAATCAGAAAGTCCTGAAATATACGAGTGGATACATAATAGAACGGATATTGACAAAGAAGCAAAGGTCAGAAAAGGTAACGAATATGCTTCACGTATGGGCTGGGATATAGATGGACTGGAAGCTTTAGCCCGTGCGGATAGCCTGCTTGAGGAGATTGAACCGGAGTTCGGTAATATTTCAAGGGAGTATCATGACGGTCTTTTGCTTTTTGAAATCAGTAGCAAAGAGATATGGGAGAAGGCAAATGATTCAGAAGCGGTGCGTAACTGGTTTGATGCTAACAAGAAGTTGCTCAGTTATGAAAAACCGTGTTTCAAGGGAATGGTCTTTTTCTGCCAGGATGAGGATGTATTCAAACAGATCAAGAAGGAACTTGAAGGTGTTGATGTTAGCGAATGGGTAAGTAAAGCTGTGGAATTCAACAAAGAAAGCGTTAAACTCAGGGTTATGAGAGGACCTTCAGGAAATGGTATTTTCCTGAAAGGCCAGAATGCATACGTTGACAAGATCGTATTCGGAACAGGTGAATATGAGCCTATGAAGAATTTCCCATATGTGAATGTCGTAGGTAAGGTAATAAAGGAGCCGGAGAATATCAATGATGTGTCCGGAAAGGTTAATGATGCCTATCAGAATTATCTGGAACAGGAATGGATCAAGAAACTGCGTAAGCAATATAAATACAAGATCTACAATAAAGCGCTCAAGAAGGTCTGCCTTGACAAATGATGAATAAGCCTCCACGTACATTCTTGCCGGTAGGAGTCCTTTCGTTCCTGCTTTCAATTATGCTTGTATCATGCAAGTGGGGTAAGAACGTCACTCTTTATGTGAGCGGAAAGACACCTGTCGTTGAGATTAACGGTGAAGTCCTGTACGCTGAGGATATCAAACAGGTATTACCTTTGGGCTTGTCGGATGCAGACAGTGCATTATTTGCAGAACGTTACATAAAAAACTGGGCACAGGATGTGCTGTTTTATCAGAATGCTATCAGAAACATTCCTGATACAAAGGATATTGACCGTTTGGTGGAGAATTACCGCCGCTCTTTGTTTGAGCATGAATTCCAACGCCGTCTGATAGAACAGAAGTTCTCATCAGAGATAACAGATGATGAGATTGAGCAGTTTTTCAATGATAATCAGCGTCTGTTCGTACTTGATGAATCTCTTGTAAAAGGTTTGTTCCTTAAGATCCCTGTCAAGTCACATGATCTTTCAACGATACGGAATATATATACCCGACAGGATGATGAGTCATTTGAGGAGATTGAGAAATATTGCATACGCAATGCCGCCCGTTGTGATTTCTTCTATGACAACTGGCGTACTGTGACGGAACTTGAGGTTCTTCTGCCTATTCAGGAAGAGCCGTTGGAAAAACTGCTCAAGGATAGCAGTAGTTATGAGTTCAAGGATGATGAGTACATTTATCTGCTCAATGTGAGTGTGTTTGCCGGGAAAGGGGGCATAGAGCCTTTGGATCATGCCCGTGCAAGAATCAAAGGGTTGCTTATCAATAGTAATGAGGTTGCCTATATGAGGAAAATCAAAGAGGACCTTTATGAGGCTGCCTTGGAAAAAAACAGAATCATATTCTATCAAAAAAAGAAATGAAAAAGAGTATTTTGACGCTTGCGCTGATGACAGCCTTGTTCACATATACTGAATCATCTGCCCAAAACAACATAATTGATGAGGTGGTATGGGTAGTGGGTGATGAGGCTATCTACAAATCTGAGGTGGAAGAAGCACGTCAGGATGCATTGTTGCGCGGAACGCAGTGGGAGGGTGATCCATACTGTGTCATTCCTGAGCAATTGGCTGTGAATAAACTTTTTCTGAATCAGGCTGAACTGGACAGTATTTTTGTTACTGATGAAGATGTGGCATCCCAGGTGGAATACTATTACAAGGACAGAGTGGACAAGGCCGGATCTGAAGAGAAACTTGAGGAGTATTTCAGTATGACTGCCAATCAGATAAAGAGTCATCTTTATGAAACCCTTAAGCAGGAATATGTCATCAGTAAAGTACGTGATAAGATCATATCACGTGTCAAGGTGACGCCGGCGGATGTCAGACGTTATCTTAAGGATATTCCAACTGATGAAATACCGTCCATTCCTACCCAGTATGAGGTTCAGATAATAACTCTGGATCCGGTCATTCCGCAGGAGGAGATAGATGAAGTGAAGAGTGATTTGCGTGATTATATTGACCGCGTCCAAGCTGGTGAGGTCTCTTTCTCTACTCTTGCCCGTCTCTATTCTGAAGATCCGGGTTCTGCAAGAGTGGGCGGAGATCTGGGATTCTTTGGACGAAACGAGATGGTTCCGGAGTTCTCAGCCGTGGCATTCAATATGACGGATCCTGCCAAGATTTCAAAGATAGTGGAGACGGAGTACGGATTCCATATCATTCAGTTTGTTGAACGTCTGGGAGACAGGGTGAGGGTGCGTCACATATTGCGTAAGCCCAGAATTCCTATGGAGAGTATTGACAACTGTCTGGCACGTCTGGATTCTGTCGCGCAGGATATCCGCAGTGGTAAACGTTCATTTGAGAATAGCGTTTCTACGTATTCTCAGGATAAGAATACCCGTAACAACAATGGCCTTATGACATTTAAGACCGAAATGAGCCCTGTTACTGGTGTATCCAAGGTTGAATTGCAGTATCTGCCGCAGGATGTGGCCAAGGTTGTTGACCGCATGCATGTAGGTGAGATATCGGAACCGTTTGTTATGCAGATGGACGGCGGAAAGACCACATGTGCCATTGTCAAAGTTAAGAGTAAGACAAATGCTCATAAGGCGAATATGGCTGATGACTATGATATCCTTTATGAGATAGTAAGTACAATCCGTCATCAGGAGGCACTTGAAAAATGGGTTCGTGAAAAACAACGTACCACTTATGTCAGAATCAGTGAAGGGTGGGGCGATTGTGATTTCATGTATCCCGGATGGGGAAAACGTTAACAGATAGAGTTCTATATGAACAGATTCCGGTTTCTGTCTTTATTTCTGGCATTATTTGCAGTAATGTCATTTACTTGGCTGGATGCTGAGGTTATGTATGGCGTCGATGATGAACCGGAACCATCAGATACGACATATGTCTATCTTCTCAACGCTGATTTTATTCGTTTTGACGATTATATCAATCCCGACGCCCAACGTCTGATGGGTAATGTGGTGTTTCGCCATGACAGTATGTATATGTACTGTGACAGCGCGCTGTTCTTCCAGGGACGTAATTCGTTCAACGCATATCATAATGTAAGGGCGGAACAGGGAGATACCCTGTTCCTTTATGGAGATTCACTGTTTTACGATGGCAATACCCGCCTGCTCAGAGTACGTGACAACGTGCGCCTTGAGAATAAATCGATGATCCTGCTTACTGACAGCCTCAATTATGACCGTAATACGGGCTTAGGTTGGTTCTTTGACGGAGGAACGTTGCTTGATGAGGAGAGTACGCTGATATCGGAGTACGGTCAGTTTGATACAAATACAAAGATGGCCATATTCATGGACGGGGTATCGATGGAGAGTCCTGATTATACCTTGACTACTGATACCCTGCATTATAACACAGACACTCATATGGCTTTCCTCAATAGCCCGGCCACCATAGTTAATGAAGATAATGTGATTAATACAAGTCATGGGCGTTTCAATACAGAGACTAATAATGCCGTTTTGCTTGACAGGTCTGTGGTGGAGCAGAACAATGGTGAGAACCGCATGACGGGTGACAGCATCATTTATGAAAAGGAATTGGGACATGTGGAGGGCTTTGGTGATGTCATCATCAATAATTACAAGGACAAGGTAGATGTTCACGGCGAATATGTTTATTACAACCAGGAGAATGATTCTGCCGTGGTTACTGATAAGGCTTTGCTTATAGAATATTCATCAGGAGACAGTCTGTATGTTCATGCCGATACGTTCCGGCTCGTCACGTTTTATAACGAGGCAAAGGATACTGTAATTGAGCGTCAAGTGCGCGGATTCAACAAGGTGCGTGCATATCGTACTGATTTGCAGATGGTGGCTGATTCAATGGTATTTAAGACTATTGATTCCACTTTGACTCTCTTCTATGATCCTATCCTTTGGAGTGAGGACCAGCAGGTTCTGGGTGAAAAGATAATCTTTTACATGAATGACAGCACCATTGATTGGGCACATGTGATAGGTCAGGCTCTTTTTGTTCAGATGAATGATACCGTTCATTACAATCAGATAGCCGGTCGTGAGATGATGGCCTATTTCAAGAACAGCGAGATAGATCATGCTGATGTGAAAGGAAATGTTCAGGTGGTGTTCTATCCGCTTGATTCTGATTCAGCCATGATAGGTATGAATACTACTGAGGGGCCCAGTTTGACGGCGTATTTCAAGATGAGGGCTGTAGATAAACTTATTATATTCGGACAATCCAATGGAGTGATGTATCCTATGGATAAGTTGGATGTAAAGAAGATGTTCTTGCCCAATTTCCATTGGTTTGACAGGATCAGGCCGTTAGACCCTGATGATGTTTTTTACTGGCGTGGCAAGACTGTTGAACAGCAACTTCGTAAGAATCATTCCAATAAGGAGGTGCCACTGCCCACTCTTGACCGAAAGAATAAAAAGAAGAAAAATAAAGAATAGGTGCTATGGGAATGTTCAGTGTAAGAGAACCCCGCCGCATAGAGCATAAGTATATATACTATGATGAGCGGAAGGAGAGGCTGGCCAAGATAGAAGAGCGTGCCAAGCGTGAACTGGGTATGCTTCCGGAGGAGGAGTATAATCCTGAGAATATCCGTGGCAAGTTTGTAGAGGGTACCACCCATCTTAAACGCCGTCTGGAGAACGGCGGGCCGCGTATTACATTCCCGGTGGCCGTTGTGCTGTTGTTCTTTCTTGTCCTTCTGTTGCTATATCTTAGCGGAAACCTGATGTAAGGCATTCTATGGAGGGAAAGGTTAAGGTCTTGTCACAGGCAGTAGCCAGCCAGATTGCCGCAGGTGAGGTGGTAAACCGCCCGGCATCAGTAGTGAAGGAGCTGGTGGAGAATGCTGTCGATGCAGGTGCTGATAACATACGTATAATCATTACGGATGCAGGACGTACGTCAATCCAGGTGATTGACAACGGATGCGGTATGATACCGGATGATGCCAGGCTTGCATTTGAACGTCACGCCACCTCCAAGATACGTGAATCAGATGACCTCTATTCACTTACCACGTTCGGTTTCCGTGGAGAAGCCCTGCCTTCAATCGCAGCTGTTGCTGAGGTGGAACTCCGTACCCGTACCAAGGAGAGTGATACCGGCACTATGGTGCTAATAAAAGCATCTGAGATAGAACAGGAGGAACCCTGCGTATGTCCGGTAGGCAGCAGTTTTACTGTACGCAACCTGTTTTACAATGTGCCGGCACGCCGTAAGTTCCTTAAGAGCAACCAGACGGAATTCGGGCATATTCTTACTGAGATTGAGCGTGTGGCTATAGCACATCCGGAGGTGGCTATAGAACTTGTGCATCAGGGAGAGCAGGTGCTTTCACTGCCGGTTTCTCCCATCAAGCAGAGAATCATCAATCTGTTTGGACGCAAAATGAATGAGGCGCTTCTGCCGGTTGATGTTCAGACATCGATGGTTAATGTGAGCGGTTTCTGCTCCAATCTGGATAATGTAAAGGGAAGGGGTGCCAAGCAGTTCTTCTTTGTGAACGGTCGTTTCATGCGTCACCCCTATTTCCATAAGGCTGTCTTGAGTGCGTATGAGAACCTTGTTCCAGAGGGTGACCAGCCGTCTTATTTCCTGTTTCTTACCGTTCCGGCCGATACCATTGACGTGAACATTCATCCTACCAAGACTGAGATCAAGTTTCAGGACGAGCAGGTTATATGGAAGATACTAATGGCAGCTGTTAAGGAGAGCGTGGGCAAATTTGAACAGATGCCTACCATTGATTTCGATACGGCTGATATGCCTGATATCCCCATTTATGACGATTCACGTCCTGCGGTACAGCCCAAAGTGGAGGTTAACACCTCTTTCAATCCGTTTGCCGGCAGTAGGACCGAGTCACGCCCCAGTCGCAGCAATACGGATAACTGGAGTAAGCTTTACGGTGAGGTTATAGACCATAAGATAAGTGAGGGCACTATTCCGTATCAGCCGGCAGCAGAAAGTCTTATACAGCCTGAGGAACAACCTTTGCGCCCGTTCCAGTATGCTGACCGATATATCCTTGTGGAGTCAGAGCAGGGGCTGATGATAGTTGACCAGCATCGCGCCCACGTGCGTGTGCTGTATGAGCGTTTCCTTGCTGATGCCAAGGCTCATGGAGCCGCATCACAGGGACTGTTGTTTCCTGAGATGTTCCAGCTCTCACAGGTTGATGCTGCAGCTTTTTCTGAGCTTAAGCCCAGGTTTGCCGCGCTCGGTTTTGATATATCAGATATGGGGCGCGGAGCCATTGCCGTACAGGGCGTACCGTCAGGTATGGAAGGACAGGATTATGAGCGTCTCATTACCGATATGATTGCCGACCTGCGTATCAATCCCACTCAGGAGGAGGACCGCCAGCTTGAATCCATGGCTCTTGCCATGGCGCGTAAGGCCGCTATTCCCGCAGGCCGTCATCTCTCGGAAGTTGAGATGCAGGAACTAGTGCGTTCTCTCAAATCCTGCAGTATGCCCTCCCGCACTCCCGATGCCAAACCCACCTACGTGATTAAATATATTTTTGATATCACTAAATGGTTTGATTAAATTGAAAATTGAAAATTGAAAATTATAAAAAACGAGCGAAATTTTTTCGCTCGTTTTTTAATGTCGCGGGTGTTACGCACCGCATGGTAAATTTTCAATTTTCAATTTTCAATTGTTTTAGTATACCCTGAATCCAATAATCTGCCGAACCTCCCGAAGAGTCTTTGAAGCGCTCTCCCGAGCCTTCTCAGCACCAGCACGAGCAATCCTATCCAAAAGATCCTTGTTGCCCTGGAACTCCTTGATGCGTTCACGGATAGGGTCAGTGGCAGCAACGATATCCTCTGCCAGCTGCTTCTTGAGGTCACCGTAGCGCAGGGTGCAGTCATTCCACTTATCGTTGAAGTAATTATATGTATCTTTTGATGAAACCACATCGAGCAGTGTAAAGAGGTTCTGTATTACCTCAGGCTTTTCACTGTTCATGGCTTGTGGGCCTGCATCTGTAACGGCTTTCATCACCTTTTTACGGATAACAGAAGGCTCATCACATAGGTAGATGCAGTTTCCCTCGCTCTTGCCCATCTTGCCGGAACCGTCCAGTCCCGGAATCTTGATGCCTCCCTCCTTGGCTAATGAGAATGATGCGGGCTCAGGGAAGTATTCCACCTTGTACATCTGGTTGAAACGGCGTGCAAACTTACGGGCCATCTCCATGTTCTGCTCCTGGTCCTTACCTACAGGAACCTTGTTGGCCTTATGGATAATGATGTCCGATGCCATCAGCGTAGGATAGGTGAGCAGACCTGCGTTCACATTGTCCGGCTGCTTGCGGGCCTTCTCCTTGAATGAGGTTACACGCTCCAGCTCGCCCAGATAGGCGTTCATGTTAAGATAGAGATAAAGCTCTACTACCTCAGGTACATCGCTCTGAACATAGATAGTAGCCTTTTCAGGGTCCAAACCGCAGGCTAAGTACTCAGCCAGGATGGTACGGACACTGTTCTGGATGTTCTCAGGGGTGGGGTGTGTGGTCAGGGAGTGCCAGTCGGCTATAAAGAAGAAGCATCTGTACAAATCCTGAAGCTTTACAAAGCTTGTCACTGCACCATAATAGTTACCAAGGTGAAGGTTTCCTGTGGGGCGTATGCCGCTGAGAACTGTTTCCATTTTCTTATTCTTGTTTTGTGCCGCGAAGTTACCACAAAACAGCCAAATCTGAGCGTAAAAACGGGGCAATTATCAAAAATGTGCAGGAAAATAGCAGAATAACCTTAAAAAAATGGCTCAAAGTTTTTGCCTGTACGTAAAAGTGCTTATCTTTGCACCGCTTTTACGGAAAGCACGGGCGTTTAGCTCAGCTGGTTCAGAGCATCTGCCTTACAAGCAGAGGGTCGGCGGTTCGAATCCGTCAACGCCCACGAGGAGAGTCTTCAAAATGAGGACTCTTTTTTTTGTGGGCGTTGCGGATTCGAACCGGGGGCTGAAAGCCCCTATTTACCTTTTTTAGTTCGCTAACGCGAACAGTCGCCCTCCGGGCTCTTCGGGCTCGGGGTCTCGCCCTCTCCCAATACGTTTGTACCTGCGTAGCTTTTTTGAGGCGCTCCGGACTAACAAAATGACTAACATTTCTTAGATGGAGGATATTTTGTAGAACAGGAGTACGGGATTGGATTCTATTGTGGTTTTATCGGCTGTATCAAGAATTTTTTTCAGATAGGGGTCTGATGGATTCTTGGGCATATCCTCACACATCTGAATTAGATTCATTGGGTCAATCACACCTATGAGCCAATCCTTATATGTGGCCTTTATGCTCTTGATGGGTAATGTCTTGAAGTCATCATCCAATGAATACTGATATCTTTTCTGTTTGCCGGAGTTCTTGTCAATGATGTAGTAGTTCAACAGCTCCAGTTCGTTCAGGAAGATAAGTGAATCAGTCTCAAACACGCCGCTGAATCCTGCAAATCTACCTTCATTGTACATGTTGAATCCTGTGAAGAAGTTATAGTCCGTTATGCCTTCAAGTTCCTTTTCCGTGGGGACATTCTCCACTCCGGGAATCTCTCTCAATACGGTTCCCTTGTCGCCGTTCAGGACATAGATGTTGGGATCAAAGGGGAGGAGATAATACAGGTGCCCGTCAAACAGATTGCACAGGTGCTCGCCACAGTATTCTGCGGTATTGGCGGTTGAGAATGGCACGGATTTAAAGTCAGTTATGGTTCCGTCATTAATGTCAATGATGGCAAACAGCAGACCGCTGTCATTGAAGATCCTGTTGTGGGCAAACAGTCTGCCGTCAGGGAGCAGGCGTACATCATACAGGAAATTCAGTTTCTTGTTCAACGCCTCAAAATCCTGTTTTCTGATAAAAGACCCGTCATAACCAAAATAAAGCAGTTTTCCTAATGAGCCGTCTATGATGCAAACCTGCTTTGTGTCTTTATCAACATAATAGGCTGACAGATTGATATACTCGTTTCCGGCACGACCCTGCATTCCATATGTGGTATTGAAGGAACCGTCCATATTGAAGGAATACAGGCATTCATTGGAACAGAAGAAGATAAGTGAATCCTCTACGGTGATTTTACTGATAGAGCTCAACGGAACATCCTTGGAAAGCTCAACAATCCTGAAATCATCAAAAGTAATCTTATCAGCATTGGGGTATAGTTCCTTGTAACCATATTCACCTGATTTGGAACTGTTGCCACATCCTGAAATAAATAAGGCAATAAGACCGGAAAGGGCGGCAGCCTTGAAAACAGTGATTGATTTCATTTTTCGGAAGATATTCGGTTAAACAAAGAAGATATTCGGTAATGCAAAGATATTATATTGGTTTTAAATCAGGTTCTTTTTCCGTGAAGATAAATTGGACTGTGTTTTTGCCTATTTATTAAGGATATGCTAAATTCGCAATCGTGTTAATAAATAATTAAAGATATGTTCAAGGGACAGCCTAAGGGATTGTTTGCTTTGGCACTTGCCAATGCAGGAGAGAGATTTGGTTACTATACCATGCTTGCCATCTTTACCCTCTATATGATGGCAAAATTTGGTTGGGATGAGAATGTGAGCGGACATGTATATCACATATTCATGGCAGGAGTCTATTTCATGCCCCTGATTGGAGGTATGATTGCCGATAGGATAGGATATGGCAAATGCGTAAGCATAGGTTCTATAGTAATGATACTGGGTTATCTGGTGCTTGCCCTGCCTATGGCCTCGCTCAATATGGACAAATGGGTTATGTTCCTGAGCCTTGCTCTTATTTCCATCGGAACAGGTCTGTTCAAGGGTAACCTGCAGGTATTGGTGGGTAATCTTTATGATAACCCGCAACTATCGGCCAAACGCGATGGCGGTTTCAGCATTTTCTATATGGCTATCAACATAGGCGCATTCTTTGCTCCCGCCATGGCTAAGGCTGTCTATAACCCTATTATTGAGAGTGCAGGTTTCAGTTATGTGCCTATTGACAGTGCTGTTGAGGTGTACGGCGCGCAGTCCCAAGCGTATCTGACGGCTATGGCCGAAGGTTTCCGCCTGAGCTTCTATGTAGCGTGCGCAGCGCATCTGCTCTCATTTGTTATTTATCTGGCTTGCCGTCCGTGGTTCAAGCATGCCGATGTCAACACAAAGCAGGCTAAGGTACGAGATGTGCCGGTAGTGGAACTCACTCCCAAACAGACGCGTGAGCGCATCGTAGCCCTGCTGCTGGTGTTTGCCGTGGTCATATTCTTCTGGATGGCGTTTGACCAGAATGGAGCCGCCCTTACATTCTTTGCCGATAAATATACTCTGCTGAACGGGGTAACCGGAATCAACCGTATATGGTTCAATATATGGTCGCTGAGTCTGATTGCGGTTTCAGTCTATACCATTTTTTCCATATTCAGCAGCGATAACCGCAAGTCACGTATCATATCTATTGCGGCAACACTTCTGCTCTGGGTTGGGGCGCTGGCTCTATACCTTAGTATGCCGGAATCATATGATTCACGTACATCGGATTATCAGCAGTTCAATCCGTTTTTCGTGGTGGTCCTGACACCGGTGTCAATTGCCGCATTCGGTGCGTTGGCCAGGAAAGGAAAGGAACCGTCAGCTGTAGTCAAAATAGGATTGGGTATGATTTTGGCCTGTGTTGGCTTTGGTGTCATAACAGTGGCATCAGTGGGCCTTACATCGCCGATGGATCTTGGTGACAGTTCACAGAACGTGCTTAATCCCAACTGGCTTATCGGTACATACTTTACGCTGACAGTTGCTGAGTTACTGCTCAGTCCTATGGGTATGAGCTTTGTCAGCAAGGTGGCACCTCCCAAATACAAGGGTATGATGATGGGCGGATGGTTTGCCGCTACTGCAATTGGAGGTTATATGGGCCGAATACCGTCAGCTCTGTGGGACAAGATTCCTCTTATGGCCAACTGGGCTATATTGATAGTACTCTGCTTTGTAGCTGGCCTTATCATGTTCGTGCTACGTCGCAGACTTGAGGCTGCTACGCAGGATTGATTCAGAAACAGTTTCTGGTTTAAAATCAAAGTGTCCCATACAAACTCTTTTGAGGGTATGTATGGGATACTTCAACAAACAAGGAGAAATAAAATTACGGAGTCAATAAGTTTTTAGCTTCTTCATTTCTTAGTGTACCACTTCACTAAGACACTGCAAATATAAGTAGCAAATATTTAACTGCAACACAATTAAGATAATTTAACAAAAATTTTTAAAGTAGAATGTTGCTGAGCATGATTACTATGATGATAATCGGGGCAACCCAGCGTACCATGAAATAGACGTAGCGGAAAAGCCAGGCGGGGGTACGGGATGTGCCGTGGCCGGTCAGCTCGTCAAGGAAGTCGGCTTTTTTGATGCGCCAGCCTGCAAACAATACCATTATGAGACTGCCCACGGTAATCAGTACATCGGATGATATTACATCAAAGAAATCAAAGATATTCATGCCGGCCAGAGTGATGCCTGACAGCATACCCTGTGACAGGGAGCAGATGCAACCCAACACAATGATTAAGAGCATACTTACAGAGACGGCTTTGTTGCGTGACATATGCCATTCTTCAATGAAGTATGCTACAATGACCTCAAGCATTGAAATGGCCGATGTTACGGCGGCTAAGAGCAGCGAGAGGAAGAACAGTATGGCTATTATGCTGCCTCCGGGCATCGAGGCGAATACCCCCGGCAGGGTGATGAATACAAGCCCAGGCCCTGCGTTTACTGCAGGTTCAGTACCGTTCATATAGGCTATTGCATAAACTGCGGGGATTATTGCCAGACCGGCTATGATTGCAAAGAGGGTATCAATGAGACCTGTAGAGATGGTGGTCATGGCGATGTCCTCCTTGGTCTTGACGTATGATCCGTAGGTAAGCAATATTCCTATGCCTATGCTCAGTGACATGAAGGCTTGCCCAAGCGCCGTGATAAGCACTTTGCCGTCTATCTTGCCAAAATCCGGTATAAGCAGGTACTTTGTTCCTTCTGATGCGCCAGGCAGGGTCAGGGAACGGATTGCAACCAATATGATTGTTATGGAGAGTATCGTCATCATGGGTTTTGAGAAACGCTCAATACCGTTCTTTACACCTCCGAAATTGGCTAAGGCTGTTACAATCAGGAAGATGACAGTATATATCAACGGTTCCCAAGTGGAACTGATAAAACCGCCGAACGTGCCCGAATAATCTGCTCCGGGATTGGTGAAGCTGAATGTGCAGGCCTGTGCCAGATATTTTACGGACCATCCGCCTACAACGGTATAAAAAGCCATAATGACAATGGGAGTGAGCAGAGTGATGAATCCGGCCCAGCGCCAGCGCGGAGCGCCCAGATTGTCATAGACGCGTGTTACGTTTGAGCGGCATTTGCGGCCCAGGGTAATCTCAGTCATCAGCACAGGCAGACAGATGGTAAGCAGCAATAACAGATAT
This sequence comes from uncultured Bacteroidales bacterium, assembly GCA_902774275.1. Taxonomy (GTDB): domain Bacteria; phylum Bacteroidota; class Bacteroidia; order Bacteroidales; family Bacteroidaceae; genus Colenecus. Next base: position 39,742 of record CACYHN010000006.1, read on the forward strand.
ACAAAAATGAATGCTCCGCCTCCGTTCTGAGCGGCCAGGAAGGGAAAACGCCACAGGTTGCCGAGTCCTACGGCGGAACCGGCCATAGCCATAATCATACCGAACCTGCTTTCAAAACGCTCTTTTGTCCTTTCAGTCCTATCCATGCAATTTGCTGTTTCTATGACATATTTTAATATTTCATGAGATGCAAATTTATGATTTTCTTACTAATTTTGCAGCGTTGCTGCGAAGCAGATCCACACGAAAGCATGAAAATCTGATATTTTTAGTCTGTAGTGTAGAGTTTTTTGAGAATTAGTCTGAAATAGTTTATTTGGGATTATAAAAGTGAAATTAGACGAATTAACAGCTGTATCCCCCATAGACGGGCGGTACCGTGGCAAGACACAAGAACTTGCATCTTATTTTTCAGAGTTTGCACTTATCCGTTATAGGGTAAGGGTTGAGATAGAGTACTTTACGGCACTCTGTGAATTCCAGCTTCCCCAGTTGGCAGGTGTATCACGCGCCTCACTTGACGGTTTACGCCAGATTTGGCAGAACTTCAGCGAGCAGGATGCCGCTCACATAAAGGAGATAGAGAAGGTTACCAACCACGATGTAAAGGCGGTTGAGTATTTCATAAAAGAGAAGTTTGACCTTGTTCCGGAACTTGTTCCTTACAAGGAATTCATACATTTTGGACTCACATCACAGGATATAAATAATACTTCTGTTCCTCTTTCAATCAGGGAGGCTCTTGAGAATGTATATTATCCTGCCATACAGTCTCTTATAGACAAACTTGAGGAGTATGCTGAGCGTTGGAAGGATATTCCCATGCTGGCACGTACCCATGGACAGCCTGCATCACCCACACGTTTGGGTAAGGAGATAGAGGTTTTTGCATACCGTCTGCGCGAGCAGCTTAAGCAGCTTAAGGCTGTGCCTATGTCTGCCAAGTTCGGTGGTGCTACCGGTAACTTCAACGCTCATCATGTAGCTTATCCAGATATTGACTGGAAGGCATTCGGTGCCAAGTTCCTGAGTGAGAAACTTGGCCTGAAACGTGAAGAATATACTACCCAGATATCCAACTACGATAATCTGGCTGCTCTGTTTGATGCCATGAAGCGCATGAACACCATCCAGATTGATATGAACCGTGATTTCTGGCAGTACATATCAATGGAGTACTTCAAGCAGCAGATCAAGGCCGGTGAGGTGGGCTCAAGCGCTATGCCCCACAAGGTCAATCCTATAGATTTTGAGAATGCTGAGGGTAACCTGGGTATGGCAAATGCCATCCTGGAGCATTTGGCACGTAAATTGCCGGTATCACGTCTGCAGCGTGACCTGACAGACTCTACTGTAATCCGTAATATCGGTGTTCCTTTCGGACATCAGATGATAGCAATAGCCAGCTCACTCAAGGGATTGGGCAAGTTGCTCATAAACGAACAGAAGATTGCTGCAGACCTTGACGGATGCTGGAGCGTGGTGGCAGAGGCTATACAGACCATCCTGCGCCGTGAGGGTTATCCGCATCCGTATGAGGCTCTCAAGGCATTGACCCGCACCAACAGTCAGGTGACTCAACAGTCTATTAGTGAATTTATTGATGGATTAAACGTTAACGATAATATTAAACAAGAACTTAAAGCCATAACGCCAGGCAACTATTTTGGCGTGTAAGTCAATAATTATTTTAAAAATCTAAATCAGATGAAGCCGTGATGGCTTCCCTAAACAAATTATTACAATTATGATGGAAACAGAGAATGGAAACAGATTCTACGACGAGAGCGGGAATCAGGAAGAACAGGAGAACAGCTTTAACAGGTTTAACGGAAATTCCGATGAGAACAATCAGAGTGCTAACCGTCGTGAAGGAAGACCCCGTTTTGTAAGGGTTGAGTACAACAACAATCGTCCGCAGTATTCAAGAGTTGAGCGTCCGCAGCGTCAGGATGGCGAGCAGGGCTATGGCCAGGATCGTCCACGCCGTCAGTATGGACAGAATTATGGAGATCAGAACTACGGTCAGAACCGTCAGGGCGGCTATCAGAACCGTGGTTACAATAATAATCGTCCGCAGTACGGACAGCAGCGTTACGGTCAGAATCGCCCGTACAACAATAATGGTGAAGAAGGCCAGCCCCGCTTCTACAGAGAGCGTGTGCAGGGCGGTGAACAGCAGGAAGGCGGCTATCAGCGCCAGGGTGGCTACGGCCAGCGCCAGGGTGGCTATGGCCAGCGCCAGGGTGGTTATGGTCAACGCCAGGGTGGCTACGGCCAGCGTCAGGGCGGATTCCAGCGTCAGGGTGGCTACGGCCAGCAGGGCGGTTTCCGCAAGCCCATGCAGAAGCGTCAGGATAGCCGCAAGCGCATAGAGTATCAGGATGTCATTCACGATCCCGAGGAGGAGATACGTTTGAACAAGTACCTGGCAAATGCCGGTGTATGCTCACGTCGTGAGGCCGATGAATTCATCCAGGCAGGTGTAGTAAAGGTTAACGGCCAGACCGTAACAGAACTGGGTACCAAGGTACATCGCGGTGACAATGTGCTGTTCCATGATCAGCTGGTGAGCATCGAGAGAAAGATTTATATCCTTCTCAACAAGCCTAAGGATTGCGTTACCACTGTAGATGATCCTCAGGAGCGCAAGACCGTTATGGATTATATCAAGGGTGCATGCAAGGAGCGTGTATATCCCGTAGGTCGTCTTGACCGCAACACTACTGGCGTTCTGCTTCTTACCAATGACGGTGAGATGGCAAGCCGCCTCACACACCCCAGATTCCTCAAGAAGAAAATCTATCATGCACGTCTGGACCGCGCCGTCAGCGCTGAGGATCTGCAGAAACTTCTGGACGGCGTCAACATTGGTGAAGAGGATGGCGATATAGTACGTGCCGATGAAGTAAGCTACGTTAACGATGACAAGACTCAGGTAGGCATTGAGATTCACTCAGGCCGCAACCGTGTGGTACGTCGTATGTTCGACGCTTTGGGCTATCGCGTAACCAAGCTTGACCGTGTACAGTTTGCCGGACTGACCAAGAAGCGTCTGCGTCGCGGTGACTGGCGTTTCCTCACAGAGAAGGAGGTTAACATGCTCCGTATGGGTGCATATGAATAATTAACTACGAATTTTTAGAAACAATGGATATCAAGAGAACAAGGATTGTTGACCTTCTCAAGCGTACCGATTACGGTCAGGAGGTGCTCGTCAAAGGTTGGGTAAGAACCAAGCGTGGTAGCAAGAGCGTCAGTTTCATTGCCCTTAATGACGGATCGACAATCAAGAATGTTCAGGTTGTGGCTGACCTTGACAAGTTCAGTGACGAGCTGATGAAACAGATCACTACCGGTGCCTGCCTCAGTGTGAAGGGTACCATGGTTGAGAGCATCGGCTCAGGTCAGGCTGTTGAGGTTCAGGCTACCGATATTGAGGTGCTTGGTCTGTGCGGTGATGATTATCCCATGCAGAAAAAGGGCCAGACATTCGAGTATATGCGCCAGCATGCCCATATGCGTCTGCGTACCAATACATTCGGTGCTGTGATGCGTATCCGCCACAATATGGCAATGGCCATCCATACCTACTTCCATGAGCATGGATTTTTCTATTTCCATACTCCGCTGATCACTGCCAGTGACTGTGAGGGTGCAGGTAACATGTTCCAGGTAACCACCAAGAACCTCTATGACCTAAAGAAGGATGACCAGGGTAAGATTATTTATGATGATGATTTCTTTGGTCAGCAGACCTCACTTACCGTGAGTGGTCAGCTGGAGGGTGAGCTTGGCGCAACCGCTCTGGGTGCCATCTATACCTTTGGTCCTACCTTCCGTGCTGAGAACTCCAACACTCCGCGCCATCTGGCCGAGTTCTGGATGATTGAGCCTGAGATTGCTTTCCTGGATCAGGAAGAGCTGATGGACCTTGAGGAGGATTTCATCAAGTACTGCGTACGCTGGGCACTTGACCACTGTCAGGATGACCTGGAGTTCCTCAACAACATGATTGACAAGACTCTGCTGGAGCGCTTGCAGAGCGTACTTAAAGAGAGCTTTGTACGTCTAACTTATACAGAGGGTATCAATATCCTTCAGAAGGCCATCAAGAACGGTAAGAAGTTTGAGTTCCCCTGCAACTGGGGTGATGACCTGGCCTCTGAGCATGAGCGTTTCCTCGTTGAGGAGCATTTCAAGAAGCCCGTCATCATGACTGACTATCCTACAGCCATCAAGTCATTCTACATGAAGCAGAATGAGGCTACGCCCGATGGTGGTTCAATAGGTTATCATGGAGTAAAGGCCCCTGCATCAACCATGCAGGGTACAGACGTATTGTTCCCGCAGATTGGTGAGATAATAGGCGGTTCAGTGCGTGAGGCAGATTATGACAGGCTTATGGGTGAGATCAACCGTCGTCAGATGGATATGACCCATCTGTGGTGGTATCTTGATACCCGCCGCTGGGGTTCTTGCCCGCACGCCGGATTCGGCCTGGGCTTTGAGCGCCTCATCCTCTTCGTCACCGGCATGCAAAATATCCGTGACGTTATCCCGTTCCCGCGTACACCCCGCTCCGCAGAGTTCTAACGCAATAGGGACGGTTCTGTTTGCGTCATTTTGAATAGCAAAGGCCGGATAGCTTTCAAAACTATCCGGCCTTTGTTTCTTTTATAATCTGAGATTCACCGAAATGACGCAAACAGAACCGTCCCTATTGCGTTAGGCGGAAGTAGAGGCGGAGGGACCAGACGAGGACGGTAACCATCGCCCAGCGGAACAGGAGCATCAGGTACCATTGGCCTCCCATGGCTGCAAAGAGCATCAGGTCCTCCAGGTTGCTGTGTGATATGCCGATGTGCGTGTTGAGTTCCAGGATGCTGCGGTCCGATATCTTTCCGCGTTCCATCTCATCCATGATTGCAGCCGATCCGTATGACAGGCCAACCACGTTTGCCACGATCCATAGGAACGATGTCTCTTTAGGCAGACCGAACAGGGTGAGCAACGGACTGAACAGGCGTGAAATCCAGTCCATTATACCGTACTCATAGAATGCACGCTGTAGCACGTTCAGCAGGGTGATGAGGACAGTCATCCATGCTGCCAGTTTGGCCAGTCCTTTGAGCCAGACCAGAAACATGGGCCAGAACTCCTGTTGTATATTAAAGAAAGGGATATCGGCCAGATTGACCGCCGTTGAATCAAACACCGGTTTGCCGGGCAGAACCTGGTTCATTATGATACCAAGCGCAATTGAACCCAGTGTACGAAGGATTACGGTATATGTGATGTTGGTGCCGGTCTTTTTCTGTACCGCACATTCCACCACCATGGCGTGGGCTGCCAGTGTCATTGTACCAAGAATGGTTACCTGACGAACCGTAAGGTCCAGGGTGGATACCACCGCGATACATGAATACACGTTGATAAAATATCCGCTTACGTAGGCCAGAGAAGCATCGCCCGGTAGTCCGAATATCTGGAAAACAGGGCTTACGGCTGCAGCAATCCATGTGAGAATGCCGGTATATTTGAGCAGCAGCATTATGAATGATACAATGGCGGTAATCTTGAATATCCACCAGATTGTCTTTAATGCCCGCGGTACAGCCTGCTTGACCACTCTCTTGAAAGTTTCCATATGTGTTTTTTGAAATCGGGCGCAAAATTAGTCAATTATCATATTCACGGATTCAATATGGTGCTTATTCATTATTTTTGTGCCAATATGAGAAGAATCCTTGCTATAGTATCCTGTTTATGGCTTGCGTTGGTTGTGGTTACGGCGCAGACACAGCGGGACAATTGGATGGCCAGCCTGTCTGATACTATGCCGGTTTGCAGGGTGTCCGTGCCCGGAACCCATGATTCCGGAACAGCGGGTGTCAGATTCCCCATGCGTCATTACGCCTGCACGCAGACGATGGACCTGTCTGAGCAGTGGGATGCCGGAATCCGTTTCTTTGATCTGCGGCCCAAACTGGTTGGAGACATACTGAAAATATATCACGGCCCAGCCAATTGTCATCTTACACTTGAGGAGGCATTACTCATACTTAAGGAAAAACTTGAACTTAACCCCACGGAGTTCTGCATAGTGATGACCAACAGTGCAGGTGGTGGTCAGACGGCAGTTGATATGACTATGGAGCTGATCAGTTCTGTGATTCCGGCCAGGATGCTTGCTGATTTTAGGGCAGATATGACTGTGTCCGATATCCGCGGACGCATCTTGTTCATACATCGCAATACCCCCTCCCGTGGTGTTGATGCTCCAGGTGTGGTGGTTCGTGGCTGGCCCGGAAACGGAACGTCACGTAAGGCGCGTATGGTGTCATCGGACACAAAGAGTGCAGAACTATGGGCACAGGACTACTTTACATCGGGAAACAACGATAAGGATGCTTATCTTAGCAGCAAATGGGACAATATGAACCATGTGTTGCGTGCATTCAGTGATGCCGATGACAGGGTGTGGTGCATAAATCATGCATCGGGCTACACGGGAACAGGTATCCGCACCAATATAAAAAGATGCTCAGATTATATCAACTCCCATCTTGAGGAGTTCCTGAATGAGCAATCGGGACCTATTGGGATAATCCCCATGGATTTCCCCACTCAGGAACTGATTGACGCAATAGTAAAATTGAACCGATAAGATAGAAATATCGGTTTTGCATTACAGTTCTTTAAGCCAGATGCGGGCAACGATGGGGTAGTCGTTTTCAGTCAGGGCGCTGATGGCATTATATGCCTGACGGAATTTTTCTTGAGCAGGTTCTTTGCCGATGCTGCCTAAAATGGACTTTAAAAGCAGTACACTTTCAGGATTTACTATGGCACAAATGCAATCCTTATATCCGGCACATACATTCTCGCCTATGGGCAGTTGCTGCCACACCTCTTTTGCTGGATATTTAAAGAAGCGTGAATTACCGGAACCCTTATCGAATATGAAATATATAAAACTCTTTCCGTCATTAAGTTGACCCGTAATAAAGCCGTCACATTCCTTTATTTCAGATAATCCATAGGTGTAATCTCCCCTTGCATCTCCTTGTGGAGAAATAGTTCCATTGTCAATCATCTCATCAATGATTTGGTCAGGCAGCTTTTGCTCCTCAGGAACGGTAATACTGATATATGGAAGACATTCCGTGCCTGTCATCTTCCAGGCAAGGTCTCTCCTGTATGAAGAGAAAATCAGGCCGTCATCCACCCATGAGTCTGTACCGCGTATTGATGTCAGGTGCTCCTTTTCTGAAAAGTAATTATCCAGGATATTTTCAGGGTTATCCTTTGAAATGACTATGAATCTTGCCTCATCTACATCATTCAGGTTATGGATAATGACATAATCACCTATGCAGTAACCGGCACGTCCGTGAAGCGTGCTGTTCAGAGTACTGATATACTGCCCTGTCTGTGCATTATAGAACAAACCCTTGTACTGCATCCTGTCATAAATGAACAGCTGGCCGTCTGATACGGACATTGAACTTGCATCCATGAATTCATTCCTGGCGCGCCCCTTGGTAGTCTGCTTGAAGAGGCAGTTGCCCTCCATGTCAAAGCAGTAGAATCCATCGGCCAGGAGATAGATTCTCTCATTGTTTACTATGAGCTGTTTTATCTCGCCCATAACGGTGTTGTCAGGTGACTTGAGGGGTATGTAAGAGACTGAGTCAACCATGTCGTACCAGGTTGGTTCAGTCAATTCTGTCAATGTAATGTTGTACTTGAATTCTGAAACGCCGTCAGGATTGGAATTGTTGCAACTTATGGTCAAGGTCAAAAGGCACAATAGGGCTAAATTGGAAAAGGAATTATTCATAAGGTTGAATATGTTATTTGTTGCAAACTTACGGAAAATAGAACTATTCTATATAAGTTTGTATCATGAAATAAAGCGGAAATATGAGAAAGTTTCTGATTGTAACGTTGCTGTTGTTGCCCATGTGCATTATGGGTCGTGATATACGCAGTCTTGATGCAGGCTGGCAGTTCGTGCTGAGTGATGCGTCAATTGATGAAATATCTCATATTGATGGTTGGCGCCAAGTGAATGTTCCGCATGACTGGAGCATTGAGGGTGAGTTTGACCGCAGCAACCCGACGGGGCAGGGCGGAGCTTATCTTCCGGCCGGAATAGGATGGTACCGCAAAACAATTAAAACCGATATTGCTCCCGATGAACGTCTGTTTCTGGAGTTTGATGGGGTGATGGCGTGCAGCAGTGTATATGTGGACGGCAAGCTTGCCGGATACCGCCCTAACGGATATGTGGGCTTTACATACGATATTACTGACCTGGTAACTCCCGGTACTGATGCTACGGTTGCGGTGCGCGTGGATAACTCTGTCCAACCCGCATCCCGATGGTATACCGGTAGCGGCATAAACAGGCATGTTCGTTTGGTGGGCAAGAATGCCTGCCATATCCCTATGGACGGTGTTTTTGTAACATTTGATGATGGTAAACTCAATGTCAAGGTTACAATTTTAAATACATCAGATAAATCCCGTAAGGTAAGACTCCAGTTCTTACTTAAGGATGCTGACGGCAAGGTGGTTACACGTGGAAACGGTTCAGATGTTCAGATTACTCCGGGAGAGCAGACTGAACTTGCCTTAAATGCAGCGGTGAAATCACCACATCTTTGGTCATTGGATGATCCCTATTTATACACGCTTGAGGTTTCCCTATCTGATGGCCGCAAGGAAATAGATTCTGAAACCGTTACCACCGGACTGCGCACAATCCGTTATGACAATGAAAAGGGATTCTTCCTGAACGGACAGAACATAAAGATGTACGGTGTCTGCCTGCACTCCGATGCTGGAGCGTTGGGTACGGCAGTTCCCGTTTCGGTTTGGGAGTATCGCCTGCATCAGTTACGCAAACTCGGCGTGAACGCAATAAGAATGGCACATAACCCGGCAGATCCGGCATTCATGGATCTTTGCGACCGTATGGGATTCCTTTTCATGGCGGAGTCTTTTGATACCTGGAACTCGCCCAAGAACCATGCGGAGAAGGGTTACAACCTCTATTTTGACGAGTGGTGGGAGCGTGACACACGCGCTATGGTTGAGCAGGCTCGCAACCATCCTTGCGTGGTGATTTACAGCGTAGGCAATGAGATACGTGACAATCTGAACAATCCTGATGGTTTTGAAAAGTACCGCAAACAGCAGGACCTGATACATTCTCTTGACAATACCCGCCCAGTCACTATGGCGCTCTTCCGTCCCAACTCATCGGGAGTA
>CACYHN010000007.1 GCA_902774275.1 uncultured Bacteroidales bacterium
GCCAGATGTTCAAGTTGCTCAATTACAAGCTTGACAGTAAAAAACAGTGGGGAGATGGTTCATACGTTTACTGCAAAGTACTTCAGAAGGGTACCGGCACTGTTTCGCCCAATTTTACGGACAGCATACGCATAAACTATCGCGTGCGCCTGATACCCACAGACAATTATCCGGAGGGACAGGTGATAGACCGTTCATTCATGACCGCCAATCTTGACCCTAATGTTAATATCCCCTCCTCTTTCAGGGTATCTTCCCTGATAGAAGGAGCGGCAACCGCAATCATGAACATGCACTGCGGTGACTTCTGGATAGTCCACATCCCTTATGGTCTCGGATATGGCTCGAATGACAAGTCAAGCATACCTGGCTGCTCAGCTCTCATCTATGAGATAAATCTCACAGAGATAGCTGCTCCGGGACAAAGCCTTTCTAAAATGTGATATTTATACCAACAATCATACCAATAACAATTTATTATTATGGCAAAAATTAGAGGTGCTGTTACAGTTGATGCCGAGCGTTGCAAAGGCTGCGAACTGTGCGTCTCTACCTGTGACAAACAGGTATTGGGCATGTCAACAGCCGTCAACAGCAAGGGTTACCACTATGCTTACATGGCAAATCCTGAAGCATGCATTGGTTGCACAAACTGCGGCATTATCTGCCCTGACGGAGTTATTTCAGTCTATAGGGTAAAAGTAGAAGAGTAATTATGGAAGAAAGAGAAATGAGACTTATGAAAGGCAATGAGGCAATTGCCGAAGCTGCTATCCGCGCCGGTGCCGATGCCTTTTACGGTTACCCCATCACTCCGCAGACGGAGGTAATGGAGTATCTAATGGAGACTGATGCCACCGCACGTACAGGTATGGCAGTTCTCCAGGCCGAGAGTGAAGTTTCCGCCATCAACATGGTCTATGGCGGTGCATCCACAGGACACAGAGTTATGACATCCTCATCCAGCCCCGGCATCAGTCTGATGGCAGAAGGAATATCATATCTGGCAGGCGCTGAGCTTCCATGCCTGCTTATCAACGTATCACGCGGAGGTCCCGGACTTGGAACCATCCAGCCCAGCCAGGCTGACTATTTCCAGACTGTAAAGGGCGGTGGTCATGGTGATTACAAACTGCTCACCCTGGCTCCCTCATCAGTTCAGGAACTGGCTGATTTCATTGCACTGGGATTTGACCTTGCATTCAAATACCGCAATCCCACGATGATCCTGGCCGATGGCGCCCTGGGTCAGATGATGGAGAAGATATACCTGCCCGCACAGCGTCCCCGCTTTACCGAGTATCCTGACTGGGCTACCAACGGAACCCCCGAGGGCAAGGAACGCCGTTTCATCACCTCCCTGAACCTGCTTCCGCAGGAGCATGAACTGGTAAACATCCGCTTGCAGAAGAAATACCGCGAGATGGAACAGAACGAGGTACGCTACGAGATGATCCAGTGTGATGACGCTGACTATGTAATAGTAGCATTCGGTATCATAGCACGTATAGCACAGAAGAGCATTGAGCTGGCACGCGCCAAAGGGCACAAGATTGGCCTGTTCCGCCCCATCTCACTCTATCCTTTCCCATACGACCAGATCCGCGAGATGGCTGACAACCCGCGTATCAAGGGCCTCATGTCTGTAGAGCTCAGTGCCGGTCAGATGATTGAGGATATCCGCCTGGCCGTTGAGGGCCGCAAGCCTGTAGGCTTCTTTGGCCGTCTGGGAGGTATGGTTCCCACACCAGAGGAGATTGAGACTGCTCTCTACAATTACTTTAATATCAAATGAGCACAGCAATGGAAGTAAACGATATAATCAAACCTGAGAATCTGGTCTATCAGAAAAGCCGTCTGATGGCTGAGAAGCAGTTCAACTTCTGCCCCGGCTGCGGCCACGGTGTAGTGGTACGTACCATTGCCGAGGTTATTGAGGAGATGGGCATAGAGCATGACGTAATAGGCATCTCACCTGTGGGCTGCTCAGTGTTCCTCTATGATTTCTATAAGTTCGATGTAGTTGAGGCCGCTCACGGCCGTGCCTGCGCTGTTGCCACCGGTATCAAGCGCGTTCAGCCCGATAAGTTCGTCTTCACCTATCAGGGTGACGGTGACCTGGCTGCCATCGGTACAGGTGAGACTATGCACGCCTGCAACCGCGGTGAGAACATCGTGATAGTATTCATCAACAACGGTATCTACGGTATGACCGGCGGTCAGATGGCCCCCACCACTCTTGAGGGTATGAAAACCACCACCTGCCCCCGCGGTCGTGACGTCAAGACCATGGGTTACCCCCTCAATATCACTCCGCTGCTGGCTCAGTTGGACGGTGTATGCTACGTGACTCGTCACTCAGTTCACACCCCTGCTAATGTACGCAAGCTCAAGAAAGCTTTGCGTCAGGCATTTGAGAATCAGCGTGACAAGAAGGGAACATCAATCGTTGAAGTTGTATCAAACTGCAACTCAGGCTGGGGTCTCACACCTAAGGCTGCCAACGACTGGATGGTAGAGAACATGTTCAAGAAATATCCTCTGGGAGACATCAAGGTCGATGGCAAGATTGTCATGGATATGAACGCACCCAGATAATAAAGGAGGAGAAATCATGACAGAAGAGATAATCATAGCCGGATTCGGAGGACAGGGAGTCCTCTCAATGGGTAAGATAATAGCATACTCAGGCCTCATGCAGGGTCTGGAGGTTTCATGGATGCCGTCATACGGTCCTGAAATCCGTGGAGGTACAGCAAACGTTACGGTTATCCTGAGTGATAGCCGTATCAGCTCACCTATCCTGCAGAAATTCAGCACAGCTATCATCCTGAACCAGCAGTCAATGGACAAGTTTGAGCCTATGGTAAAGCCCGGTGGCGTACTCATCTACACCCCCAGCACTATTACCCGCAAGCCCACACGCACTGACATTACCATCTACCCCATCAAGGCCATCGAGGAGGCCGCTAAGATCAACGCCGCCAAGGTAGCCAACATGTTCCTGCTTGGAGCGTTCATGAAGATACGCCCCATCCTGGATGTGGAGTACGTTATGGAAGGCATCAAGCACTCTGTATCAGAGCGTAACTGGAAGTATCTGCCTCTGAATGAGAAGGCCATCAAGGCCGGAATGGAACTGGTGAAATAAAACATCATCCGGATGAAACATCTTGGGATAACAACTGTTCTGGCAGCTGTATTGTCAATAGGCAATCTGGCTGCCAGGACTTTTGTCTTTGACCCGGATCTCAAGATTGGGTTCGATGCCGGAACCACAGGCGTAGGTTTCACTATTGAGTCCAGGATCAATGACATGCTTGGCGTCAGAACCGGATTTAACTGGATACCACACTTTGAGATGCCATTGTATTTCCGCATGGAGCTGGGTGATAATAAGAACCCCGTTTATGAAAACGGTCGTTCCCGTTTTGACCAAATGGCAGAGAAACTGGAAGAAGTAACAGGTTTCAAGATTGACCAGAAGGTTAAGATGATAGGTGAGCCCAATATGTACAACTTCAAGTTGCTTATTGATATTTACCCTCTTGAAGACAAAAGATGGTATTTCACCACAGGTTTCTATTCAGGCTCTTCTGTAATAGGCCGTGCCAGCAACTGTACTGAGGATATGACCAAGCTCGTTATCGCAGCCTTCTACAACAACATATATGAAAATGTATATGATTTGGAGTATAATGATGATGGTGAACCTCACGGTGTAATAATGGGGCTTGAACTAACAAAGGAACTGACTGACAAGATATTTGAGTACGGCCGTATGGGAATGCATGTAGGTGACTATAAGAACCGAACTGACCAGAATGGCAAACCGCTCAGATACACGATGGGGCCTGGAGCCGACAACATGGTTAAGGCAGAAATGAGAGTCAACTCTTTCAAACCATATCTGGGTGTTGGATTCAATGGCCAACTCGATAAGAAAAATGACCGTTTTAATATTATCTTTGACTGCGGGGTTATGTTCTGGGGCGGTCACCCAAGAGTTTATACCCATGACGGCACGGAGATAGTGGATGATCTTATAAACATCAACGGGCAGATAGCACATTACGTAGATTATGTAAGGCCTCTGGAAGTCTTTCCAGTGCTCAATCTAAGCCTCGCCTACAGATTATTCAAATAATAAGAAAGCCCTCTCAAACGAAAGGGCTTTCTTATTAATAAGGATTATTCTACCGTAACTTTCCTACGGCCTATGATGTAAATACCTGGTGACAACTTCTTGATCTCATCTGTTGTCAACTTTCCGATAAACCTACCTGATATGGAATAAACCTCTTTAGGTGTTGTATATGAAGCTATGTGAACCGCAGCATCACCACGATTAGCCAATATCTCCTCATATTCAGCCTCAGTTATGACAGGTATCTCTGAAGGACAATCTGATCCCACTACAAGATAAGACTGGTTAGCAGCCAGATACTGCTCGCCTTTGTAAGGAGTTTCCTTGGACAGGATATACCCCAGACGACCATCCTGCGTCACGCCAAGCACTCTCATGGTTGACTTATCGAACTCAGTAGCAGCATCTGTTGATGACTGCTTTCGTTTAGGATTATTGAAATATACTCCCTTTAATTTATTATCGGCAGGAGCAGATTCTTTATAATACTTCAAATCCAGTTTGTTCTGTTCCGGATCACCGGATGTACATTCTATGAAAACAGGCATATTGGCAGGAACCACATCACCTGTAAATTCCTTAAGCACAGCACCGGCCGTATCCACAACAGATATATACCAAACTTTCATATCTTCTGAAACCGGAGTAAAGCCGAAATCAGCATAGAATGGGTGATAGAACTTGCCATCAACCTCAATTGAAGGATTTATGCCAAACCATTCATCAGCAATATCCACTTTAGTTACTACCCATTTTCCGTATTCTCCTGAACCGTCTGTTCCCAACTTGCCTTTATCTGGCCAGATGCTACTATTAGAATCATATAAAGATTTTGTTATACCATCCTTGGTCACAGAAAATGAATAGTAACCGCTTCCTTTCTGAAGAGTGACATATTGTTTAAACATCTTATATAAACCCATTCCCTGACACTGGAAATCAAATTGGGATCCATGCTGCTCCATATACACTACAGTTGCCGGATCTGAGAACCTATTATGCTCTTCACAGTCTCTCCACAACTCTATTGCACCCAGCTCGGCATCAAGAGCTGTCATGTTAATTTTACCAGAATTATCAAAGATATAGAAATATCTTCCGGTTTTCTTGTTACAAGCCCTATAGTAACCGTCACCGGAAAAAAGCTGGGCTTGAATGGAAACCGCTATGAAAGAGAGGGCAATAGTAAGAAGATGTTTCATAAACATAACAAAAAGGATTTGCCTGCAAACCTGTCAAAAAGGCCTGTCACAGGCAAATCCTATTTAGAATAATCAGTTAATTACTTTGCTACGCAGATGCAGACACGGTTAAGATTCATCTCATCACCAGAGTAGATGTTCTGTGATGAACCGTATGCTGCAGTAGAGATACGTGACTCAGCAACACCGGCATCAACAAGAGCCTTCTTGACTGTCTCAGCACGACGCTCAGACAGTTTCTGGTTATAAGCGGATGTACCGGTAGCCCTATCAGCATGAGCAGATATCTCAATCTTGGCATCAGGATTCTCCTTGAGGAAATCAACGATGCGGCGAACCTTATACCTCTCTGACTGCTGTATATCAGACTTGTTGATTACAAAGTAAATCTCCTCATAGAGCTGGTTCTTAACAACCTCAACAGGACGATCCACAACCTTCTCAACAACCTTCTCTGCAGGCTCCGGGCAATTTACATAATTGCCGGCATCTGACAGAGGAATCATCTTCTGAGCAGGCTTCTTGGTATAAGTCTTGCCGAAGGAGTACTTTATGCCAACAAGACCGTTGAAATACCAGTCCCAGTTATTGGCATCCTTTGAGTTGTATTTATCAGACAGGGTATTTGCCTGTAACTCCAGTCCGAGAGCCAGATTGTCTGTGATATTCCAATCAACATAGACACCTGCACGACCCACTACGTACGGACCTTTGTCATCAGCCCAAGGCATAACCTCGTTCTTGATATAGTTGGGATCATTGTTGTTTGCGTACTGATAAGCAGCACCCTGTTCTGCAACTATATCATCCCTTGTATCCGTAACTTTATTCTTGCCGAACGGAATGTTCAATCCGATACCGGCAAACACGCCGGTGCTTACCTTACGTGGTTTGAATCCGCCAAAAAGATTTGAGAGATCAAACATAGCGTCAAGTGCCGGAGTGACATAATTCCAACTCCAGAGATACTTCTCATTGTTGGGTGAGTACTTACCCTCAACACCGCCCTTACTCTGCCATGCATTGATAGCAAGACGACCTGCTATAACAGGAGTGAACTTATATCCCACAGCAAGTTGTGCGTCAAGACTCAGAAGATCCTTAAAGGATACCTCGCCAAGAGTGTATTGACCGCCAAACTGGCCCTGTATGAACCAATGAGGATTGAATTCATACTCGAACTGCTCATCTGCATCATTCTGTGCCCTAAGCGGAAGCACAGCCATAAGTGCAGCAGCTACGATTATATATAACTTTTTCATCGCTCTTTACTGTTTTAGGATTACTGAACATTCACATAGAACTTGCGGTTAAATACATAACCGTCATAGTCAATGGTTGAGAGCAGAAGCTCATATATACCCTTCTGGGGAGCATTGAATGTTACTGTCTTTGTGCTACCGTCCAGAACTACACCAATCTCACCATTTCCGTTGATATTGTCAATGATTGCCTTAATATCAGCATCCTTGTCATTCTGATAATCCTTAAGGGTTGAAGGATCAATGTAGTTGGTTACTGCTATGAACTTCTTGTAAGCAGGAGTAACAATCTCATTTGTGAGCGAGGTCATGATGAGATCAATACTATTGGTGGTGTACAGAGTAGGAACAGTCACGGATCTACTCATCGGGTGCAGGTTTCCGCTGTCATCCAGATAGAGCAGTACAGGCTGTACAAAATAACTGCCAAATCCATCTGAGAATCTGTTATAGATACTGCTCATCTGAGAAGCAAGTGACTCAAGTTTCTGTACGTACTTGTTGTTACCAGCCTCAGTAGCAAGCTCACCTATAGCCTTCTTGATGCTGGATTTAACAGTACCCTGGATAGACTTGATAAGATCGTTGGCTTGCTTGTTGATATCCTTGCGCATCTCATTTATGACAGAATCCATATTGAAGTTGAGAATGCCAATAATATCTTCTATATCTTCCAAAGCTTCAATAATAGGCTGTCTAACACTCATATAAGCAGTTTCAAACGGCACGATAACAGTATCCTTAACGGTCATGCCATTGCCTGAAGCTTCAATATAAATCTTGATTGGTTTATCAGGATCGTCATCAAATGCTTTAAATGTAACATCTGGCAAAACGAATGATACATTCTGGATATTGATCTTCTTAAATTTCAAGGTAATCTTGTCAGTCTCAGATTTAGCCTTCTGTGCTGCTCTGTTAATCAGATACTGAATAGGATTCTTGGGGATATTAATCTCAGGCAGTGACAATGAATTGAATGTATGGTATGAAAGCGGTTTTACAGCAAAAGCGGCGAGATTATAATCTGAAGTAGCGCTATGCTTGCCGTAAACATCTTCCCATGATACATACAATGCGTTGGCGTCAAGTATGCCGTCAGTAGATTTAAGAACTGTATTGATAAGTGTAGAGGCCATTCCCTTAAGATCAACACCATCCTTAAAGTTCTTGACATCTGATACAACGGCCTTAAGTTCCTCCTTATCCACATCAAGATGCGGTCTGAGATCATAAGCATCAGCAGCCTCTATCTTGGCATCGGCCTGATAGAAACCGTTGTCCGTATTGATATCATCTTCAACAACCTGACCATTTACAAACAGACCTGTTGACAAGCCAAATGTGAGTTTCTCTGTTGACTTGCGGATATTGCTGAGAGCAACAGGAGTCTTTTTATTGTCACTGGTCATGAGATAGAACTCATATGTATCATCAATCTTTACATCGTTAGGATTGAGAGTAAAGTAGAGTTTACCAGCATTATCTGATGATTCACCTACAACTCTACCGGCATCAATTGTTTCCATAGCGCTCTTGATTAAAATCCAGTCATCTGATGATATCGTATCAGAGCCCTTAAGAGTAACAGATGAGCATGTCGGGAATTCAGTATCTTCTGAGAAATCACTGTAGTAAGTCATAAGGATATTTGACCTCAGATTTACCGGCAGAGCGAATGATCCGAATACGTCATTCCTAGTACCATTAATCCTGATGTTACTGATATTCTTCTCTCTGGCATCCTTCAAACTGTCAACTACATTTTCAAGAGAATCCATACGGGCACTTAACTCAGCAATGCTGTCAAATATGTCATTGAAGAGTTTTCTGTGGTCAGCGATACTGTCAAATATGTCATCAAAGAGTTGTCTGTGTGCAGCGATACTGTCAGACAGTGAATTAATAGCTGTTCTGTGTATAGCTATGCTGTCATAAGCATGAGTGATAGAATCATAAATCTTTGATATTTCTGTCCAAATCTGAGCATCGGCAGCCTGATAAGCCTTTACTACCTTATCAATACTGTCATAAAGTTCAGCTCTGATGGTGTCACCTATAGAATCTGCATAAGCCAAAGCCTTATCAAAATACTCCTTGGTTCTGATTGAATCCCTATAAGTAACCTGTGCAAGGCTGTCTATACGCTTATCCTGAGCGGCATCGTTAGCTATGAGTTCCTGAATTCTTACAGAATCTCTTGCAGTAACTCCCGCAAGGCTATCTACAAGTCTGTTCAACTTAACATCTTCCTGCTCGAGTCCCTCTATTCTTCCAAGATGACTCTTAATGGAGTCTTTCAGATAGTTGATAGAATCATACGCTTTCTGAATAGAATCATTTAAGTCATTTGCCCTGGTCTTAAGAGTAGCTATATCACTCTTATTCTCCTTAGCCCAAACATATGCCATTGCAGCGGTATCCATGGCGTTCTTTATAGAATCACCAATACCGAATCTGTTATTTCTCAGTGAATCTGCAACCCATTTTGCATCATCATAAGACGGCTTGATAGAATCCTTATACAACGAGTCTATTCTGGCTTTCAGATTATCAAGATCGGCTTCAGCTGCCATAAGGGTCAACTGCTTATTCAAGTAATTTATTATCTTACCGATTCCCTTAACTGACTGACCCGGTGCGGTGTCTATGGAGCAAGTATCACCGAGGACATCGCCCAAGTAATTATAAAGAGAATCTATCTTTCTTTTCAAAGTAGGATCGCAATTGCACTGTTTGATTTTTCCCAATGCCTGTCTGATTGCGGCAAGAGAATCATACATAAGAGCACGAGTACTGTCACCTTTGATCTCAAGATTCTGTACCCTGATGTCTAAAGCAAAATCATCGTAATCCTTACAGGAGCCGACGAACACCAAACCAATTATAAAACTGGAAAGGATTAAAAAGCAAATTAGTCTTTTTTTCATTTTGTATAACGTTATAAATAAATTACTTACGCATTAACTAAAAGCATTTGGAATGACTCCGGCTTTTTGAGCAAGGCTGGAAATCATCGCGCAAATATAGACAAAAAAACTATATTTTTTTAAAAAACATAAAAAAATCAATCATTTAGCCCATTTTTTTTGAAGCATCCTTATCGCGAATCTCAACTCTGCGTATCTTTCCGCTTATGGTTTTGGGCAGTTCATCCACGAATTCCACTACGCGCGGATATTTATAAGGTGCAGATACCTTTTTAACATGGTTCTGAATCTCCTTTATCAGAGCCTCCTTGTCAGGGTAGTCACGATACTCCTTGGCAAGTATAATGGTAGCCTTTACCACCTGGCCGCGGACATCATCGGGAACACCGGTAACTGCACACTCCACAACTGCAGGGTGTGTCATCAGGGCACTCTCCACCTCAAACGGTCCTATACGGTAACCGGAGCTCTTGATGACATCATCCGTACGGCCCACAAACCAGTAGTAACCGTCACCGTCACGCCAAGCCACATCACCCGTATGGTAAATGCCGTTGTTATGGACAGTCTTGGTAAGCTCCGGATCATGATAATACTCCTCAAACAGTCCCAGTGGGATACGTTTGTCAGTATGAAGTATTATCTCTCCGCTTTCACCGTCCTCTGCCGAGCGGCCGTCATTAGTGAGCAGATCCATATCGTATGCAGGATTAGGTACTCCCAATGAGCCAGGTTTGGGTTTCATCCAAGGGAATGTGCCTATGGTCATGGCCGTCTCAGTCTGGCCGAATCCCTCATGAATATCAAGCCCTGTGTGCTCCTTCCAGAAGTCAAACACGCTGGGGTTGAGCGGCTCACCTGCTGTCGTACAGTACTTAAGCGCACTCAAATCATATTGTGACAGATCCTCACGTATCAGATAACGATATATTGTGGGAGGTGCACAGAATGATGTAACCTTGTATTTGGCCATTGCATCCAGAATGTTGGCAGGAGTGAATTTCTCATGATCATATACAAACACAGCAGCGCCTGACAGCCATTGTCCGTAGAGCTTGCCCCATACAGCCTTGCCCCAACCGGTATCGGCTACGGTAAGATGCAGGCTGTTCTCATTAACATTGTGCCAGTACTTTGCGGTTACGATATGACCAAGCGGATAAAGGAAGTTGTGGGCTACCATCTTGGGGTTTCCGCTTGAACCTGATGTAAAGTACAGCAGTGATATATCACGATTGTCATTGACATGAGCCGGACGCACAAACTCAGGAGCGTTCTTCATACCCTCATCCATACTGTGCCAGTTACCCTCACAGTAAGAACCGGTAGCCACCAGCACCTTGACTGTAGGAGAGTCCTTGAGGCAGTCATTAACATGCTGTATCATGATAGGCTCATCGGCAGAGACTATCATCTTTATCTTTGCCGAGTTGGCTCTATATATAAGGTCTTTCGGCGTAAGCAGATGAGTGGCAGGAATAGCCACGGCACCCAGCTTGTGCAGAGCCACGATTGAGAACCAGAACTCGGCACGGCGCTTGAGCATCATCATCACGCAGTCACCCTTGCCAATGCCAAGCGTCTGGTAGAATGATGCCACCTGGTCTGACTTGCGCTTTATGTCCGCAAAAGTGTAACGCTGCTCTGCACCCTCATCATTGGTCCACAGCAGAGCCAGCTTATCAGGATTGGTCCTGGCCCATTCATCAACCACATCGTAGCCGAAATTGAAGTTGTCAGGTACTATTATCTTGAAATTCTCCCTGAAATCCTCCAGAGAGTCAAACTCAACTTTCTGTAAATATTTTTCAAGCATTGCCAAAATCAGAATATGATAGCAAGGAATCTGGCCGGCTCACCGTTGAGTGCCCTCATTCCGTGCGGTTGTGTTGAATCAAAGTATATGCTGTCACCGGGGTTCAGAATCAGGTCCTTGCCTCCTATGCTCAAGAAGAGTGTACCCTTAAGCACCAGGTTGAACTCCTGTCCTTCATGTGAATTAAGGTGCATCTCACTCTCCATCTTGGGATCAACGGTCACTATGAAAGGTGATGCCTTGGCATGTTTGAATCCCATGGCAAGAGCCTGATATTTGTAGGCTTTCTGTCTCTCAATAACGGGGCCTTTGCCCTTACGTACAAGCCAGTAGCTGCTCATGTTGGGAGCATCGCCGGCAAACAGCTCCAAAGGCTCAACGCCAAGTACGTTTGCCGCATTGCACAGGAAGTTCATGGGGATATCTGACTCTCCTGACTCATATTGTTTCAACTCATCGGGAGTGATGCCGCACTTTGAAGCAACCTCCTCAATGGTCATGTCAAGGTCTTCACGCAACCCGCGAAGACGCATGGCCATCTGCTTTATTTGTTCGTTTATTTCCATATCAGACCACTTCTATTCCCTTTTCCTCGCAAAGCTTAAGGCTAAGCTCACGAAGCTTGAATTTCTGAATCTTTCCGCTACCTGTAAGCGGGTATTCCTTTACAAAGAATACATATTTAGGAATCTTGTAACGGGCTATCTTGCCGCGGCACCAGTCACGAACCTCCTCCTCAGTGAGTTTTGCGCCCTCATCCAGAATGATGAAAGCACCCACCTCCTCACCATATTTCTTGGAGGGTACGCCTGCCACCTGAACGTCACGTACGCCGGGCAGATGATAGAGGAACTCCTCTATCTCACGCGGGTAGATATTCTCACCGCCACGTATAATCATATCCTTGATACGACCTGTAATACGGTAGTTACCGTTCTCATCCATTATACCCAGGTCACCTGAGTGCAGATAACCGTTCTCGTCAATGACCTCAGCGGTAGCAGTGGGATTCTTGTAGTAACCCTTCATCACGTTGAAGCCCTTGCAGCACATCTCGCCCTGAGTACCTACAAGGACCTCCTTGTTGGTCTCGGGATCGAGCACCTTGACATCAACGAACTCATAGTCACGGCCCACGGTGGTGTAACGCACCTCATCAGGATCGTCAATACGGGTCTGGCTCATGCCGGGTGATGACTCCGTAAGGCCATATACACTTGTAACGTGCAGATACATCTTCTCCTCAACCTTACGCATCAGCTCAATCGGGCAGAGTGAACCAGCCATGATACCTGTACGCAGACATGAAAGGTCAAACATATCAAACATGGGGTGGTTCAGCTCAGCTATGAACATGGTAGGCACACCGTACAGGGCTGTGCAACGCTCCTTGTGGACCGATGCCAACGTAACCAACGGGTCAAAACGCTCCACCAGGACCTCTGTACATCCGTGTGTAAGGCAGTTCATGGTAGCCAGCACTACGCCGAAGCAGTGGAACAGGGGTACGCATACGCAGAGTTTGTCATCCTGGGTGAATTTCATGTGCTCACCTGTCAAGAAACCGTCATTGGCAATATTGTAGTGGGTAAGCATGACACCCTTAGGAAATCCTGTTGTACCCGATGTGTATTGCATATTCACAACGTCGTGGCAGTTCACTGACTTGCGCAAACGCATGAACTCGTCATCATCAGTATTTTCACCCAGCAGCAATATCTCTGCAGTATTGTACATACCGCGATACTTCTCCTGGCCTATATATACCACATTCTTGAGTTTGGGGAAACGCTTGCTCTCCAGGTGTCCGCGCTGGCATTCACGCAGCTCAGGCAGCATGGCATAAGCCATATCCACGTAGTTGCTCTCCCACGTACCGTCAGTAAGGCAGAGGGTGTGCATATCGGAGTCCTTGCAAAGGTACTCCAGTTCATTCTGCTTGTAGTTGGTGTTTACAGTGATGCACACGGCACCTATCTTAGCGCATGCATACAGGAAAGTAAGCCAGTCAGGCACATTCTGAGCCCACAGGCCCACATGGGTACCCTTGGTTACGCCGATGGCTATCAGGCCGCGTGCCATATCATCAACCCTATCGTTGAACTGTTTCCAGGTAAAACGCAGGTCGCGGTCAGAATATACTATATATTCCTTATCGGGAGTAACCTGAGCCCAATGCTCCAGCCAGTCTCCCAGTGTCTTGTCTGATAACTGATACATCTTTCAGATTAAATTGGAGTATAGACAACAGCAAGGATACGTGCCTTCTGACCGTTATATCCATGCACATGGTGTTTCACGATGGAATCATAGTAGATGCTGTCACCCTTCTCAAGAACATAGGTGTTCTTGCCGTAGTTGATCTCCACCTGGCCCTCAAGCACATAGATGAACTCCTCACCCTCATGGGTTGAGAGGTCAAACTTGGGATTCTCATTAGGCAGGATATCTATCACGAAAGGCTCCAGATGACGGTTATCCTTACCCTCAGAGAGAGAGTGATATATCATATTCTCATGACCGCCCGATGCATGGTTTGAGAACCTTACGCTCTCATGCTCCTCAGCTGCACGGCTTACCACTGCTCCTACGCTCTGCTGGTCATCCAGGAAAGTACCTAGTCGTACGCCTAGAACACGTGCAATCTTAATTAGGGGAGCCAGACCCGGCAGCGGGCCGTCTTCCTCAATAGCCTTGACTTGTTCCAAAGGTAGCTGTGCGCGCTCGGCAAGCACCTCAATCTCCATCTGTTTTGATTCCCTAAGGGAGCGGATTTTCTTTCCGACTGGTACTTTAGTATTCATTAATTTTGTATTTATATACGGAACATTCCGTTTCAACCGGCAAAATTACAAAAACCCTCTGAATTGAACGCATTCCAATATATAATACTTATAGAGAAATCACTTAAAATTATTATTTTTAAACAATGTGGTATCAACCTTTTTCATTATCTTTGTATGCTTAAAAACACATAAAATGACAGACGAAATCACAAACGGACAGGCTAATTATTCCGCGCAGAACATTCAGGTTCTGGAAGGTCTTGAGGCAGTGCGCAAGCGCCCTGCAATGTATATAGGTGACATAAGCGAAAAAGGCCTGCACCACTTGGTATATGAGGTAGTCGATAACTCAATCGACGAGTCCATGGCCGGATACTGCACCCACATTGAGGTGGCCATCAACAAGGACGGCTCCATAACCGTTCAGGATAATGGTCGTGGTATCCCGGTTGATATGCACCCCAAGGAACACAAATCAGCCCTTGAGGTGGTAATGACCGTACTCCATGCCGGCGGTAAGTTTGACAAGGGATCATATAAGGTATCAGGCGGTCTGCACGGCGTAGGTGTATCGTGCGTAAACGCCCTCTCCACCAAGATGATAACCGAAGTATTCCGTGACGGCAAGGTATATCGCCAGGAGTACGCCTGCGGTAAGCCTGTCACCGGCGTTGAGTGCGTCGGCACCACAGATATCAACGGTACCCGCCAGACATTCTGGCCCGACGGTTCCATATTTACCACAACTGAATATAAATACGATATCCTGGCAGCCCGCCTGCATGAGTTGGCATTCCTGAATGCCGGCCTACGCATCTCCCTGACTGACTACCGTGTCATGGAGGAGGGTGAGCCCAAGAAAGATACATATTTCTCAAACGAGGGCCTCAAGGAGTTCGTGTCTTACATCGATGAGAACCGCGTTCATCTTATCCAGGAGCCCATCTACCTGAACACAGAGAAACAGGGCGTTCCAATTGAGGTTGCTATCCTTTACAACACCGAGTACAAGGAGACAATCCGTTCATTCGTAAACAACATCAACACCATAGAGGGCGGTACCCACCTGGTAGGTTTCCGTACAGCACTTACCCGCACGCTCAAGAAGTATGCCGATGACAACAAGTTCCTTGAGAAAGCCAAGGTTGAGATAGAGGGCGAGGATTTCCGCGAGGGTCTTACGGCCGTAATTTCAGTCAAGGTTTCAGAGCCTCAGTTTGAGGGTCAGACCAAGACCAAGTTGGGTAACTCGGAAGTTGCCGGTGCCGTTCAGCAGGCAGTCGGTGAGGCTCTCACATTCTATCTTGAGGAGCACCCCAAGGAGGCCAAGCTGATTGTTGACAAGGTCATCCTGGCAGCCCAGGCACGTGTGGCAGCCCGCAAGGCACGTGAGAGCGTACAGCGCAAGAGCCCGCTATCAGGCAGCGGACTTCCCGGAAAGCTGGCTGACTGCTCCGACAAGGATCCCGCCAACTGCGAGCTCTTTATCGTGGAGGGTGATTCTGCAGGCGGCAGCGCCAAGCAGGGCCGAGACCGTCACACCCAGGCTATCCTGCCCATCCGCGGTAAGATATTCAACGTAGAGCGTGTAATGTGGCACAAGGCCTTTGACCATGAGGAGGTAAACAACATCATACAGGCTCTGGGCGTCCGCTTCGGCCTCAATCCCGATGACTCAAAGGCTGCCAACTACGACAAGCTGCGTTACTATAAGGTAATCATCATGACCGATGCCGATGTCGATGGTTCACACATTGACACCCTTATAATGACACTGTTCTTCCGCTACATGCCGGAACTGATTGAGAACGGTCACCTCTACATAGCCACCCCGCCCCTTTACCTCTGCACCAAGGGTAAGATCAAGGAGTTCTGCTACGATGACGTACAGCGCCAGCGCTTCATTGACCAGTACGGTGGAGGACTTGAGCAGAACATCATCACACAGCGTTACAAAGGTCTGGGTGAGATGAACCCTGAGCAGCTTTGGGAAACCACCATGAATCCTGAGAACCGCCTGCTCAAGCAGGTGCACATCCAGGATGCTGCTGAGGCTGACCGCATCTTCAGCATGCTGATGGGTGAGGACGTGGGCACACGCAGGGAATTCATCGAAAGAAATGCCACCTACGCTAATATTGATGCGTAAGTAGGCCATCCGGCGGATTGCTCGCTGCTTTGCAGCTCGGTATTTTTTGACTTTTATGGCCCTAAAGGGCCTAAAAAGTCGCTACCTGGAAACATATCTGCGTATTAGATACAACCTTATTTTAGTTTGGGGCGGCGACGCCCCAAACCCGTTTCATTGGCTTTAGCCCATTTTTACACGCCACGATAAAGTAAACAAGTTTCCTTTATTCGTTTGGCTTAACGTAAAAATTTCACTACGTTCCATTCCACTCTGCCGGCCTCCGGCCGGGTAAAACAATACCCTCGCTAGCTTTGCTCGCAAGGGTATTGTTTTACTTGGTGCAGCTGGAATCCAAAGTACGTATTAGAATCACGCACGTGGAAACGCAGGTACAAACGTAATATTATAAATTATCCATCCTGTTGAGCACCGCTAGGAGCACGAAATTTTTGGGGATTTGGCAGGCAAAACCATGGCCGCCCGTGGGCTTGTGAACCGACGAAGGAAGCGAGAGTAGAGAAAGCTTGTTTTCTATACCGAGCGACGAGGAGGAAAAACGTAGTTTAAGGAGTGGGAGGGATAGCGCGAAGCGCGTAGTTTTGACGTCAAACCCCAAAAATTTCCCCAAAACGGGAAACAAAAAAGGTTGGAAAAAATCCAACCTGTAACCGATTCAAACCGACAAAGGGGTTTAGATCAAGCGAGCTTAGCGATGTGAGCGCAGAGCTTTGACTTGAGGTTAGCGGCCTTGTTCTTGTGGATGAGCTTGGTCTTAGCCAGCTTATCAAGAAGCTTCTGAACCTTAGGATAGGTTGCTACGGCCTCCTCCTTGTTGGTCATGGCGCGAAGCTGACGAACTGCATTACGCATGGTCTTTGCATAATAACGGTTGTGAAGTCTTCTCTTCTCGCTCTTTCTGATAGCCTTCAAGGCTGATTTGTGGTTTGCCATTATAAATCAATTATTTATTTGTTATCATTTTGTAGCGCGTATGAGAGTCGAACTCATCTTGCAAGAATGAAAATCTTGAGTACTAGCCGATATACGAACGCGCCATCCTTTCCGGCAAGCCCCGAGAGGCTGCCCTATAAAGCGGATGCAAAAGTAGTTACATTTTTCCAAATCACAAACAATCTCTCTTAATTTTTTAGATTATTACGAGGTTTCACTTCCGATAACTATTTTTGTACTGACAAACAGCTTGCTGCATGTACATTCCGGAAAAAGGCATAATGATAGGAGCCGTCCGTCACAACGACAGGACCAGCGTGGCGCACATATTCACAAGCGCCCACGGCATGGTACCGTTCATCTGGTTTATGTCCAAAAACGGAAAGAATGCAAGCCGCAACACCCTGTTGCAGCCCCTCACGCAACTGGAATTCCAGGCAGAATACGTCCCTACAGAATCACTCCACCACATCAAGGAGATAAAAAACTGCTCCCCATACAGAGATATCCCGCATAACCCGCTCAAGAGCTCCATAGCTCTTTTCCTTTCTGAGTTCCTCACATATGCACTCAAAGGTGAGCAGAACAACCCCTCCCTGTTCCGATATCTTACCGAATCACTAAACTGGCTTGACAACGCAGCTGAAGGCAGCTACGCCAATTTCCACATTGCATTCATGATTGGAACGGCCGCATATACAGGTGTATGTCCCAATGCCGATGATTATCACCCCGGATATATGCTGGACCTGAGAGAAGGATGTTTCTGTGCATCGGAGCCCAAGCATACCGAATGGATAAACCCGCAGCTCTCATACAAACTGCACCTGCTCATGACCTGCAGCTTTGACGGAATAAAAGACGCGCCCCTGACAAGTCAGGAGCGCATCATGCTGCTTAATGCACTTAACAACTGGTTCCGTCTGCACGTACCGGCCTTTCCGGTTCTCAAATCAATTGAGGTGCTTGAAACCGTATTCGGTTAAGCGCGTAAGGACTTTATTTCAGACAATCCCATTGAGTTGCGCGTATAAGAGGGTGAAGCCTCGATGGCATCTATCAGCGCATCATTCTCCAGATCGCTATCGGACATATTATCATAGAGATAGAGCAAACGCTTGTCAACACCACCCTCATACAGATTATTGATAACGTTATCAAACTCACCCTCATCATCCATCATAGGAATGCTCTCCATTCCGAATCCTGTAGCCAGAACCGTTATCTTAACCTCATCAGTAAGAGTATCATCATTGGCAAGACCCCAGATAACCTCAATGTTCTTATCCTCAAACTTATCCATGAAGTGACGCACCTCATTCATCTCATCAAGCATAAGCTGATGCTCGGCATGCGTACTCTGATATATGTTGAACAGTATCTTCTTGGACCTATGGATATCATTGTTATATAGCAGAGGAGACTTGAGTGCCGCATCCAAGGCCTGGTTGACGCGGTTCTCACCCTTGGCAATACCTGTACTCATGATAGCCACACCACCATTGCTCAATATTTTCTTGACATCACGGAAGTCAAGGTTTATGATACCACGGCAGGTAATAAGCTCAGCTATGCTCTTGGTTGCAGTGGTCAATGTCTCATCAACATGCTTGAAGCCTGTAGCCACGCTCTTGTCAGGATATATCTCAAGAAGTTTCTCGTTACTGATTACAAGCAGGGCATCTACAAACTGTGACATCTCCCTTACACCTCTAAGTGCCTGCTTGATCTTGGGGCGCATCTCAAACTTGAACGGAATGGTCACGATACCCACGGTGAGCATTCCGCACTCTTTGGCACACTTTGCTATTACAGGAGCAGCACCTGTGCCGGTTCCACCGCCCATACCTGCAGTTATGAATACCATCTGGGTATCATCCTTGAACTGAGCCTTTATCTCATCAATACTCTCCTCAGCAGCCTTGCGGGCCACAGCAGGGTCATTACCGGCTCCAAGGCCATTGGTGGTCTGTCGGCCCAACTGGAGTTTGATGGGAATATCAGAATCAGCCAATGCCTGCTGGTCAGTATTAGCAATAACGAAAACCACATCATGGATACCTTCACGGTACATATTCTTGACAGCATTGCCACCGCCGCCGCCCACACCGATAACCTTGATTATCTTACGTGATTCAGTAGGGAAATCAAACGGAAGAATCCCATTCTCCTCAAAATCTTTAATGTCCTGGTTCATAGTCACAATCAATTATCAGTGTTCTCTGATTTAGGTTCCTTATCCTCTTTGTCATCAAAGAAGTTCTCACCCATATTCATAAAGTTATCATACCAACGTTTGAACACGCTAGGCTTTTTCTCTTTCTTCTTAGTTTCAGCCTCCTCTTCCTTAGCTGCTTCCTCCTCCTTTCTGGCCGCAGCCTCCTCACGTTCCTGTTGCTCCTTGCGGTCGCGCTCCTCCTGGGCACTCTCACCTTCTTCTGTAAACAGACTCTGCTGGACAACCTTATTCTGATCCTCTGCTGTAAGGTTTTCTATCTCATCCATCTTAGGCAACGGTTCCAGCAGTTCGCAACAGCTTTCATCACCCTTGGCCAAGACTGACAGAAGAGCCAATTGGGAACCGTCACCGCGTTTCCATCTGGATTCAGCCCAAACCACACCGCAGGCAGGCTCTAATACTATACGCGGCTTACGCATGGAAGGCATCAGTTTTATGAATATCTGATCCAGCTGGCGCAATTGTGAACCGCCACCGGTCAGCACTACTCCGGCATACAGGACCTCACCATATCCTGAAGCCTTGATCTGAGAGTAAACATTACGTATTATCTCCTCATTTCTGGCTTCAATTATATCACCTATATTCTTCAAAGAGATCGAATGGTCATTGACATTGATTGTCTCACCTGAATCCTGACTGCCTATAAGATTGCAAAGTCCATAAGCGCACTTTAGCTGTTCAGCCTGATCAAGCTCTATCTTGAGTATTGACGACAGGTCACGGGTAATAAGCGCACTGCCCAACGGGATAACCCTTAGGTAGCGTAACAGACCATTCTTATAGACCGATACGGTAGTGGTATCTGCACCGTAATCCACCAGGGCGCAACCCTGCTGAAGGTCATCTTCTGTTAGCACCGCCTCAGCCTGTGCCATGGGAGCTACATAGCCGTCAACAATCTCCACTTGGGCTGCCATGAAACACTGTGCTATATAATCAGCCACCTGTTTCTTGAGCAGGATATTCAGATAGCTACCATTCAATGAGCGGCATGCTACGCCCATAGGGTCTGTCTCAGTACCACGTTTATTATCAACGATATACTCCTGTGACTCCTGAAACAGGTTCACATAACCGTCATAATCTATCTCACTGCACTGCTGGAACATATCATCCAGTACCTCCTGGCTTACCACAGTCTCCTCATCAAATTTATGCTCCACCTTGCTTATTACAGACCTGAGCCCTTTGGCGTTATAGCCCACATAGACCTTTTCTATCTTGCCAGACAGGATTGTGTTAAGCCTTTCCACCACCTCCGCTATAGCATTGGCAGTCTTGTCCAGATTATAAACAGCACCATGCCTTATGCAGGATGATGATGGCACGCTGGCATACGCCAGAACCTTGAGAGAACCGTCATACATCTTCTGACCGGCCACTCCTGAGATCTTGGATGAACCAAGCTCAATAGCAACAATTACTTTGTCGTTTCCCATTTATCTCATTTTCGTTTCTTACACACAACCTGATTCTCATAGGCCACACTTATGGAACGATACTTGTTCCAACCCACATTGTCAAGCCCCTTCTCATAAAAATTCATCAGACGCTCCAGCTTATCCTCCACTTTATCAGCAGAACCCAGAATAAGCAGATGGTCACCCACTCTGGGCACCAGTTCAATCTGCCTGTCTGAGGTTACGTTTATCTGCTCCACCTGTGCTTTCCAGAATTCTGAACGATCTATGGCACGTACCACCTCAAGCAGTTCCTGTGATGCAAACTGTCTGTCAATATATCCCGTGGCAACAGGTAGCTGTACTGCCAATGAATGCTGTGACAGTATCTCACCGTGGCTGTCCACATAAAAATCCTGGCCACGGTTATTGAGGACACGCACCAGAGGCACCTTACCTGACAGGTTTATCCTTAGCATATCACCGCTTGTCTTATAACATTGCGCCTCACCCACCAGTGGATGCTGTGACATTATATTTTCAATTGCCTCCACATCTACAGCATCAAGCGGAATTCCCACAGGATCCAATGAATGTTCCTTGAGCAGATTCATAACCATATTCTCATCTATCAGGTCAAAATGAAGGCTGTCCGTAATGTGCAAGTCAATGCCGGCACACAGACGGGTATCCTCATGACGCTTGGTCATGGACATAACGGAGAATGCCAGATAACCTGCCAGCAGAATCACTGATAATATGGATAGAATCTTCCTTACCACCTTTTACTTGAGAATGCCTGTTATTGTTTCAACGTAATCTTCCAGATCACCTGCACCAAGAGTAACCAGGACCTCTATCTGATCCTTTATAGACTCCACCAGTTCAGGTACCTGATTTCTGGATATTATGCCCTTGCATACTCCCGGTTTCATATTGTCAGCCAGAAGGTTACTTGTCACTCCCGGTATGGGTTGTTCACGCGCAGGGTAAATCTCCAGAAGCCAGACCTCATCAAACAGCGAGAGACTCTCTGCAAACTCGTTGTAGAAATCTCTTGTACGCGTATATAGATGCGGCTGGAATATGCAAGTTATCTTACGGTCTGCATAAAGCTTGCGCAGTGACAGGGCGCACTGGCGAATCTCCTCCGGATGATGCGCATAATCACTTAGATAGACCTTATCAGCAGTCTTTACATGAAAATCAAAGCGGCGGTCACATCCACGGAATGTTGCTATACGTTCACGGATCACATCATCCGATGCACCACTCAACTGTGCCATAGCCATTGCAGCCACAGCATTCTCCACATTGATGGGAATAGGCACGCCAAGTTCAACATCAGCGATACTGCCTAATGGGGATATATAATCAAACTTTAGTTCACCGTTGCCAATCCTGATGTTGGCAGCATGGAATGTGCCTTCATCCAGTCCGTATGTATGAAGGTTCACTCCATCCCGGAGCTGTGGCTTTATCTTCTCCTCCAATCCCACATGCAGTATAAGATCACCACCCGGCTTGATGAGTGAGGTATATTTACGGAAACTCTCCACGTATGCCTCATACGTACCGTAGATATCCAGATGATCGGCATCAACTGCCGTGATGACAGACCGTAAGGGGGTGAGATGATGGAACGAACGGTCAAACTCATCGGCCTCAATAACTACGCGGCGGCTCTTATTGCTTACCATTAGGTTACTGCCTATGTTCTTGAGTATTCCGCCCAGGAACGCATTGCATCTCTCCGGAGTGCCGTCAAGGATATGTGCTATCATTGATGAAGTGGTGGTCTTGCCGTGTGTTCCTGCCACGCACAGGCCGTCAAGAGAGCGTGTCAGCGTACCCAGTACCTGGGCGCGTTTCTGAACGTCAAAGCAACGCATGTTGAACCAACGCAATATCTTGTTATCAGCCGGTATGGCCGGTGTATAGACCACAAGCGTCGATGCGGGATCCCTGAAACACTCATCCACCTTGTTCACATCATCCTCAAAACCAATCCTGGCTCCCTCCTTTATCAAGGCCGATGTCAGATCAGTGGAGGTCTTGTCATAGCCTCCCACCCGGCAGCCACGGTTCAGGAAGTAGCGTACCAGCGCACTCATACCAATACCGCCTGCTCCTACAAAAAAGACTGACTTAATATCATCCAGCTTGAGATTTCCGCAACCGTAACCGGCCAGCTTGAGTACCTCATTTGCAATCACCTCAGCCGAATCATACATGGCAAGCTTGAGTATATTCTCATGCAACTGTTCCAGACGGGCCTCATCCTTTACCAGGTCAACAGCAGCCGGGATAAGTTCCTTACGGGCATCCACATCACGGATATGGATTGCAGCATCCTTATCGGCCAGTGCAAGCGCATTCTTGGTCTGATGATCCTCTGCCACGTTTGGTGACGGTACAAGTATTACCGGCTTGCCCAGCAGGCACAACTCAGAAATAGTTCCTGCACCGGCACGTGATATAACAAGATCAGCTGCGGCGTATGCCTGATCCATATCCTGAACGAACTCCGTAGGATACAGGTTCGATACCTGCGGCTGCTCTGCAAGACGCCGTTTCATCTCCTCATAATAGAACTTGCCTGTCTGCCATACAAACTGCACATCCTCTGACATGCGTATCAGATCCAGATTAGCCATAACACTCTCGTTAAGAGTGCGTGCACCCAGGCTGCCGCCTACAATGAGCACGATACGCTTGGAAACATCAAGCCCCATCTTTTTAGCAGCCTCCTTGCGGGTTATACCACCTTGAGTAAGGTTGGGACGTACCGGATTTCCGGTCTTGAGAATCTTGTCAGCAGGGAAGAAACGCTCCATACCGTCATAAGCCACACATATACGGGCAGCATTCTTAGCCAGTATTTTGTTGGTTACGCCAGCGTATGAATTCTGTTCCTGTAACAGAGTAGGTATTCCCATCTTGCCTGCTATGCGCAGCGTAGGACCGCTGGCATAACCGCCCACGCCCACGGCAACCATAGGCTTGAACTGACGGATAATACGGCGTGCCATAGTCTGGCTGCGTATTATCTTGAACAGCACCGCAATGTTCTTGAGCGGATTCTTACGGTCAAAACCGCATATAGGCAGACCTTTTATATCAAATCCGGCAGCCGGAACACGTTGCATCTCCATACGTCCCTGGGCACCCACAAACAGGATCTCCGCATCAGGGTACAATGATTTGATTGCATGAGCTATTGAGATGGCAGGGAAAATATGTCCTCCTGTACCTCCTCCACTGATTATTATTCTTGGTTTTGTATCCATATTCAGGATTCAGTTATATCGTCAAATGATTCTTCACCTTCTATTGGCGTAGGGATATCGGTCTCTGTTCCAAGCACAGATTCCCCACGTGCCTCTTTTTCCAGAGTATTGCTTATGCCAAGCAGCATACCTATGCAGAAACTTGTCATAAGCACAGATGTACCGCCCTTGCTTATAAGAGGCAGTGGCTGGCCCGTTACAGGGAACAGCCCCACAGCTACAGACATGTTTATGAATGCCTGCAACCCTATAAGCATTCCCAGCCCCATGGCCAGATATGCCGGATATTTCTCCTTGCATCTGGTTGCTATACGCCCTACCCTGAAGAGCAGAATAACATATACCAACATGACAACTATTCCGCCTGCCATGCCCAGTTCCTCTATTATTATAGCATATATAAAGTCACAGCTGGCCTCCTGCAGGTAATCACGCTCAACAGAATTACCCGGACCTTTGCCAAGTATATTGCTGGTGGCAATAGCTATGTTTGCATGAGTCTCCTGCGGCTTTTCAGGGGCAACCAGTTTGGCATATTCATATGCCGTAGGAGAACCTTCACTTCCAGGCTGGAAGAAATCCTGGAGTCTGGCCTGCCATGTAGTGGCACGTGACGGAATTATCCTGGAATCACGTATGGTCTGGGCGGGAACAAACAGAAGTACTACTAACGCCACAATGCCTGCTGCCGCCACCACTCCTGACAAAGCCAATATTCGTTTCCAGGCAACACCGCCCAATATCATCATTACAAATATCACTCCGGCCAACAGTAATGCCGTTGAAAGGTTCTCACCTATTATCAGCAGACATACCAGCCCAGTCAGTGCCATTATTTTCCAGAACGTATGGGACTGGCTCAGCTCATCGTCAGTTTTAAGTTTAGAGAGCCAGTATGCCACTGACATGATTACGGCTATCTTTCCCACTTCTGAGGGCTGCAACTGAAAGAATCCTAAATTTATCCAGCGTTCTGCACCCGATGAGCTGGCACTCTGGACTGACAGTATCCCCAGCAGAATGATTGAAACCGGCACCAGCAGCACAGGGAACAATCTGTACCATTTGTAGTGCAAAAGATGTAGCACATACATAAGGCCTAACCCCATAACCAGATGCACAGTATGCGATATGATAGGAGTCAGAAAACTGCTCTTGCCGAACGTAAGACGGCTGCTTGCACTGAACACCTCAACAAGTGAGATGCAGCACAGCACTACAACCATTGCCCAGATAGTAGCATCACCGTTCAACAGTTGCCTGCGTTCCTTTTTCTCTTCATTTATCTCCATATCGCATATTCCTTTTTTACAGGGCTCTCACGCAAGCCTTGAACTGTTCGCCACGATCCTCATAGCTCTTGAATAGGTCAAAGCTTGCACAGCAGGGGCTGAGCAGTACTATTTCACCCTTATGAGCCATCTTGTAAGCAGCATCCACAGCATCCTTCATTGATTGGACATCGGCTACAGGAAGGCCAAAGCTGTCAAAGAAACCGTGCAGTTTCTCATTATGCAGGCCCATATAGACCAGGCCACAGCATTTCTCTCGCACCAGATCAGCAATCTCATTATAATCATTACCCTTGTCCTTGCCTCCCAGTATCAATACACACTTTACGGGCATGCTCTGCAGGGCATACCAGCAGCTGTTCACGTTGGTAGCCTTGGAGTCATTTATAAAGTCTATGCCGTTCACCCTGGTAACACGCTCCAGACGATGCTCCACGCCCTGGAATGTCTGCAGAGCCTTACGGATGGTCTCACTCTTGATACCAGCGATATTTGCCGATATACCTGCAGCCATTGAGTTGTACAGGTTATGCTTGCCGGTAAGTGCCAGTGACTCCTGCTCCATATTGAAGGAGTACGGCTTGTTGAAATAGAGAGTGCCGTCCTCAACGTATGCAGCCAGATCCTCCTTCTTGGCCTCAGCAAATGGATAGAGGGTAGCCTTTAGTCC
Source organism: uncultured Bacteroidales bacterium (assembly GCA_902774275.1). Taxonomy (GTDB): domain Bacteria; phylum Bacteroidota; class Bacteroidia; order Bacteroidales; family Bacteroidaceae; genus Colenecus. The sequence goes on from CACYHN010000007.1 coordinate 26,120, forward strand.
GTACTTCTTGAGTTCACGGGTAATGATTGGGTCATCACTCCAATAGACAAATGCATCATCCTTGGTCTGGTTACGTATAACACGCATCTTGGCATCCACATAGTTCTGCATCTCATAGTCATAACGGTCCAGATGATCAGGAGTGATGTTCATGAGGATGGCGATATCAGCCTTGAAATCATACATATTGTCAAGCTGGAAGCTGCTGAGCTCAATCACATAGTAGTCAAAGTTCTTCTCAGCCACCTGCCATGCCAGACTACTGCCTATGTTACCGGCCAAGCCCACGTTCATGCCCGCCATCTTGAAAATATGATAGATGAGTGATGTCGTTGTGGTCTTGCCGTTGGAACCGGTTATGCATATCATCTTGGCGTTGGTATAACGCCCTGCAAACTCAATCTCAGATATGATAGGAGTACCCTGGGCCATGAGTTTCTGAATGATGGGAGCCTCCTTGGGGATGCCAGGACTCTTGATAACCTCATCGGCAGCAAGGATACGCGCCTCTGTGTGCTGTTTCTGCTCCCATTTAATACCACGCAGGTCCAACTCATTACGGTAATGAGCCTTTATCTCTGAGAGGTCCGATACGAACACGTCAAATCCTTTGGCTTTTGCCAATATGGCGGCACCTGTACCGCTCTCACCTGCACCCAGTACTACAATTTTCTTTGTCATTTCAATTATCTTATTTTCAAGGTCAATATTGTAAGCGCAGCAAGACCCAGGCTTATAATCCAGGTCCTGAGCGTTATCTTGGTCTCCAACTGTAACTTGTTGTCATTACCCTTGAACCTCACCGTACTGCCCGGATCGGCCTTAAGAACCTGTTCCATGCTTGTACGGAAATGGTCATGTATAGGGGTACGTTTCCAGATACGCTGATGCACGCCTTTACGCTTGCCTATCTTGTAGTAAAAACGCTGACATATAACTGACACGCTCTCTACCAGGAACACGCCGCACAATATGGGCAAAAGCAGTTCCTTATGTATGCACAGTGCAGCCACGGCTATTATTCCGCCTATGGTAAGGCTGCCCGTATCACCCATGAATATCTGTGCCGGATAGGAGTTGAACCAGAGGAAACCCACCAAGGCACCCACAAATGTGCACAGATAGATTACCACCTCCTGGCTTCCGGGAATGTACATCAGGTCCAGGTGGCTTGCCGCAACAACGTTACTGGATATGTAAGCCAGAATGCCAAGCGTTGCTCCAATGATTGCTGAGTTTCCCGCTGCCATACCGTCCATGCCATCATTGAGGTTGGAACCGTTTGATATAGCTGTCACAATGAACAGCGTAAGCAGTACAAAGAATATCCAACCTGCCGGATACTTGGCCTTTTCACCAAGCCAACTGAAAGCATCGGCATAATTCAGATTATGATTCTTGAAGAACGGGATGGTGGTACGGGTGGATTTGACATCGGGAGTCTTGACTACAATCTCTGTATTATTCTCTATACGTGTCTCAACTTTCTCGTTGATGACCACCTGAGGGCTGTAACGGAGTGTAAGGCCCACAATCAGACCTAAAGCCAGCTGTCCGGCCACCTTAACCCAGCCGTTAAGTCCATCCTTGTTCTTACGGAAGGTCTTGATATAGTCATCGGCAAAACCGATGCCACCTAAAATGACTGTGGTTATGATCATCAGCCACATATAGATATTCTTAAGGTCACCTATCAGGAGGCATGGCACCAGGATTGCCACTATTATTATGACGCCTCCCATGGTAGGAACACCCTTCTTGGCTACTCCAAAGGGATCCAGCTTTACATCACGCTGAGTCTCTGATATGTTTTTCCGTTTCAGCACATCAATGAAGTGACTGCCGAACCAGCACGACACCGCAATTGACAGCACTAAGGCAACAACTGCCCTGAATGTCACATACAGGAACAATCCACCACCCGGAATATCTATCCCGGCATTTTTTAAGTATTCAAAGAGACTGTATAGCATTCTTCCAATTGAGAATTTTACGTTTCACTTATCAAAAACACTCGCGGATTACTTCGTGATCGTCAAAATGGTGCTTGACGCCTTTGACGTCCTGATAATCCTCATGGCCCTTGCCTGCCACAAGTATTACATCACCGGCCTGAGCCATCATACACGCGGTACGGATAGCCTCACGGCGGTCAACAATCGTTATCACCTTCTGCATATCCTCTTTGGTAAGACCGGCCAGCATATCATTTATGATATCCTGCGGCTCCTCAAAACGGGGATTATCTGATGTAATGATAACCTTGTCACTGTACTTGACACTCTCCTTTGCCATGAGCGGACGCTTGCCCTTGTCACGGTTGCCGCCTGCACCCACCACCGTGATTATCTGTCCTTTCTTGTCCAGCACATCAACAATGGTTGTGAGCACATTGGTAAGTGCATCAGGAGTATGGGCGTAATCTACTATTGCAGTGAAGCCCTTGGGTGAGCGTATGGCATCAAAACGTCCGTTAACAGGCACCAGCGTACTCATTACGGTAAGCACCTCCATAGGATCGCGGCCCAGGTTCACGGCTGTACCGTAAACTGCCAGTAGATTGCTTGCATTGAACTTGCCTATAAACTTTAAGAACACCTCGCGGCCGTTTATCTCAAGCAGCATACCGTCAAAACCAGATTCTAAAAGACGGCCCTTGAAGTCACTCATGCTGCGCAATGAGTATGTGGTAACCTTTGCCTTGGTGTTCTGTGCCATTACCAGCCCGTTCTTGTCATCCAGGTTGGTAACCACAAAAGCCTCCTTGGGCAGATCATCAAAGAACTTCTTCTTGGCTTTGAGGTAGTTCTCAACCGTCTTGTGGTAATCCAGATGGTCACGGGTAAGATTTGTGAATATGCCACCTGCATATTTGAGTCCGCCTATGCGTTTCTGCACTATGGCATGTGAACTGCACTCCATGAACACGTACTTACAGCCCTCATCGGCCATACGTCCCAACAGACGGTTCAGCGTTACTGCATCGGGAGTGGTATGATCAGCAGGTATCGGCTCTCCGTCTATATAGTTGCATACGGTTGAAACCAATCCGCATTTGTAACCGAACGCCCGGAACATATTATATAACAAGGTTGCAATGGTGGTCTTGCCGTTTGTTCCCGTCACACCCACCAGTTTGACCTTGTCGGTAGGATTACCAAAGAACCTGGTAGATACGACACCCACAACATCCTCACAATCCGGCACCTGTATGTATGTAACGCCATCTGCAGGCTGCTCAGGCAATACCTCACAAAGCACCGAGCCAGCTCCCAGTTCTACTGCCTTGGGTATGAACTGATGGCCGTCAACGGTAGTACCGCGCATAGCCACGAACAGACACCCTTTACCCACCTTGCGTGAATCAAGCTGGATATCAGTAACAGCCATTGCGGTATCACCGACAGTCCTGACTACCTTAAGTCCTGATACAAGTTCTCCTATTGTCACCATATATCTCACATTGATAATGTCAATTGTATTCTGTCACCCCTGCGGTAACGGGTATTTTTCTGCAGGCTCTGGCTCTTTACCTTGCCCACTCCGCTGATGTTAACCCTCATTCCCATCTTCTCCAACAGATAGAGTGCATCCGATGCTCCCATGCCACGCACATCAGGAACCAGCCCCTCAGCGTACTCCACATGCTTCATCACATAACGTCCCGAATCCGAGCTTACACTCCCCCATACCGTATCTGCCACGGCACGGTCAATGCGGCTCATCAGATTCTTCTTGCCAAGCCCCTTGAGCACGGTACCCGCCTTGGCCAGATCACCCGGCAAGACTTTTGGTATGAACTGACGGGTTGAGTCAAAGGCCTCCTTCACATCCCTGATGTTACGGCTTGCCATTACCTTCTCTGATATCTCATGAAACACCGGAGCCGCCCAGGTGGCACCACCGGCAGCACCGCCATCGGTACGTATGGAGACTATGCATGAGTACTGCGGATTATCGGCCGGGAAGTATCCGCAGAACGATACCATATGAGTCTGTCTCCCGCTCTTATAACCCCCTGCGCCCTGTGAGAGCTGTGCCGTTCCGGTCTTTCCGGCCACAGGAAAATATTTGGAACTTGCATTCTTTCCTGTGCCGTTCTGAACCACGTTTTCAAGCAGGAACCTCACTTTTTCAAGCGTCTCATCCTTACACATGTGCCGTTTCACTACCTCAACCGGGAATTCCTGTACTACCTCACCTTCACGGGTTACTTCCGTAACCAGACGTGGAGCCACCATACACCCTCCGTTAGCCACACCATTGTAGAAAGCAAGAGTGTTTATAACAGGCAACTGGGTATTATATCCTATTGACATCCAGGGCAGACGGGTAGCATCCCAATAACCGTCACGCTTTATCACCGGAGCAGCAGTTCCTGTAAGCTGAAGGTCAAAATGGGTATTGATGCCCGTACGGCATATTCCATCCACAAAAGCCTGCGGATTATCCTTGTACGCTGCATTTATCAGTTTGGATGTTCCTATGTTACATGAATTCTGGATAATTCCTACCACAGTAAGCCATCCGTAATTCTTGCTTGCATCCGTCATCCGGGCGCCTCCAAAGCCAGTATATAAGCCATGCTCACAGTAAACACTGTCTGTAAGTGAAATCTTGCCGTCATCAAGAGCCACCATCATGGATACGGGCTTGAACGTGGAACCCGGCTCAAACAACTCCTTTACGGCATTGTTCTGTATCTCGCTGAACTGGCCTGATTCCGTCTTGGTAAGACTGGCAATAGCCTTTATATCACCAGTGGGTACTTCCATAAGCACCACTATGCCCGATGCTGCGTTCCTGAATTCAAGCTGCTTACGCAAAGCCACCTCAGCAATGTCCTGCATATCCACATTGATGGTTGTGTGTATGTCACAACCGTCTATCTGCGGGATATCGGCAATCATACGGGTTACATTCTGTACCTTCTCCTGATGACCGCGCCCGGGAACACCACGCAGGAGAGAATCAAATGACAGCTCCAGACCGTTTCTGGCTGAATCCTTGGCCTCAAACATACTCCCGATAGTTCTTGCTGCAAGAGCTCCAAACGGCTTCTGGCGTGAGATCTTGGACTCGGCACTGAAGAACCATCCCTCATACTTGGGCTTGAGCCATACGGTCTTGGCCAATGACTTATACTGATTGTATGTTATGGGATAAGAGTTGCGTGAGCCACCAGGCAAAAGCATCCATGAATGGGATTTGGAGGCATGTCCCTTCTCATAATGAGTGGCAAATTCCTGCACTGAATACTGCGGGAATATCTCATGCATCTGGTGCGCGAACTCTGCCAGATGTCTTGAGTAGAGTGTATCCTTGCGCTCCTGATCCTTCTTGCCACGAACCTCATCCTTCTCGGCAGTACGGAAATCCAGGAACACACGGTACTGTTTCATACTGCTTGCCAGCAGCAACCCCTCATCACTCAGGATATTACCGCGACGCGGCTCAATCACCCTGTTCACGGGAGTCATGTTCTTGGACACATCGTTCCAGTACTGTCTCTCCCCAAACATGACAAAAGCCATCTTCACTATGATGAATATGCCCCACACCAACATGAGCAGGAACAGAGAGAGGTATTTACGTGACACCCTCTTCTTCTCCTGTGAACGAGTCTCCTTATCTTTCATCTCTCTCATTTGGGCAGACGGTACGGCGGTTCTGTTATAGGTTGCAATCCTGAGCCATTTCTGGCTGCTGCTTTCTCCACATATGAAGGTTTGCTCTTGGCCGATACATCACTCGTGGTGTTCAGAGTCTGATATTCCATATCCACCAGCTCACGTCTCAACCTCTCAGCATACGCCTGGTCACGCTGATATGCATACCTGTTTCCGATGTAAAAGATGATGCAAACCAGCACCTCCAGCAGCAACCAGATATTACGGTTGATGAAATCAGGTACGGACTGCATCAATCCTTTTTTCCTTACGGTCTTATCAGCGTTATTATCCTCCATATCACACCTTCTCGGCAATTCTCAGTTTTGCACTACGGGAGCGAGGATTGGCAGCCTGCTCTGCAGCATCGGGAACAACAGGTTTCCCGATAACCTTAAACGGCACCTCACGGTTTCCGTAGAAATCAGTCTTTATCTCGCCCTCTATGTTTCCGCTCTTCATCAGGTTCTTGACCATGCGGTCCTCAATGGAATGATATGTTATCACCACTAAACGGCCACCCTTGTCAAGCAATCCCACAGCACCTGTCAGCATCTCACGCAGGGCATCAACCTCATGGTTCACCTCCATACGCAGCGCCTGGAACAGTTTTGCGGTATCCTTTTTTTCACGTTCACGACCTATTACGGGACGTATGGCATCCAGCAACTGGGTCACTGTCTCCAAGCGACCGTTCTTACGTGCCTTGCCTATAGCCTGTGCTATCTGACGTCCGTTCTGCAACTCTCCATACAGCCAGAACAACTGCGCCAAACGTTCCTCAGGATATTCATTAAGTATATCCGATGCCTTTACCCCCTCCTTCTGGTTCATGCGCATATCAATAGGCCCATCAAAACGGAATGAGAATCCGCGGGTGCTGTCATCAAAATGATGCCATGATACCCCCAGGTCAGCCAGTATGCCATTCACCTTTTCATGCCCATACCAGCGCATGAAATTGCTCATATAGCGGAAATTGGAATAAACAAACGTAAACCGGTCATCCTTGATTATGTTATTCATGGCATCGGCATCCTGATCAAAACCGTACAGATGACCTTTGTTACTGAGTAGAGACACTATTTCGCGTGAATGGCCACCACCACCGAAGGTGGCATCCACATAGACCCCGTCAGGGTCCACCACAAGCCCTTCTACGCTTTGTTTGAGAAGGACCGGCACATGATATGTCCCGATTGTGTCCACTTACCTGTTATGTATGTTGCATGTATCACTCAGTCATGAATTTTTTCAGACTATCGGCAAACTCGCTGTCTGACATGAACGGCTGCCTGCCTGTACCTGCGGCTATATCAGGAGCCCATATCTCTATGGTCTGCTCCATACCCACAAACAGCGCATCCTGCTTAATGCCCACCTTGTCAAGCAACGCCTGTGGCAGCAGCATACGGCCATTGCTGTCCAGCTGCACCTCCTGAGCCTCTGACACCAGTTTGCGATATACCATCTGCTGGTTTCCGTCAAAACGGTTCAACTTGGCACGCACTCCGGCTATCTCCTCCTGCCACTGCTGTGCAGGATATACCACAAGACAGTTCTCAAAGTAATCCTTGCGGACCACTAAGGTCTGGACACCGGACTGCTGCAGTATGCGGCGGAATCCGGCCGGCATGAATGCCCTGTTCTTGGCATCCAGACGCACTGGGAACTGACCTATGAAACTCATTCTTTGCTGATAATCGATATTCGGATTCAAAGTTATAACTTTTCACTCCACTTTCACCCACATTTCCCCACTTTTTATTTAAAAAAGTTTTTAACTACCTGTTGATAACTCAGCGGACTGATGATTAGAATCTTAGCTGCAGATGGTTAAAGCATTACTTTTGGGAAGTTTATCAGGATGTTGATAAATTGAAAATTGAAAATTAATACGATTGAACCTGCGTAACACCCGCGACATTAAAAAATGACGGTCCATTCGGATCGTCATTTTTTATAATTTTCAATTTTCAATTCTCAATTCTCAATTATCTCTTGAGCCCGCTTGAGCGCGATATTAATGTGGCTGCAGATATTCTCCTTACCCACAATATCATCCATCCCTGCATCCTCAATAACCTTCATAACCTGGGGATTCACGCCAGACAGAACTACCTTGACACCCATCTGAGAGCACATACGGCACATATTGGAGAGGTTATGCACACCTGTTGAATCAATGAACGGAACCTTACGCATACGGATTATACGCACCTTGGCGCGGCCACCCATATCACCCATCATCTCCTCAAACTTGTTGCCTATACCAAAGAAATAAGGACCGTTTATCTCATACACCTTAACGCCCTCAGGTATAACCAGATGCTCCAGATTACCCTGCACGTCAGTATCGGCACTGGGGTCAATCTCATCGCTCAATACTGAAACATTGGTAGTCTCAGCCATACGTTTCATGCAGAGCAGGCAGGCAATCAGGACACCAACTTCAATTGCAATGGTAAGGTCGAATATCACCGTGAGGAAGAATGTAACCAACAGTACTACGATATCGGACTTGGGGTTCTTGAGTATGGCCTTGAAACTGCGCCATTCACTCATGTTATATGATACCACAACCAGAATACCGGCCAGGCAAGCCATGGGGATGAACTTGACAAGCGGCATCAGGAAGAGGTAGATGAGAGCCAAGACAATGGCGTGCGCGATTCCGGCAATGGGAGTGCGCCCGCCGTTGTTGATGTTGGTCATGGTTCGTGCTATTGCGCCTGTGGCAGGTATTCCGCCTATCAGAGGCGATACCATATTGGCAATACCCTGTGCCACAAGTTCCTGGTTACTGTCATGACGGTCGCCAATCACACCATCGGCCACAGCTGCCGAGAGCAATGACTCTATTGCACCCAGCATAGCAATCACCATAGCGGGCTGAGCCAGACGCGTAATGTTTTCCCAACTGATTTTGGGTACCTCGGCCTGCGGCAGTTCTGTTGATATTGAGAAACGGTCACCGATGGTCTCAACGCCCTCCACGCCTAAGCTGCGCAGTATGAGGCACACAACTGTCATAATGATGATTGCCGCAAGAGAACCAGGAAGTTTTCGACTGATCTTAGGAGTAAAAATGATTATCAGTATGCTGCCCGCACCTATCAGCAGTGACCACCAGCTCACAGTGTCAAAATGCTGGAAATAGACAGCCCACTTATCAATGAAACCCGCCGGAACACTCTCTATCTGGAGTCCGAACAGATCCTTTATCTGTGTTGCGAATATTGTAAGGGCAATACCGCTTGTAAAACCTACCACAATGGGATAAGGAATATACTTGATTATGGTTCCCAAATGCAGGACACCCATCAGGATCAGGAATGCTCCCGCCATAAACGTGGCAATGCAGAGCCCGCTCATGCCGTACTCCTGTATTATTCCATACACAATCACAATAAACGCTCCGGTAGGACCACCTATCTGGACCTTGCTTCCGCCAAAGAAAGAGATGATGAAACCTGCTACGATAGCAGTGAGAATACCCGCCTCAGGAGTGGCTCCCGATGCGATACCGAATGCAATGGCAAGCGGCAGAGCCACTATACCTACAATTACACCTGCAAGCAGGTCCTGAACAAGAGTTTGTTTGTCATAACCGTTCTTGAGAACATCATTTACGCCGACCGTTTGCCGACATTGTTAATTTAACACTTTTCGTTTTCGGCCGCGAAATTACACATTTCCAGCCCTCATTGTAACACCTGCCCTACGCGCATTACATATAATTACCACAATTATACAATTTTAACCTCATTTGCCATATGGAGATTCCAAAAGAGCATCAGGCTAATATTGCATTTTCAGGAAAATGGTGTACCTTTGCCATGCTTTCAGTTCAGGAGAGCGGGATTTGATCCTTTAGCTCAGTTGGTTTAGAGCGCTTGCTTGACAGGCAAGAGGTCAGCAGTTCAAATCTGCTAAGGATCACAAAAAGGAGCGGTCCATTGACCGCTCTTTTTGTAATCCTTTTCCGACCTCTTTTTATTTTGCTTCGCAAAAGCGCTCGCTCCTCTCGCTTGGCGGCCCTCCGGGACCGCGTAACGGCTGTGCCGTTACCATCACTGCAAAATGTCGAATTTAATTATAGAATTTCTATAATAGAATTTGTATAATTGAAATAACAATACTATCTTTGCAATAAAATAAATCAGGTATGGAGAATCCATTTTATATATCAGGACTAATTCCTGAAGAATTTTTTTGCGATAGAGACTACGAGACTCAGTGGCTTGTACGTACTTTACAAAACAAAGCAAATGTTCTGCTCACATCCCCGCGCAGGATGGGTAAGACACAATTGATAAAACATACATATGCCCAGCCGTCCATCAAGGATATCTATTACACTTTTTATGTGGACATATATCCCACTACAAGCATTAATGAATTGGTGCTCTTTTTAAGCAAAGAAATATACAATGTTCTGGTTCCAAAAGGCAAAGCCGTACTTGACCGTTTCCTGTCCACCATTCACTCTCTATCCGGCAGTTTTGGATACAATCCTATTACCGGATTTCCTTCATTCGATGTAAAGATGGGCGATATACACTCTCCGCAGCTCACTCTCGAGGAGATATTCAACTATTTGGAACATGCTGATAAGCCATGCATATTTGCCATAGACGAGTTCCAGCAGATTTCACATTATCCCGAGAAAAACGTAGAGGCTCTATTGCGCTCATATATCCAAGGCATGAACAACTGCCGTTTCATTTACGCAGGCAGCAACCGTCATGTACTTGAAAACATGTTTAATAGTGCAGCAAAACCTTTCTACAATAGCGCTGAACAATTTTATTTGGATTGCATTCCTAAAGATATTTATACCGGATTTGCAATAGAACAATTCAGAAACAGCCAAAGAGTATTGACTCCTGATGCCGCAAATCTGGCTTACGATCTGTTTGAAGGACACACCTATTACGTCCACAACCTGTTGCACAATGCATTTGCATACATTGACTCCAATATAACGGTTGACAAGGATGAGATAAACCGGATACTTGATAACACCCTACAGGAGAAAGAACACAGTTTTTCTTCAACTCTAAGCCAGCTGAATTATCAGCAGAAAGAAACACTCGTAGCTATTGCCAAAGAAGGAAACGCCACGGGTGTTACATCTGTAGCATTTGTAAAAAAACACTCCCTCAAATCACCTAGTTCAGTTCAATATGCAATCTCAACTTTACTGGAAAGCCAGTTGTTGACTTACGAGAATCGGGGACGAATCAAAATATATCGTCTTGCAGACCGTTTCCTGGAGAAATGGATTTGCCGTACTTACTAAGTCACCAGTTCTGGTTGAGGATGTAGGGGATTCCGGAGGCGGTGATGCCGGCAGCATTGATGGTGAAACGGCGGGTGAAGCTGTTGTTGTAGAACTCTACGCGGGCATGGCCTGCTTCATCGGTAATTACATTTGGATTCCAATAGAGGGTGCGGCGTGCATCAACATTTCCTTCTATGGGTCCATCGGGGTACTCGGGTGCATAGAACTGCACGGTACGGGTGAATCCTTTGACGGTGGTACTCCTGCGGCCAAGATTACGGATCTCATTGTAAAAAAGCAGCTCGTTGTCATTCTTGATCTGTATATCAATCACATAAAACCTATCCCAGTTAAGGATTATCCAACTAAAAAAGTCACTGACCCAAATTTGACGGTCTGGATTATTATGGAATCGGGGTGTTTTCGGCGGTAATGCGCCGGGATGTTTGCGAGCCCATTCAAGAGTCAATGGGATCAGGTCCGCAAATTCTCTAGGATACATGGGCCTATCATAAAAAATGATGCTCTTGACATCTATCATATCAATCTGCAAGGGAATGTCAAATGGTTTATGTTCCAACATCTTCTCCTGGTTGTGCACATAAAAGTACGGCCGGACACCTCTCTCAACATATGTTCCACTTTCATTCTCATTTCCTTCTTCAGCCAATCCCCCATAATCATCTTCTGAATCTTCTATGAATCTGATTCCTCTATCCAGGAAGTATCCCTCAACATTAGTGGTGTATTCACCCTGATCCAATTCAAACTCAGCATCCTCCTCAGCCTCAAAAGAAGTGAAGGTGTCATAATCAATGAAACGTATCTTACCGCCCGTCTCTTCTATGTCAACGTCATCAATCATTCTGCCCAGCTTACGGCGTTGTTCCGCAGTCAGCCCGCTATTGGTAAAATCAACCTTATACTCTGCCACCTGGGACGTGTTGTGGTCCAGATCCGTCTCCTGCTTAAAGAACGGTCTGGGCTCAGGACGGTCAGCTCTCTCAAAACGGATACGCTTGTCTGTCTTATACTTGGATTCACCGTTTTTGTTTTTTGCCATCACATGGATGGTAAAATCACCTCTTCCGTAAAAGTCTGAAAGGTCAAAACCAAAATAACCTGTAGAATCAGTCTGGTAATCAAAGCTCTCAAACAGAGTCTTGTCATCATTAGGCATCAGTGCCGCATAGATGCTTATGTCCGATACAGGCTGACGTCTTCCGTATGAGAGTATCCAGCCGTTCATGGTGAGACCTTCCTCAATGCGATGCTTCTCCTCAAAATCCTTCTGTCCTGTCATAGTCTGCCACTCGTAGCGCTCCCAGCCTTGAACAAGGGTCAACAGATTTAAAGCCTCCCGATGCTCCTCATCATTGGATTCAAGGTACCAGGCGGGGTCATGAATGTATCCCTTCAGGTCTGATGATAGCAGCAGGTTGGTCCGTAGGTTATCGGTCCTTCCATTGCCGTAGTCTGCAGCATCACGTATCGACAGGCAGAAACGGTCACGCAGCGGATTGCCGTCCTGGTCAGTAAGTTTGAACTCGATTACCTCTTTATCGCAAGACTGACGTGACAAGCTGTCTGTATTGACCGCTATCGTGGGACTGTTCAAATTCCCACTGCCATGGAATATACTGCGTGATGAAAGAATCCTACCCTCCTTATTGAAAAGAGTTAATCGGCATATACCAACCGGCCAATCTGAGCAGTCTATGTTTAACTGACTGTTCTCAACATCCTTTATCTCCTCAAAATAAATCACCTCACCACGACAGGTTACGGCAAACGCCGTCTGCTCACCTATACGGTCCTGCGTACGCCAGATGTTCACTTGCAAATGTGAGTCAGATAGCATATCGGATATCATGGAGTATCCGCTGATTTCTACAAAAGGCAGCACGGTATGGTATTTCTTGTCACTGCCTGATGGAAAGAAATCCGTATTAGTATAGTCTCCTGCGGGAGTTATCAAGAATGAACCCATACCGTCATGAACGGTACGCACAGAATCCCAAACACCTGCAACCACCAGAGTTCCTTCAATGCCGAACGCATCACTGCCTATGGCCTTGAATGCCACTCTGCAGGGCAGGCCCTTGACAAAATTGCCTCCCTCAGGATAGAATGACACCATGACGTCTTTACCACGCCATTTTTGTTCTCTTTGTTCTTTTTGTTCTTTATATTCACCACGTATCTTTGTCACAAGGGGATTATCCTCATTGCTAACCACATGTGAGCGGTCATACTCTCCCACAAACTTGGGCTGTGTATAGACGGGAATTACTCGTGAGAAAATAGCCTCGGGACTGAAGTCCAGCATATTCTGGGTATAGGCTCTTATCTCATAGAATCCACTGGGATATGCCACGATGCCACGTTTCTCACGTGTCTGCTGAGTGCCGGCATCAAGCAGAGAGATTACGCCATCAGCCTGACCCGCCTCAATCTTTAGTTTCTGCTGAAGGATGAGCTGGCCGGTAGGTGCCAGTAAATCTACATAAAGAACCCCGCTGGGAGCGCGTTCCAGAGTGGTGGCATGAGTGACAAAAGCCTTGAACCATATGTTTTCTCCCTGAAAATAGGCGGTGTTGTCAAACTCCAGATATACCTTCTCCTGGGGGAACATGCTGTTGAACCGGTTAATGTTATCGGTAAACTTAATCAGATTATCGGCGTAACCCATAGATTGGACCGCATAAGTCCTGCTTGTATCAGCAGGAGGACAGTAATCACCAGGAAGGCTGGCTCCCACTCTCTTCTTTGATATTTCACCGGTAAACCTTATGTTGTTGTCTATCACTATTCCCTCTTTAAGGAATGTGCAGCCTTCTTCCAGAAAAGTTATCCCGGACTCCGTGTAATGGCGGATTCCCTTTACTCTTTCCTTAAAGTTCATAGGAGAACCGTCACCTCTATGGTAGTACCTTATCTTGAGCTCCTTGTCCTTCAGGCCGGAAATCTGAATCGTATTGTCTCCTACACCGGTAGAGTGTTCATTGACATCGACTGGTAAAGACATTGATATCTTTCTCTTACCTTTTTCAACTGTTTCAGGCACGGTCAGTATGTATCCGTTCTCGGCCAAACTGTTCTGGGCAAAAGACCTCAGGAAATGCTGGCTTGAACCCCAATATGCTCTTTGACGATTTGAGTCTATGCTTTGAGCCTGACGTTTTTTAAGCTTCCCATAAGGCTTGTAGTAAAAGTAGCCCAGCATATCACATGAAGTGACATTGTTTACCTGCTCAACAGTGAATCTTACCAGATCCACATAAAGTTCATATCCCAGCAAAGGCATATCAATTATCAGGGGTTCATACGCCCATGCAGTAAATACGCTCGTAACCACTTTTACCGTATCCAGATATTTTTCATGTTTCTCAACCACATCAACAGAAAGGTAGTCTTTTGCGAATCTGGCCTGGCCTATCTGTCTGGTTTGATATGAATATTGGTATGATCTGTCAAACATCAGTACATTTTCATTCTTTATGGTGGCACGCTTGCCCCATTTGTCATCACCCAGGAACATGGTCTTGAAATAGTCCAGATTTACTTTATCAACCCTGTTGGCCTTGCCCGATACAACAATCTCAGGCAATTCAATATTTGGAGAGAGAGCTATTGTAAGCATTCCCGGATTACGGTCCAGTTCCATTGCCTTGGCTTGATACCCCACAAAACTGAACACAACCGTAGCGGGAAAGGATACCTCCTTAAGTTCAAAACGTCCATCGGAATCTGTGGTGGTACCCTGAGTTGTGCCATTAATATAAACCGTAGCAGATGGCAGCGGCTCCTGAGTGAGGCTGTCAAGAACAACGCCTGTAACGGTACTCTGCCCAAACATAAATGCGGGCATAAGGGATAAGAAAGCAAACAAAAGGACACTTCGCATCATAAGCAGGGTTATTGGTCTCTATATATAGGTTGCAATAACATGCCAAAAGTAAAACTAATAATGCTAAAAATGAGACTCAATAGGAATAAATTAGAGGGCAAGGTTTGGGGCGGATTCGCTTACGCGCATCCTTGTCCCTTTGGGGCGGATTCGCTTACGCGCATCCGCAAACCCCTGCGGGGCGAATTCGCTTACGCGCATCCGCAAACCCCTGCGGGGCGGATTCGCTGACGCGCATCCGCAATCCCCTGCGGGGAGCTAACTGGGCAAAGCAAATTACATCCAGGCTACGCCAGGATGAGTTTTATTTGCAGTCGGCCCCTAATGCAAGCAAGCTTGCCTTGTGGCCGACTACAAATAAAACGACCACCCTCACGGGTGGTCATTTGCTTTGTGTTTCGTGGCGGGTTCGAACCGCCGACCTCTTGCGTGTGAAGCAAGCGCTCTGAACCGGCTGAGCTAACGAAACCGAACGTTAAGCCAAACGAACAAAGGGAACTTGTTCTCTTTGTATTCTTATGAAGCGACGGGAAAAAGGAACTCGTTCATTTTTCACGTTGATTCAGAAGAATCAAGCGAGCTGGCTCGCTTTGTCGTGGCGGAGTGAGGTCGACGAAGTCAACCCGTTTTCAAGGTCGAGCAAAACTCAACCTTTTTTTAACCGGACACAAAGATAAGCCTTTTTTACAATATCTATCCTTAGGAATCTTTTTATTCGGTGTAAAAAACACGTTTACCAGTATTCTATAACGCGTTCAAGATTCTCAACAGGCAGATGGTTACGGTTGGCTGTACGTGCCTTGAGCCAGTTCCCCTTTTCATCGAACTCAGTATACCTTGTATAGATTATCTCTTCTGTCTCATCATCCGATGTGGTGACATGCTTCTCTATCAGATTGTAATCTTTATCATAAACATTCAATTGATAAGCCTCAAAACCGGTCTGGGGATGAGTCTCCTTAACTTCTATTGGATAGCCTTTGCGGTCAGTCTTGATTATGCTTATGGTAACGGTCTTTCCGTCCTCAATGACCACTGTTTTGTGCCTGCGTCCGAATGAGCTCTTCTTAACCACCATCCTCACTGTATTGCCAAGCACCTCCTTATTATATTCCAATGTTCGTTTATTGTTTGACAACAGATTAAGGCGTGCTATAACCCTGTTTCCCGATTTTTGGGTACTGCGTATGCACACGCCCTTGTCAAACAGGCTCTCGGCTTCACCAAGCACCCTGCCTACACTGTCCATCTGGGCGGAACAGATCTCATTCCCGTTGATATCATATGCCGATGCTTCCATAGACATAACATCGGTATAAGCCCTGTTTCCATGCCACATCTCAGGTTCCTTATGTATTACGGTAACCTTCTGGACACGCCCTTTCATACCTCCAAACGGTATCTCCTGATAACCGTTGCCGCAGGATGACATTACAGATGCTACAACAGCCAGAACGGCACAATATCTTACAATAGACCTTGATTTCATATCTTAGAATCCGTTTAAAGTTCTTAAATAATGTTCTGTTTCTTCATTTCACTCACCGTCAGCTCCAGTTCATCATACCACTCCTGTCCGAAACGGCGGATGAGAGGTTCTTTCAGGCACTTATATACAGGAATATGTTCCCGGTGCCCTTTAATGACCGCTGCCTGGCACACATCCCAACGGTTGTAGTTCAATCCCCAATAGGGGCCCAGTTTCCTGACACGGATAGGATACAGATGACATGACACCGGTTTTATGAAACTCACCTTACCTTCACGATATGCCTTCTCGATGGCACAGTAGCAGCAGCCGTCCTCATCATAACATGTAAAGACGCAGTCCTTTCCGTTTACTATCTGGGTTACAAGTTCACCCTCGGGATCAGGGTATGCAACACCCCTCTCCTCTATAGCCTTAATGGCATCGGCCGATAACATGGGGCTGATTACGGGAAGGATACGCTCTATCTCTGCAATCTCATCGGGAGTGACCGGCGCACCTGCATCACCCTCCACACAGCATGCGCCGTGACATTTCTTAAGGTCACAGCAGAACTCCTTGGTTATGACATCGAGCGATACTATTGTGTCTTGGATCTGTACCATCGGCGGTTTACATTCAGGATGGCAAAAGTAATGATTTTATTGCTATCTTAGCGGCAAATTAGGCAAATCATGTGGTTAACCGTACTGATAGTGCTGGCCGTTATTCTGGGCGTGGCAGGTATAATAGGCAGCATCGTTCCGGGGCTTCCCGGGCCACCGCTCAGCTGGGTAGGTGTGCTACTGGCTTTCCTGAGCCATAAGTTAGGTGGGGCCGATATGTCCCTTACTTTTGTGCTTATCTGGCTTGGAGTGACAATTATCGTTACAATTCTTGACTACATCGTTCCCGCCAAATTCACCAAGTTGGCCGGCGGAACCAAGGCCGGAAGCCAGGGAGCACTGATAGGAATGATTATAGGAATGTTCCTTACACCCATAGGTATGATCCCGTGCAGCCTTTTAGGTGCTTTCCTTGCCGAGCTGTTTCAGTCAGAAAAGAGTGTCGGCGGGGCCTTGAAGTCTGCTCTGGGCACTTTTGCAGGTTTTCTGGTTGGCACAGGCATGAAACTTATTGTCACTGTAACCATGACATATTATATACTTTTCTAAAAAAAAGTTTAACTTTGCCTGTCCTTTGCAGATATTAAGTACAGATTATTACTTCTTAATTACACAATAATATGAAAAAACAGATTCTTCTTGCAGCGGCTGTCGTTATGTCGCTCACATGTTTCGCCCAGTTCCCGGGCGGTGGTGGTTTTCCTGGTGGCGGTATGCCTCCTATGGGTGGCGGTATGCCCCCGATGGGTGGTGGCGGATTCGGCGGTTTTGGCGGATTCGGTGGTCCTCAGGGTGGTGCACAGGTTGAGTGCTCCGAGAAATTCACAGACATCAACTATGCCGGCGATGACGGTCAGGTTTATCACATGCTTGACATCTATCTGCCCAAGGAGGTTAAGGATAAGTATCCCGTGGTTGTACACATTTACGGTAGCGCATGGGGCAGCAACAGCTCAAAGGGTATGGCCGATGTGAACACTATCGGTCAGGCTCTCCTCAATGCCGGTTATGCAGTGGTTTGCCCTAACCACCGTTCAATTGCCGACGGCAAGTGGCCTGCTCAGGTTAACGATATCAAGGCCGTTATCCGCTTTATCCGCGCTAACGCAGCCAAGTACAAATTCGATACCTCATTCATCGCTATATCAGGTTTCTCATCAGGTGGTCACCTGAGTGCCGTTACCGCTCTGTCAAACGGTGTCAAGATTGGCAAGTACGGCACAGCCGAATATGACATTGAGGGTAACGTAGGCCCCTACACCAAGGAGTCAAGTTATGTAAACGCATTCTGCGACTGGTCAGGTCCCACAGAGCTTCTGCACATGGACTGCGGCAACGCCATGATATTCGGTGGTCCCGGTAACACTCCCGAGGAGCAGCTTATCGGCGCTCCCAAGGAGGGCAACGAGGACAAGTTCATGCTTCTGAGCGCAACAGGTTTCCTGGATAAGAATGACGTAGCAGGTTACATGTTCCACGGTGATGCAGATCCCATTGTAGCATCATGCGTAAGCCAGTATCTCTATGACAAGATGCAGGAGGCTGGTGTAGAGAGTTACATCGTACGCGTACCCGAGGGCAGCCACGGCGGCGCAGCCATGTACACCGAGGAGAACCTCAAGAAAATGACCGACTTCCTGGACGCCCAGCGCGCCAAGGCCAAGAAATAATCAACCAGGCAAAAAGAAAGGGTGGCTCAATCGAGTCACCCTTTCTTTTTTCACGGAACTTAAGGATATACCCTCCGGAAACCATGGCCGCCCGTGGGCTTGTGAACGGGAGGGGCCCGTGCCTAAGAAGATGCTCTGGAAGATGGGAACTTGTTCTCGTCTTTCAGAGCGTCTTATTAGGGATGGGAGGGATAGCGCGAAGCGCGTAGTTTCAGGAGGGTATATCCTTAAGTTCCCCCTAAATAATAGCTGAAGCTAATAATTCGAGAGCAGGAAGGTCCGATGCTTTCATGCGACTCTTGATAGTAACCATAGGCTCTACTATCTCGATGTTGCTCATTGTGGAGAGCATCTCCTTCATGACGCGACCGGCCGATGGAGCCCATGAGCCGTTCTCAATGATAGCTACCTTACGGTTGCAGAAACCTTTTATCTGGAGCCGATGCAGGAACTCATACATAGGAGTGAACACGCCGGCATCATATGATGAGGCTGCCAGCACCAGAGTGGAGTGACGGAACGCATCCTCAACGTTCTCAGCAAAATCAGAGCGGCACAGATCACTCACCTCAACACGGGGAGCACCCTTGGCACGCAGTATCTCAGCCAGCTTCTGAGCTGCCACCATTGTGCCGCCGTGAATGGAGGCACAGGCGATGAAGATACCCTCTGTCTCAACAGCATAGCTGCTCCATGTCTTATAAAGGTCAATGTACTCTGACAGGTTATCCTCAAGGATAGGACCGTGCAGAGGACGGATACTCTTTATAGGAAGCTCAGCCAGCTTACCCAGCAGGGTGCGTACAGGAGCACCGTACTTGCCTACAATGTTGAAATAGTAACGGCGGGCTTCACATGCCCAGTCATCATCATCACGACCGTAGAATCCGCACTTGCTCAAGGCACCGAACTTACCCACGGCATCAGCGCTGTAGAGCGCACCCTCAGCCTCATCAAAAGAGACCATTACCTCCGGCCAGTGAACCATTGGGGCGCCGATGAACTTAAGGCTGTGGCTGCCCAGTTCAAGCACAGAACCCTCCTTGACTGACAGAGTGCGGCCCTCCACGTTAATATCCTCAAAGAACTGGCTCAGCATCTGAATGGCCTTGGCGCTGGCTACGAGAGTGACACTGGGATATGCCTCAAGAGCCCATGCTATAAGAGCAGAGTGATCCGGCTCCATGTGATGAACAACAAGATAATCAGGCTGGCGGCCTGCAAGAGCCTCCTTCAGATTTGCCTTCCACTCATCGGCCTTACGTGCATCAGCCGTATCAAGTATAGCTACCTTGTCATCAAGTATCACGTATGAGTTATACGCCATTCCCTCAGGAACAATATACTGACTCTCAAACAGGTCCAGATCCAGGTCATCAACACCGATGTACCTTACCTTATCGCTCAGATTCTTTATCATAATCCAAAAATTTAGCAGACACAAACTTACAAAAATCTGCCGATTTTATGTATGTTTGCAAATAAGTATTAACCTAAATCATAACGATTATGAGTAAGTATGTATGCGATATGTGCGGTTGGGAGTATGATCCCCAAGAGGGTTATCCGGAAGGCGGAATAGCACCGGGCACCCCCTTTGAAGAGTTACCCGATGATTTTGTATGCCCTATCTGTGGCGTAGGAAAGGACCAGTTCTCAGCTGAGTGATCAGCGTCCGGTTTCAACCTTTGAAACCATCTTTATCAGAACTGTACCCAGAATGCCGGCAGCCAGAGAGCCCATTAGAATGGCTATCTTGCCGGCATTTCTCATTTCCTCAACTGCCGATGCATCCTGGAATGAGAGCGTATCAACGAATATTGACATAGTGAATCCAATACCGCCCAGGCAGGCTACTGCAAAGAACATAGCCCAGCCTGCTTTCTCCGGCATAGCACAAAGCTTTGTCTTTATTGCGGCAAAACTGAAAAGCGTAATGCCGAGCGGCTTGCCCAAAACAAGACCCAGGAATATTCCGATACCCACGCCGCCTGTTATGCCTGCAGTGTTGAATATGTTGAAATAAGAGAGGTCAGGTATCTCCACACCTGCATTTGCCAAAGCAAAAATAGGCATTATCACAAAGTTGACCCAAGGTGAGAGGGCGTGCTCCACACGGTAGCTCATATTGAGTGAGCCATATGCGGTTTGGTGTATTTTACGCAACAGATGGCGCTGCGGCCCGTTGGGGAACATGGTCTCATCATCAATCTGGTCAAAAGAGAGCAGTTTCTGTGAGAAGAACTTGATCTTGTGCAGCACGTATGAACGTTCAAAACGTGCCTTGGAAGGTATGATGAATGCCATTACCACACCAGACATAGTAGCATGAATGCCGGAATAGTAGAACAGCACCCATACGATGGTGGCCAATAGCAGATAGACCCAAACATGTTTCTGTCCGAAATACTTGAACAACCACGCCACGAATATCACCACAACCGATAACGCCAGCAGAAGCAGATTAATGTGACCGCCGTAGAAGAATGCCACCACAAGAATGGCAATAAGGTCATCAGCTATGGCAAGGGCTGTAAGGAACACCTTAAGTGAAACTGGAACCCTATCACCTAAAACAGACAGAATGCACACCGCAAATGCAATATCCGTTGCCGTAGGAATACCCCAACCTGACGCTGCTATAGTACCATGGTTCACCAATGTGTAGAGCACTGCCGGCATAATGACGCCACCGAATGCTGCAATCACCGGAAGCAGTGCCTTCTTTACAGAGGAAAGTTCACCGTGGGCAACTTCACGTTTTATCTCCAGGCCTACGGTAAAAAAGAAGACAACCATCAACACATCATTGATGATCTTCTCTATGGTCATTCCGTGCGGGAACAGCCAGTCAACGCGACCGTCAGGACTCTGGAAATGGATCTGTACGCTGGTCTCCAGGAAAGAATGGTAATAGAAACGCGTAGCAGGCAGATTAGCAAGCAGCATTGCCACTATAACACAGAGCAGAAGGATTACACCCTGAAACCAGGGCTGACGTGACAGACTGTCTCTCTTACGGTTGAACTGGAGCATGCTCCTGTTCCAGGTATATATAGGAATAAGTTTCATCTAAATTCAGAAAAACAAAAAACACAACCGACGACCCTGTTTCAGGTCGTCGGCCATAGGACTATAATCTGTTCTTTACTTTACAAGAACCTTTCCGTTCATCTCTGCCGGTATGGGCAGGCCCATGATGGTGAGAATTGACGGAGCTACATCGGCCAGGATACCTGACTCAACCTTGGCATCCTTGCGCGGGGTAACATAGATTACCGGAACAGGATTCAGAGAGTGAGCGGTGTTGGGTGTACCATCGGGGTTCAGGGCATTGTCAGCATTACCGTGGTCAGCAATGATGATAGCCTCGTAGTTATGAGCCTTGGCAGCCTCGATAACATCGTGAACGCAGGCATCGACTGCAACTACAGCCTTCTCAATAGCCTCATAAACACCGGTATGACCAACCATATCGCCGTTAGCAAAGTTCACCACGATGAAGTCATACTTATCAGTGCCGATAGCCTCAACCAGCTTGTCACGAACGATGTAAGCGCTCATCTCAGGCTGCAGGTCATAAGTGGCAACCTTGGGTGAAGGTACCAGGATACGGTCCTCACCCTCAAACGGAAGCTCGCGGCCGCCGTTCAGGAAGAATGTAACGTGAGCATACTTCTCAGTCTCAGCTATGTGAAGCTGCTTGAGACCCTGTGCTGAAAGATACTCACCAAGAGTATTGTTTACGTTTTCCTTATCAAACAGGATGTGTACACCGGTAAATGAAGCATCGTACGGAGTGAGGCAGTAGTACTGCAGACCGGGGATGGTGTGCATGCCCTCGGCATCCATATCCTTCTGAGTAAGAACGATAGTGAGCTCCTTGGCACGGTCGTTACGGAAGTTGAAGAAGATGATTGCATCACCCTCCTCTATGCGGCTGTCATAAGCCTCATTTACGATAGGCTTCATGAACTCATCGGTAACGCCCTCAGCATATGACTCCTCAACAGCCTTTACCATATCAGCAGCCTTACGGCCCTCACCGTTTACAAGCTGGTCATAAGCAATCTTAACGCGCTCCCAACGCTTGTCACGATCCATTGCATAGTAACGGCCGATGATGGTGGCAACCTTGTCACCACGCTTAACCAACTGGTCAATGAAACCCTTACCGCTCTTGGGATCTGTATCACGACCATCCATGAAGCAATGTACGTATGTCTTGTCTATACCATACTCACGGGCTATGTCGGTAAGGCAGAACAGATGCTCCAGTGAACTGTGAACACCGCCGTCTGATACCAAACCCATAAGATGCAGCTTCTTGCCGTTCTCCTTGGCGTATGTGTAAGCTGATACCACCTCCTTGTTCTGACGTATGCTACCATCAGCAATGGCACGGTTTACCTTGACCAGATCCTGATATACAACACGGCCGGCACCGATATTAAGGTGACCAACCTCTGAGTTACCCATCTGACCGTCAGGAAGACCAACGTTCTCACCTGATGCCAGTAACTGTGCATTAGGATAATTGGCGTTCAGATAATCCATGTAAGGAGTTGGTGTGTTGTAAATTACATCGGCCTTGGAGCGGTTACCAATGCCCCAGCCGTCAAGAATCATAAGGAGTGCTTTCTGTTTCATATATGTAGTGTTTTTATACCCTCATTTTTTCCGGGTGCGAAGGTACACATTTTTAACACTCAAAGAATTATGAATCTGTTTAAAATGTGCAAAAAACAAAACAACCGCCCAAAACAGACGGTTGCTTTGATTTTATCCTTATAAATAATAGCTATCGTTAGTCTTAAAATTCATCAGGATTTGAAATAACCTGATCAATCTTTTTTTCAACACTACCGAACATATGGTCCACGAGCTCGGATATCGCTGGACCAAAGGCAAGCTCAAACTTCTGCTTTATCTGATTAACAAATGTATTTACATCTATCCCGCCGAAATAATCCTTGAAAGAGAAGAGAGTCTTATAACCTTCATCATCATAGGTTTCAATACCTATCTTCAATCCAAGTTTATCAAAGTTAGCGACAACATTATCCTTTATTGTACTGATTATTGAACTAAAATCAGAACCCTTTGTGGGCGGTTCATAAGCAAGTTTAACTATTGCCTGAGGCTGGTCATAGCCCTTGAAATACAACTCAGCTTTGAGAATTTTGTTGACATCATTCACCAACCTGGCCATAGTGGTATCAGCCACTGCCATTGGTTCAAATTGTGACAAGAAAGCAAACAACTGCATAAAGGCACCATTAACTAAAGGATTGTCAATATTTACCTTCATCCTTATCTGGTCTTTAAAGACATTGACATTGCAGTCAACACCTTTGAAATACTCCGGATTTCCCGCCCATACTAAGATGTTATCGGTTTCTGCCCAGTTACAACTGTTGTCAACTTTACCTCTGATATTAATGTTACCCGAAACAGCTTCTTCATTTGAAATATTAGCCGCAAAATCAACATTCAAACCTTTATCATCGTCATAGCTTGCTTTTGCCTTGACTGAATAGATGTCAAGTGACACACCTGCATTTAAAGAGAGATCACTGCCGTCAAACGTCAAATATGACAACTTGAAATCATCATCTTCATTCGTTTTTGTTCCTTTTACCTCAACCTTGAAATCAGTGGTATAATCGGCATTCACACTGATAAGCTTTTCTTCATTCAGGCTTAAACTGAAATCCAGAATACTGGGTAGAGCAACAGGACAGGAATTATCATTAACTGTAACACTCAACCTGCTCTCCGTATCATTCTGTCCTTTGAGATAAAGTGTGATGTAATTACCGTCACCTGTATTGACCTTTATTTTCAACTGGTCTGTACCATTCTGGAAATCCAGAATAACAGGAATCATTAACGAATCAATTTTTTTGTTCAATTCTTCCCTCTGATATGCCTCCAATGTATTAAGATCAACTCCGTTGTAGTGACTTGATATATAACGGAAATAACGGGTCGAATCTACGGTATCCCTGAATGCAATCTCAGCTTCAAAATACAGTTTCTCAAAATCAACATATATTGAATCCCGTTTGAGGACTTTCTTATATAGTGAATCCCTATCCAGGATATTCTTTAAAGCGTCAAGTTTTGCCTCAAGAACAGGATTCTGTGCGCGCAAAGAATCCATGGCCGTTTCCCACTTAAGATGATATCCTCTATCTGTGAGGACAGTAGTCACAGCTTGTGCAATATTAGTAAACTCAAGCCTATTACCCAAGCCTGATAACGTCTGTGAAAAAACAGCCTGCTGCTGGGATATAGTGAGAACTGAAGCAGGATCGACTTTTTCTCTACCGCCCTTACCGCTATCCTTTAAATCGTCCTTCTCCTTATCCGTACATGAAGTAAAAGTACATACACCGATAGACAATGCAATCAAACAAATAAATAGCCTTCTCATAAAATTCGAGTTTTAAAGTTGATTAGAGCAAAGGTAGTATAATTTTTCTAAAGAAACAAAAAACAGAAGTTTAATGCTTTGATTACGAATTAAAACATCTGTTTAACACGCTCTATTCCGGCGGTCAAGGCATCAATTTCTGCCTTTGTATTGTAGAAAGAGAATGATGCACGAACAGTGCCCGGGATACCCAGACGGTCCATAAGCGGCTCAGCGCAGTGATGTCCGGTGCGCACGGCTATACCCAGACGGTCCAGCAGCGTACCCATATCAGACGGATAGATATTGCCCACAAGAAATGAAACTACCGCACTACGATGTTCAGCATTTCCGATAATCCGCATATCAGGAATTCCATTCAGCCTTTCAATGGCATAATTGCAAAGTTCCGATTCATAAGCGGCGATGTTGTCCATCCCGATACCCTGAACATAATCCAAAGCCTTGGCTAGTGCAATGGAACCCACATAATCAGGTGTACCTGCCTCAAACTTGTACGGCAGTTCATTATATGTGGTCTTTTCAAAGGTGACGCGCTTTATCATCTCACCACCTCCCTGATACGGAGGCATCTTTTCAAGCAGCTCCTTGCGGCCGTAGAGAACGCCTATTCCTGTTGGGCCGTAAATCTTATGTCCGCTGAATGCGTAGAAATCTGCTCCAAGTTCCTGAACGTTCACCTTGATATGAGGTACAGACTGCGCACCGTCAACTGCCACCGGAATGCCATGTGAATGGGCCAGGCTGATTATCTCAGAGACAGGATTCACGGTACCCAACACATTTGAAACGTGCGTGATGCTTACCAGACGGGTCTTGTCTGAAACAAGAGCCTTGAAAGCCTCCAGATCAAGTTCTCCATTGTCAAGAACAGGAATAACCTTTATCCTGAAACCGTATCTCTCAGACTGGATTTGCCAAGGAACAATATTGCTGTGATGCTCCATTCCGGAGATAATCACCTCATCACCCTCTTTCAGGAATGCACTTGAAAATGAACTGGCAAGCAGATTGATACTCTCAGTAGTGCCACGGGTAAAGATAATCTCCTCCGTGCTGCCGGCGCCGATGAACTGACGCACCTTGTCACGTGCAGACTCCATCAAGTCTGTAGCATGCTGCGACAGGAAATGGATTCCACGATGAACATTGGCGTTCTCATTGCAGTATGCCTCACTTATGGCATCAATGACACACTGGGGCTTCTGGGTTGTGGCGGCATTGTCAAAATAGACAAGCGGCTTGCCATATACCTCACGCCCTAATATAGGGAAATCCCTACGTATTTTCTCTACATCAATCATATTATCTGCAGGCACGGCATCCCTCACACTGGGTGAGTTCTCCACGGAAACGTTTCTCAACAAGACGGTACAGGCGGTCACGGAGAGGCTCCAACTCCACCTTACCTATAACCTCACCCACAAAGGCGAGCATAAGCATCATTCGGGCCTCCTGCTGCGGAATTCCACGCTGACGCATATAGAACAATGCCTTATCGTCAAGCTGGCCCACGGTAGCTCCGTGGCTGCATTTAACGTCATCGGCATATATCTCCAACTGAGGCTGGGTAAACATACGGGCCTCACGGGTAAGACAAATATTACGGTTGGTCTGCTGTGATGATGTATGCTGTGCACCCTCACGCACCAGCACTTTGCCGGCAAACGCACCTGTAGAACTCTCATCAAGCACATACTTGAACAGTTCACTGCTTGTGCAATCCGGCACGCGGTGGTCAACAAAGGTCATATTGTCCACATGCTGGCTCTTATCAGTAATGGCTACTCCGTTTAGAGAGAGTTCCGCACCCTGACCGTCAAAAGTTACGCATACCGTGTTGCGTGTCTGGCCGTTATGAAGTGTAAGGTTATCAACCGATACCTTACTGCCTGCATCCTGACTTATGTATAGTTCTGATGCACGCAGATTGGCGGTATGGGTCTCCTCCAGGTCATAAAGTTCAAATGTGGAATCCTGCCCTGCAAAAACCTCAATCACCTGAGTGGTAAGATAGTTGTTCGCAGCCAGCGCATGGTCACAGAGCAACAGTTTTGCCTGTGATGCCCGCCCAAGCACAACCAGGATCCTGCGATTAACCATAAGGTCAACCTTGGAACTGAGCAGGGTTATAAGCTGCAGAGGTTTCTCTATAGTAACGCCATCGGGCACATAGAGGATGTAACCGTCCTGTGCAAACAACGTGTTGATGGCTGCGATACCAGGCTTGTCCATATCGGCCAACCTGCCGTAGAACTTCTCAACAAGATCGGGACGATTCTGAGCGGCCTCTTTAAGGCTGCCTGCAAACACCCCCTCAGGAAGACCTGCCTTAGATGCCCTATCTGAGCTTGCAAAGGCATCATTGGCCAGGAAATAGAGTTGGGTACTCAAATTGGGAACACTGCACTTGAAAGCCTGTGCAAAATCAACAGGCATATCCAACCTTGCAAGGTTCATGCCCCAGTCTGGCTCAAACCACTTTGAGACATCAGTATGCAGATACTCTTCCAGTCGGTTATGGGGCAGACCATACCGGGCAAGACTGCTTAGAGCAGCATCACGCAAGGTATTCATTACACCGGCGGAGCCACGCTCCACCAGAGCTCTGTTTTCCTTGAAAAGCTCTATGTAATTCTGCGCCGGTTTCATTTCAGGGAATCCTCATACTCCTTAATAACCCAATCATATCCGCGCTCCTCCAGTTCAAGAGCCAGTTCAGGACCGGCAGTCTTGATTATGCGGCCCTGATAAAGCACATGGACAATATCGGGCTTGATGTAGTCAAGCAGACGCTGGTAATGGGTAATGACTATTACAGATGTTTCAGGGCTCTTAAGGCGGTTAACGCCATCGGCAACAATGCGCAGGGCATCGATGTCAAGACCTGAATCAGTCTCGTCAAGTATGCTCAGTGACGGCTCAAGCATGGCCATCTGGAATATCTCGTTACGTTTCTTCTCACCGCCGCTGAAGCCTTCATTCACGGAACGGTTCATGAACTTGGCGTCAAGCTTGACCATGTCACGCTTCTCCTTGATGAACTTAAGGAACTCCGTAGGGGCCATAGGCGGCAGACCCTGATACTTGCGTTTCTCATTGATGGCGGTGCGCATAAAATTGGTCATGCTCACGCCCGGAATCTCAACCGGATACTGGAATGACATGAACAGTCCCTCATGGCTGCGCTCCTCAGCACTCATCTCAAGCAGGTTCTTGCCCTTGAATGTAGCTGTTCCGCCTGTCACCTCATATGCAGGATGGCCCACAAGCACATTACTCATGGTACTCTTGCCTGAGCCGTTGGGACCCATTATGGCATGTACCTCACCGGCATTCACCTCAAGGTTAATGCCCTTCAATATCTGTTTGCCGTTTATTGCGGCCTCAAGATTCTCTATCTTTAACATACTCATTTTAACCTACTGTATTTTCAAGTGACACCGAGAGCAGACGCTGAGCCTCAACCGCAAACTCCATAGGCAGTTTGTTGAGCACCTCCTTGGCGTAACCGTTAACAATAAGGCCGATGGCCTGTTCCATAGGTATGCCACGCTGGTTGCAGTAGAACAACTGATCCTCTGATATCTTTGAGGTAGTTGCCTCATGCTCCACAATGGCAGTCTCATTCTTTACATCCATATAAGGGAAGGTATGCGCTCCGCACTTATCACCCAACAGCAGTGAATCACACTGGCTGTAGTTACGCGCACCATCAGCATGCTCACCCACCTTTATCAAACCCCTATATGAGTTCTGGCTGTGTCCGGCCGATATTCCCTTGCTTATGACCGTACTCTTGGTATTACGGCCTATGTGTATCATCTTGGTACCCGTATCAGCCTGCTGCCAGTTGTTGGTAAGGGCCACAGAGTAGAACTCGCCCTGTGAGCCGTCACCCTGCAGCACACAGCTGGGGTATTTCCATGTGATGGCTGATCCTGTCTCCACCTGAGTCCAGGAGAGTTTGCTGTCAACACCCTTAAGCAGACCGCGCTTGGTAACAAAGTTATACACGCCACCACGGCCGTTCTCATCACCCGGATACCAGTTCTGAACAGTACTGTACTTGACCTCAGCGCGGTCCAGAACCACAATCTCAACAATTGCGGCATGCAGCTGATTCTCATCACGCATCGGTGCGGTGCAACCCTCTAAATAGGATACGTAGCTGTCATCATCGGCCACAATGAGCGTGCGCTCAAACTGACCTGTGCCGGCTGCGTTTATACGGAAATATGTGGAGAGCTCCATGGGGCAACGTACGCCCTTGGGTATATAGACGAATGATCCGTCACTGAACACTGCACTGTTCAGGGCGGCAAAGAAATTGTCACGGTAATTCACTACGCTGCCCAGATACTGACGTATCAGGTCGGGGTGGTTCTTTACCGCCTCACCCATGGAGCAGAAAATGATTCCCTTCTCTGCCAGGGTCTTCTTGAAAGTGGTCTTGACCGATACGGAGTCCATGACCGCATCAACGGCCACGCCACCGCTCAGAGCAAGACGCTCCTCAAGCGGAATGCCCAGTTTGTCAAAGGTCTTCATCACCTGCGGGTCAATCTCCTCCAGACTCTTGGGACCCTCTTTCTTAACAGTAGGGTCAGCGTAATATGATATGTTCTGATAGTCTATCTCAGGGATATCCAAGTGAGCCCAATGCGGCATCTCCATGGTAAGCCAGTGACGGTATGCCTTGAGCCTGAACTCAAGCAGCCACTCGGGCTCACCCTTACGCTCTGAAATGAGACGGACCGTGTCCTCTGTAAGGCCACGGTCTATTATCTCCGTATGGACATCGGTAGTAAAGCCGTAGCGATACTTCTCGGCACTTATCTCCCTTATCAGACTATTGTCCTGTGTTTCAGAATTCACTTTTGTTTCAAACACTTTTAGGGTTGGATGAACCAGTGTTGCTGTTTCCTTTCTTGTTTTTCAATTCAGGAACAAGCTCCTCAGCGCTATCCTGTATCTTATCCCATGTCCATTGCAGGCAGAAACTTGTAACGTTTCTTACATACACATACATCTTGGACTGCCTCCTCTCAGAACGGTTGATATACTTTTCTGATAAACCGGTCATATCCAGAAGCATGATTACCAGGCCCATTATAAGCAGATACTTGAGCAGTCCAAAAGCCGCCCCCAGGATTCTGTCAATGAAACCCAGACTGGCCACATGTATCAGTTTTGAAAGAAGATTTCCCAACACGCCGCATATCAAGGGCACAACCAGAAGAATAATGAAGAATGCCATGATACTGGCAGGCCTGTCAGGCATGTTCATTGTCTCTCTCAGAAAATCAGCAAAGGGTTTGTAGAACAATGTTCCCAGAATTATTCCAAGGATTATTCCTAAAACGGCAAAAGCCTGTTTTGTCAACCCCTTGATGAATCCCATAACCATACCGGTTATAAGGAGACACAGGATAATGCAATCCAATACAGTCATAACCTGAACTTAAAGAGTCTGTTTTACCTCAATCTGAGTGAATGTCTCTATGATATCACCCTCCTTGATGTCATTGTATGATACTAAGCTCATACCGCACTCCATACCGGCCTGAACCTCCTTAACATCATCCTTGAAGCGTTTCAGAGCCTGTATGTCGCCTGTATGTATAACAATGCCGTCACGGATAACGCGGGCCTTGTCACTACGTGACACCTTACCCTCACGTACACGGCAACCGGCTACCATACCCACCTTTGATATATGGAACACCTCCATAACCTCAACGGTTGATGTAACCTCCTCCTTGACCTTGGGTGCAAGCAGACCCTCCATAGCGGCCTTGACCTCATCAATGGCATCATAGATGATTGAGTAGATGCGTATGTCAACATCATTCTGCTCAGCCAGACGCTTGGCGGGACCTGAAGGACGTACATCAAAGCCTATGATAATGGCATTTGATGCCGATGCCAGGCTGACATCACTCTCAGAGATGGCACCTACGGCCTTGTGTATTACGTTGACCTGGATATTGGGGGTAGAGAGCTTTATGAGTGAATCGCTCAGGGCCTCTACGGATCCGTCCACATCGGCCTTTACAATCAGGTTGAGCTCGTGGAAATCGCCCATCTTGATACGACGGCCCAGCTCATCCAGAGTAAGTGTCTGTGCGGTACGTACACCCTGCTCACGCTGCAGCTGCTCACGCTTGCTTGTGATCTCACGAGCCTCACGCTCGCTGTCAACAACATGGAAACTTACACCGGCCTGCGGAGCACCGTTCAGACCAAGAATCAGCACAGGCTCTGCTGGAGCGGCTGATTTCATCTTCTGATTACGCTCGTTGAACATGGCCTTTACCTTACCCCATGATGTTCCGGCAATCACGATGTCACCCATCTTAAGGGTACCGTTTGATACCAGCACGGTAGCCACGTAACCACGGCCCTTATCCAATGATGACTCGATGATGGTACCTGTAGCCTTACGGTTGGGGTTAGCCTTGAGGTCAAGCATCTCAGCCTCAAGCAACACCTTCTCCATAAGTTCAGGAACACCTATACCCTTCTTGGCCGATATATCCTGGCTCTGGTACTTACCTCCCCAGTCCTCAACCAGGAAGTTCATCTGTGCCAGCTCCTGCTTGATACGCTCAGGATCAGCAGCAGGCTTATCAACCTTATTGATGGCAAATACTATAGGTACACCGGCTGCAGTGGCATGTGCGATAGCCTCCTTGGTCTGGGGCATCACGTTGTCATCGGCAGCAACGATGATGATCGCTATATCTGTAACCTGGGCACCACGGGCACGCATGGCGGTAAAAGCCTCATGACCCGGAGTATCCAGGAATGTGATATGACGGCCGTCATCAAGCTTCACGTTGTAAGCACCTATGTGCTGTGTGATACCACCGGCCTCACCGGCAATGACGTTTGACTTGCGGATGTAGTCCAGCAGAGAGGTCTTACCATGGTCAACGTGACCCATAACGGTTACGATAGGTGCACGCGGTACCAGATCCTCCTCCTTATCAGCCTCCTCACTGATCTGCTGTGCAACCTCAGCGCTCACAAAGTCTGTTGTGAAACCGTATTCATCGGCCACGATATTGATAGTCTCGGCATCCAGACGCTGGTTGATTGACACCATCATACCCACGTTCATACAGGTTGCAATGACCTGGGTCACGGGTATGTTCATCATGGTGGCCAGCTCATTGGCAGTCACGAACTCGGTCAGTTTAAGCACCTTGCTATCTGCCATCTCCTGCTCCAGAGCCTCCATCTGACGCTGCTGAACCTGCTCACGCTTGTCCTTACGGTACTTTGAAGACTTGGTCTTACCTTTCTGGAATGAAGAGAATGTATCTCTGATCTGACGGTTTACGTCCTCATTTGAGAACTCGTTCTTATCAATCTTGTTATGGCGATGGTCCTTGCCGTTGCGGCCTCCACCTTTCTGTGAATCCTTGCCACGGTTCTCACCGCCTCCGGGCTGGCTGTAATTCTCAGCCTTGGTAATATCCACCTTCTCACCGCCTATACGAACACGGTTCTTCTTGCGTGGAGCATCACCGCCCTGTGTCTTCTCACCCGGCTTGATCTCCTTGATGAGAGACTCCTTGAACTGCTGACGCTGTTGCTGGCGCTGGAGTTCCTTAGCCTCACGCTCCTTTTTCTTCTCCTCCTTTGATTTCTTCTTGGGACGGGTTGACTGATTGATGGCTGTCAGGTCAATCTTTCCCACGGTCTTGAGTTTAAGACCTCCATCCTCAGGAGCGGCAATCTTGAATACCTCTTCCTCAACAGGTTCCTCAGATTCAGAAGCAGCTGTAGCCACAGGTTCAACCTTTACAGGCTCCTCCTTAGGCTCCTGCTTAACCGGCTCCGGTTCTGGTGCCGGAGTTGGCTCAGGCTCAATCTTGACAGGTTCAGCCTTTGGAGCAGGAGCAGGCTTGACAGGTTTGGCAGGCTCTGCCTTGACCGGCTTCTCAACCTTAGCGGGAGCAGGCTTCTCCTTGACAGGCTCTGCAGCTGCAGGCTGTGCCTTGGGAGACGGCTTTTCCTGTACAGGAGCCTCTGCCTTGGATTTGTCAAGATTGATCTTGCCCACAGTCTTGAATTTGATGACAGGTTCCTCCGGGATGACAGTCTCTATCATCTCAGGCTCCGTAGCTTTCTTGACAGGTTTCTCCTCCTTGACGGGTTCCTCTGGGGCTACTTTACGGCTCTGGCGGTCCTGCAGGAAACGGTTAGCCTCCTCACGGATGGACTTGTCCTGACTGAACTCTGCAACAAGCAGATTGTACTGCTCATCTGAAAGTTTCTGATTCAGGTCTTCAGTCACATCGCCAAAACCCTTCTTATGCAGGAACTCAACCAATGTTGAAGCTCCCACATTCAACTCTCTCGTTACTTTACTTATTCTTATCGCCATCTATAAAAATATCTTGTTGTTTGAGGTCTCAGCCCCTATTTTATCTTTATTTACTCCTTAATGAACTTCTGGAACTCCTCCTCATCAGAGAACTCACGTGCCAGAATATCAAGAATTTCATCAACCTGTTCCTCTTCCAGGTCAACTGACTCAGTCAGTATCTCACGGTCAGCACGCAGTACAGCCTTTGCGGTCTCAAAGCCAGCATCATGCAGTGCATCTACAACCCAATCCTCTATATCGCCACGGAAATCATCCAGATAGATATCCTCCTCAGCTACCTCTGACTCAAGTTCACGATATACATCAATGGTATATTCAGTAAGCATACTGGCCAGTTTGATATTAAGGCCGCTCTTACCTATAGCCAATGATACCTGATCCTGCTTGAGATATACCTCAGCACGACGGGCCTCAGTATCCAGCTTAAGCTCAGAAACCTTAGCAGGGCTCAAGGCACGCTTGATAAACAGTTCAATATTTGAAGTGTAGTTGATAACGTCAATGTTCTCATTGCGCAACTCACGTACAATACCGTGTATGCGTGAACCCTTAACACCTACGCAGGCGCCTACGGGATCGATACGGTCATCATATGACTCAACGGCTATCTTGGCACGCTCACCCGGTATGCGGACAATCTTCTTGATTGTGATAAGACCATCGGCAATCTCAGGAACCTCCTGCTCAAGCAGACGCTGCAGGAACAGAGGTGATGTGCGGCTCAGCATAATCTTGGGGTTGTTCACGTTGTCAACGCGATCCACCACTGCACGTACGCTCTCACCCTTGCGGAAGAAATCGCTGGGAATCTGATCTGTCTTGCTCAGAAGCAGTTCATTACCCTCTTCATCCAGAAGCAGGATCTCCTTTTTCCATATCTGATAAACCTCACCGGTCACGATGGTGCCTATCTTCTCAACATACTTGTTGTAGAGGCTGTCTTTCTCAAGCTCCAGAATCTTTGAAGCAAGAGTCTGACGCAGGTTCAGGATAGCCCTACGGCCGAACTTTGAAAAATCAACCGGTTCAGAAACCTCTTCACCCACCTCAAAGTCCTCATCAATCTGACGGGCCTCAGTAAGTGAGATCTGAGTGTTTGAATCCTCCAGATCCTTGTCATCAACAACTATACGGGAACGCTGTATCTCACAGTCGCCCTTATCGGGGTTGACAATGACAGAGTAATTCTCATCAGTTCCGAACATCTTTGAGATAACACTGCGGAAACTCTCCTCAAGGACTGAGACCAGCGTCATGCGGTCAATGTTCTTCAGTTCCTTGAACTCCTGAAAGGTATCGATCAATGAGATCGTCTCTTCTTTCTTAGTAGCCATTTTACTTTAAACTTATTACGTATTTTACATATTTCACTTCATCATAGCCGAATGGAATCTCCACATCGACTGTCTTGGGACGCTTTGAGCCCTCAACCTTCTGCTTCTGCTGAGTCTTGACGGCAAATCCCTTTTCATCGGCAGACACAAGTATTCCCTTGAGCTTGGCTCCGCTCTTGGGGAGTACCTCAACCTCCTGGCCTATGTGGTTTATGTACTGCTGGAGCACCTTGAACGGCTGGCCTATTCCGGCGGAGCCCACCTCCAACTCATAATCCTCAACATCACGGTCAAGAGATGATTCAATAAAACGGCTCAAATCCACGCAATCGTCAATCCAAACACCCTCCGCCTGGTCTATCTCAACCACGATACGGTTATCAGGAGTAACGTCAACGTCAACAAGAAAATAACCTTCCTTGCTGTCAAGCCACTGTTTTGCAATGTCGATAACTTTTTGTCTGTCAATCATATACAATTAAATACTTGTTTGATATAAGCGCTGTATGGCAACAAAAAAGAGGCCCTCGGCCTCTCCACACATCATCTTATCGGGTGCAAAGATAGTGTCATTTCTCTTTTTAACCAAACTTTTCGTAGAAAAAAGCCATCCGGCAGACGACTCGCGCTCCGCGTCTCGAGTTTTTTTCGCTTAACGGCCTAAAAGGCCTTAAGCGTCAGGATAGAAACCTTCTGCGTATTAGATACAACCTTTTTTTAGTTTTCTTCTGAAAACACGCTTCGTTCCACTCCGCTCTGCCGGCCTTCCAGGCCGGGTAAAACGAAACCCTGACAACGCTTTGCTGTCAGGGTTCCGTTTTACTTGGTGCAACTGGAAACCTTGTTGGTTTGTGCAGTTGGAAACTTATTAGTAGCCCAGGTAGCCCAGCATACGGGCGGCATAGCGCCTACCGAACTCACGCAGACCCTTTGCGTTGAAGTGCAGATGGTCACGACCGGCCTCACATCCGTATGCCGGAACAACCATTGCCTGCGGCAGGGTCTCTGGCAGGGTAGCCATCACCTTATTGTGGTCAGCACATGCGCCACGCTGGTCGGCAGGAACAACCTCACCAGACAGCAGAGGAATTGAACCGGCCTCAAGACCCAGGTCAGCCAGGATGTCATCATAGACCTTCTTCACGTTAGCAGGCCACTGAGGGTCATTGGTATTTGTCTCACCCTGATGCAGCAGGATGCCCTTGATTACACCATCCTTCTGAGCCTTCTTGCAGAGCTCGATGAGGCGGTTGTATGGGTTACCACCGTATTCCTTGCAGATATTCTGCATCCAGCCAGCCTGCTTGGGAATGTACTCCTCACACTTGTCCTTGTCAAATAGGTCAATTGAGCAACCTGCCACAGCAACCATGACAACACCTATCTTTACGTTCTCAGGCATATTCTGGACCATGGTACGGCCAAAATAATCGGCAGGCGTAAGACCAGTGCTGGGACGTGCCAATGGCGGAACGGCTGTACGCCACTCACCCATCTTGCTGTCGGGGAAATCAACAGCGTTCATAGTCACAAAACGTGGGCTGACATTCTCCTTGTCTATCTGCTCAGGACGGGGATTACCCTCCATATTTGACTGACCTATGCAAATGTAAATGTGAAAATTAGGATCCGGCTGAGCCAGAGCCTTAAACGGAGCCAGCATCAAAGCTGCCAGCAAAATAATTCCAGATTTCTTCATAATAATGTTCAGTTAATTTGATTAGTGGTGCAATTTTCGGAATATTTGATGATTCTTACAAGAAAAACGGATAGTTTTGTGCCAAAATTCCGTTTATGAAAAGAAAATCGACAAGAGCGAACAATGCATTTCTGCTTGGATCGATACTGATGATAGTTCTGGTACTTGTTGTTGTGGTGCTATTCCTGTTCATGTCATTCAAACTATATGACAAGAAGAACACCTACAAAAGTGACCGATATGAGATAATACTTGGCAGTTCCACCCTGGGCAGTCCACTCACAGTCTATATGAATGACAGCCTGCTGTTTAACGGAACTCCACAATCCACACTCACACTTTCAGTGGGTAGGTTTGAAGAAGAAAGCAGCCTACTCGTTGTGGATGGAGAAACAGATAAGGTTACAACGATAGAACTGTCAAAGCATTCTGAAACAGTGCAGATAGGCAAAAACAAAGACGGTTTTTACAGGGAGCAGCAACAATAACCTATTTTGCTGGCGCGGATAAGATAGAAGCGTAACGCTTACTGTCATCAAGCAGACTGACAGCCTCAACAAGGAACTTATCGGTTTTCATATTCTGGGCCACAGCACCACGCTGATAATAGTAACGCAATACTATCTCCATGGAGATGAGACGTTCCAGATCAGAGCGGAACACATCCAGGTCATTCCTGAAGTCATACTGTAGCTTCTCCTCAAGAGCATCAAACTCAGCCTGTGCCTTTTCAGCCAAGCCCTCCTTTTTGGCAATCTTGACAAGTGAAGCCAATGCCTTGCCGCTGTTGCTCTCAAACTTGAAATCAGAGTTGCAGACAAAATCCTTAAATGCGTTGTAGTCTTCATCTGACAGTTTAAACTCACCCATGGGAGCTATCGAGGGATGCTTGGCACACCAGTCATTCACAAAATCAAACAGCACCACATTCTGTGAAATATAATATAGGATATCAGGCATGGTATCCTGCTTGCATTCCACATCAGGACGGATTCCGCCGCCGTCACGTACCGGCCGGCCTGCTGCAGTATAAAACACCTTGGTCAGACTATCAGGAATATGCTGTGCCTGTCCTTTGTCATTACGCTTGGAATAGTCAATCTCCTGTATGCAACGACCGCTGGGAATGTAATACTTTGCAGTGGTGACCTTGAGGGTACCATTGAATGACAGCATACGCGTGGTTTGTACCAGCCCCTTGCCGAATGTACGTGCGCCCACTATAACAGCACGGTCCAGATCCTGCAGGCTTCCGGACACAATCTCAGATGCTGAGGCTGATTGGTCATCGGTCAAAACCACCAGAGGTATTTTCTCATCAATGGGGTTACGTTGTGTTACATATGTTGATGCCGCCTGAGGAATCTTGCCGCGGGTCTCCACCAGTTTTGTCCCCTTGGGAACAAACAAGCCCACTATATCGACAGCCTCCTGCAACAGGCCTCCGCCATTGCCACGTAAATCAAGGATTATTCCCTTGGCTCCCTTATCTTTAAGTTCAACCAGAGCCTCCATTACACTGCGGGAACAGTTCTCAGTAAATGATTCCAGAAGAATATATCCGTAGCCATGCCACATACAATAATATGGAACAGCAGGCAGGGCAATAACACTACGTACCACATCCACATCTATTGAATCCTCAACTCCGGGTCTGCGTACGGTCACCGTAAGTTTGGAACCAGCTTCTCCACGCAAATGGTCACTCACATAAGATGAAGCCTTGCCTTTCATGCTCTCACCGTTTATCCTGAGAATCTCATCACCTGCCTTGAGACCAGACTTGGCGGCAGGCATATTCTCATAAGGCTCATCTATATATATGTAATCTCGATTGGCATACTGACGGATAATGGCGCCAATGCCGGCATACTTGCCGGTAGTCATCATCTTAAGGTCATTCATATCCTTCTCCGGATAGTATTCAGTATATGGATCTATACCGCGAAGCATAGCCTGGATGCCGCTCTCAATAGTCTTGGAAGGGTTTATGGTATCCACATAAAAGAGGTCTAACTCACTTACAATCTCATGGAATATCTCCAGATTCTTGGACAGCTCAAAGTTGTGGTCTTCTGCCTTTTGAGCCACAGCTGCCAATGGCGCAAATGACAATATCGTGATAAGGGCAATACCCTTTAAAAATCTCTTCATAGCAATTGAAATCTCCGTTAGTGTTCTGCGAAGATATATATTTTTTGATTCCCAACCCGATTTTTTTTGCCCTTTGGTGTTGGATATTTCAAAAAAGGCGGTAAATTTGCACCGCGTTTGAGAGCAGTAATGCTCCGAATGTGGCAAAAAGCTTCTTTAGCTCAGTTGGTTAGAGCATCTGACTGTTAATCAGGGGGTCCTAGGTTCAAGTCCTAGAAGGAGCGCTGAAATCCCGTTAGAGTAATTCTAACGGGGTTTTGTGTATATATAGCCTTCTTGGAAATGTCAAAAAAAAGAAGTATATTTGTAGATACAGGGACAAAAAAACTGTAGATACATATAATGAGAGAAACTTTTTGCGTTAATTTTTATTGCCGACCAGCGGCTAAAAGAAAAAATGGTAAGGCGCCTGTTGAGGTTAGCCTTATTGTTTCAGGGCAGAGGGAATTATGGCAAACTCCAATGAAATGCCGCCCTGAAGATTTTAAGAAAGATACCATTATTCAGGCTTATTGCACTTCCATTGAAAACAGGTTGAATGAAATTTACCTCAACCTTACAATGAAGAAGGAAGCTATAACCGCATACAAGATTAAGGATATCTTCAAACACGGAAATGCAGACAATAGTTATACACTTGCGACTTTATTTGATG
Organism: uncultured Bacteroidales bacterium; assembly: GCA_902774275.1. GTDB lineage: Bacteria > Bacteroidota > Bacteroidia > Bacteroidales > Bacteroidaceae > Colenecus. Next base: position 65,432 of record CACYHN010000007.1, read on the forward strand.
ATGGGCTGAAAATCAAAGCTGGTGAAAGCATCACATTGGGAACTTATAAGAAATACGAGTTGATCCGCGACAAATTCTTCAAATGGACCGGTTTGAATGAAAAACAGGAAGCCAACAAATGCACCGCCACCGACATTATACAATTTAGGATTGAGGCTGAAAAACAACACGCGCCACAAACCGTTTCAAAGGAGTTGAAAAATCTCAAATACTTTTTCAACCTAGCCTTCAATAGTGGCAAGATAAAAAGCAATCCTTTCGCCTCAATCAAAATCTCTGCAGCCGAGGAAGATCAATGTTATTTGGAATACTCCGAGTTAAAGCAGATAAGGAATTGTATCATCACAAATGACAGGTTGGACAAAACACGTGACATTTTCCTGTTCCTCTGCTTCACGGGACTTGAGTGGGCTGATTTGATACACCTTAATACGAAGGATGTTCAAAAGTACAAAGACGGGCAATACTACATCAGCAAGCCCAGAGTCAAAACCGGCATAAAATACATCTCAATCCTGTACGAAGACGCCATTGATCTTTGGGAAATGTATGACGGGCAACTTCCGTTAATCTCACCTCAGAAGTTTAATATGAACTTAAAGGAGTTGGCAAGAATTGCAGGTATAGAGAAGAAAATAACCTCTCTCACGGCGCGACACACATATGCCTGCTATTTGCTCAACTATAGACAACTACCTATTGAGACAGTGGCTAATATGCTTGGACACAAGACAACCAACCAAACCAGGCACTATGCAAAAATGTTCGGAGCTACGGTATTTGAACAGAACAAAATGGCACAAACGCCAAGACAACCACATCGGACGACATACATGGAGTATCTTGAAGAAAAAGAGGCTTGGGATTGCTTCTTCCAGTCATTAGGGACATAAACATCGTAATTGCAACCATATGTGGACCTTCTTTTGATAGAGAAATAAAACTGGTAATAACCAATTCCTATTTTTTAGAAATGTGCGTTACAGCATATTAATCCCACACTTTTGTCGACTTCTTCTCTCCTTACACCTGCTATTCGATTAAGGAGGTAGTGGGTTCGATTTAGGCACACCACTATGGCGTCTCTCAATTTCTGGGGAAAAACACAAAAAAACATCATTAACTACACCAAATGTGTTTACTTTTCCTTTTTTACCGGTATTTATTAATAGAAACTACGGTTATTACCGTATTAATAATAACTAAAATTAATACTCATGATTATGAAACAACCTATGAAAAGGATGTACAGAAATGATATGAGCGATCAGCAAAAACGAGCCATATCGATGAAACTGCAAGGCAGAACTTTAACACAAAGCACAAAAGACAAGATTTCAAAGTCCATGCAGGACTATTGGGCCAGTTTGCCACTCAAGCCGGCGACGGAAAACCCGTATGAAAATAATACCACTGAACAAAGCACAAACGTATGAAAGCACTTAGAGTAGAAACCAATCTGGACAAACTTAAGATATGTTATACTCAGCCTGCAGGATTATTTCAAAACTTACGGGATACGTTCCTTCAATCTGGAGATACCTTGGCTTTTGTCGAGTATAATCTTCATCTAGACCGTACCGTTTTGAATTCGGATCAGGAGGTTATAGGAATGGAGGTGTCCGTACATTATGAACTGGATGGTATTAACCATCGTTTGGGCTTTTATGAATTCTCTATCTCCGGGAAATATCGGAACTATTGTTTTTTCACCTTCGACAATAGCGCGTTTTATACGCTATATCAGATATATTATGGGGAAAAGCAAAGTGTAGTAGGTTTTATTGAGTATATATCCGAACAAATAGGATTGGAATTCAATAACATTACGTTAGCGGAAATCTGTCTGGACACCAATCGCAACTTGATTGCATCCTTACGCAAGTTTATCAAAGACTACGAAGGCTATGAAATGTTCCTGAATGGGAACTTGGTGCATGATGAGGATAGAAAACTTGACAATTACGGCGAGTATTACTCACGGAGCCGTCGAAAACTGAACCGACAACCTACCATATACCTTTGCCAGAAAAAACGAGGCGGACTTAGTTTGCGATTATATAACAAGACATCAGAACTCAAAGAGGCGTCTCCTGAAAAGGAATACATTTCAAGTTGGTTAGATTTCGGTAAGCAAACAATCTACAGAGCAGAATTAACGATACATAATACTGACTTGCAGGACTTCTGCGATATGATAGGATATGACAAGTATGCTCTTATTCAACTATTGATAACACCCGAGTGGCGGAACAAGTTGTGGGCTTATTCTGTTAAACGTATTCTATACTTTCGCTCACGTATCGATGGAACAGAGATTGAACTCGCCGATATGCTTTGATGAAAAGTATATAACCATATTACTTTTCATTATAGTATTATATACTCTACACACCATTCTACTCTTGATTTTCAAGGAAAAAATTGTATGTTTATAAAAAAGTATGTTTGTAGGGATAAATGATTTATGTTACCAGAAGAAAGATGTGATATTATTCAATTCACATGCAAAGTCTAAATCTGTTGTACTCAGTAATTTTTACCCCTGTAAGTTGTCCTATGGGGGTATTGACTATAATAGTGTTGAACAGTTATTTTTCATTATGAGACTTACGGGGCACAGGGCGCACCAGGATAGCATCCTCAACATGGAGGAGGCTAAGGATGCAAAGAAATACGGCGAGAAATATGTTGGTTGGCTTGAGATTAACGATGGACCGGAGCGACTTATACCAATGCTCCGGTTTTGTATAAGGCTGAAGTATAACCAATGTCAGGAGTTCCAGCAGTTTCTGATTGATAACCCACAAAAGAAACTTGTTGAATACGCCCCTTGGGGGGATTGCACTTGGGGCATGATAGATGAGCATGAAGAATTTGAATGGAATTGGTACAAAGGTAAGGTTTGGGGACAAAACATCTGTGGAAGGATCATTCAACAGATACGGCGAGAAGGACAAGAGGGCGATGTCGTCGCCGAACTGCCAGAATGGGTAATATTACCAAAAGCCTACAGTTGACACAAGAGCGTAAACTAAACCGTGTCAAACAATAATATTTTTTGTAACACACAGTTTAGTTTACTCTCTCCAAGAATCTAAATGATATAATATTGTATTTACTCTGTTTCTTCCATATCAAAGTCTTTTTTTTCGACAATCTTTCCATTTGCTTTCATCTTCCACATTTCTTTTCGCCTCCTCCTCACTTCCAAAATATACAAGGCCAGAACCAGGAGCAATTACACATGTTTTTTCACCATACCATACTATGTAGTATGTTGGATATTCCATTATTTCTCCATTCATTCTTATCCAATTAGTGTCAATCCATGAACCACTCTTACCATCAACTGATGCAGTCTTTGGATTGTTATATAAAACTATTTCCTTAGTGCCATCGTAGATATAAACAGCATAAGGCGTTTTTTCACTTTGGGATGAAGAATGCTTTGATGATTTTTTTCCACATCCAATAGTGAGAAAGAAAAGAAATATCAATATTATAACAATATTGAAGCAAGTGTTTTTGTTTCTCATATTATTGTTCAGTATCAATACGTTTTAAAACTCCTAATTCTCCTCTCCTGTATGTGTTATACTCTTGATATGTTTTGCAATCACCGCCACTGAATTCCAAACTTGGCGAAATATTGTTTTCGAAAGCCCAAACCTTACCTGAACCATCCGGTTCCGTCTTTGCTATTATACCATACCATACTTTTCTTTCACCATCATATATTTCTTCATGCTTTTTTAAATAGCCAGATGCAACATTTGTTGTTGTAGTACGCTTTCCCCATAAAATAGTTTCTTTTGTCTTATAATCAACAAATTTATCTTCATATATAGTAAATGTAATCTCAGTACGATTAGTACCGCCTGCACTTGGATGTGTATATGTGATAGTATAAGTACCGGGCTTTACTTCTCCCTCCCAGAAATCTGTCTTAGATTGGGAGGAAGATTTACCACGACAGGTAATGAATAAAGTAGAAAACACTATTATCACCATCCAATAACAATAGTTGGCTACTATTTTTTTCTCACGATTCATTTTTAATACTCTTTTAATAGCCTACTCTTTCGTTGGGTTTTCGGCATCCCCCTAGAAAACCCTTAATTACGGGCACACAGGCCGAACGGATAGACCCCTTGTACGTAAAATACTTGAGCATTCGTAGGGCCCAAACCAGTTCTCCGAGTCCTCCGAGTCGTCCGAATCGTCCGCTTCGAACACGAGGTTTATCGCAAAGTTTGGGTCGTTCTCGTTCGTGTAAAGCGAACTGGACCAGTAATAGCCATCGGTTCCTGTGTCATACAGATCCGTCCAATCGAAATATCCGGCAGTTGGCAGAAATATAGAACGACCTTCATAACCAGGCTTTTTACTTGTTACATTATAGCCATTGATTCCATTTTGCGTTGTCCAGATCCAACTGCAATTGTCTTCATCCATTAACTCCTTAAACTCCTCCAATGTTGGCATGCGCCAACTTCCACCCCATATCACATGAGCGACATCATCTTCAGGTTCAAGTGTTGTTTTATTATCTCTAAAATCCGCCCTGTAACCATAATCTTCATTGTTACAATATTTAACAAGTAGATAACATCCATATTCATCATCATACACAGAATATTTGTATGATGAATCTTCATATCCTTCTGTTTTACCATCCTTCCATTGTGGTTCATCAGATTGTGCAAATCCGTTTTTATAATAGGTGTCTGTTTCACCCCATGCAAAATAGTCACCGAAATCTTCACTATTCTCTGCACCCACATTACAAGTAGCCCACTTAACAGATAAGCCCAAATCAACCCATTCATGCCTATCCTTTGATTTGCAACTTAAACACAGGCATACACACATCATAATACAAAAAAATTTTTTCATATTCTTATCAATGATGATAGTTAACCAATTCTTCAAATCTCTTTAACACCTGTTCATGTTCATCTTTAGAAACGTTCTCATTATTTCTCAATTTTCTATAAACATCCATAACATTACTTTCTGTTAAGATGTAATATTTCTCACCTGAATTACTTTCTATAAAGTCGATAAAATATCTAATCTCTTTTAATATATTGTCCATAACAATATTATTAACGCCTACTCTATCTATGGGTTTTCAGCATTATCCCTTAGTAATTATTTGCACCGTTTTTTGAGAGGGCACATAAAAAAAGTGTGGTGCTTGCCTTTTCTCTATGGATCCTTGAGGATTTGCTGCACTACCCAAACATACCATATCAATCCGAACAAGCCCACACCAACGGCGTGGGCATCTTGGCTTGTTCTTGGTATGTTTGTAATTCTCAAATAAGTGTGCAGCTTTTCAAGAATCCAAGTTTAAGTCAAAATACCTTTCTTTATGTCTTTGCCTTTATCTTAGCCCATAGGCATAGTCCTTTTATTACGTTTATAAAATTGTTTTGTTCCAATTCTTATAAACGCAAATATAGCTATTATTTTTAAAATCTAAAGAATTGTTAAGTTTTTTGAGATAGCTTTTGGAATGAGTATTACCACTTGTTCAATCAGCGTTATTCACTCAGGCATTTCAATCCGTATGCGTTTAATCATCAGTTCACTTCTTTTCTATAAAGATAGAAACTACAAAGAGAATGTTTTTTTTACTCGTTGCACAGTAGATATGCCCACGTTACATATTTTCGCTGTATCGCGAACGCTGCATTTCTTCTTTAAACACTTAATTACATTTTTGTGCTTATTTGCAATCTGTTCACGCGTTTCTACGGACCCTTGTTTCCTACCCATTCTCACACCCTTAGATTTTGCAAGTTCTCTCCCCTGTGATAAGCGATAGTAAATGTTTTCCCGTTCCTTTTCAGCGCAAAATGATAGGCAACTTATGTAGATGGCCATAACGCTATTAACCCTTCCATCCTTAAACAATCTCAACCCTTCTTTCTGAAAGTACAAATCTATATTGTTGTCAATGCAGTACTTTATGCACGCCAGAACCTCCCAAATTGCTCTGCCGCACCTCGACAACTCACTAAAGAGGATAATATCGGTTTTATTGATCATTGCGTCTGACAAACACTTGGATAGTATCTTCTTATCCCTTGATGCACCGGATATATGTTCTTCGTATATGCCGGTAATATTGTAGCCGTTCGACTTGGCGTAATCAGACAACGCTACAACCTGACGCTCCGTACTTTGCCGGTCGCCCAGTGAGGACACTCTCGCGTAGATATAACAGTTCATTTTAATCTTTGAATTTTTTGACAACGGATAACTGCATTCACATGCGTGCATTCAGGATTTATTTGAATACACGCAATTATTGAACACAGCACCAACACACAGAACATCTCAACACACCTTTATCAACGATTGAATTTGGCATGAACGCCAATCATTACGCTCGCAATCCCAATATGTGATCACAGAGACAGATGAACCTCCGTGTAGAATGTGGGCTTTTGCGAGGGCCGGCATTGTAGTTCCAAATGCACGTCTCACCTCTCCATTCTTTTTATGATAGAAGAACTCTACCACACCCTGCTGCATACGCTTTCTTAACTCGTTACCAAGAGCCAACAAATAACCGGCTATAAAGTTATCTCCAATGCGGCCAGCAATGATGTTTGCCTTCACAATGTCTTTTCTCTCCAAGACTACTAAACCCATTTTCTCCATACTGCTCTAATTATTATCTTTTTGTATAGCTAATATAGTAATAATTTATAATATCCCCAAATAAACCATCTGAAAATATTATCATTTTATATAATATTATCTATAACACTATATAATATGAGCGATTATCGTTTCATATAATAGATTATATAAGTTTGGATAATAAGACTATTATTTGTTATATTTGCCGGCAAACTAAAATGTGTAATTATGACGGAAGAAGAACAAGAAGAAGCTTGCAGACAATTAGATGCATTATTATTTGGTGATTCAGACGATGACACTCAAAAGCCGGGTGAGAAAACCTTTTTTGAATTACATGCAGACGAACTGATTAAGCATTGTGGCCTAACAAAGACCCAGTTCTGTAAACTTATGGGGATAGAGCTATCCAACTTACCCAAACTCAAAAAAACCAAGAATATCTTTCTATTAAAGAAGGTTGCTGATGTCTTAGGTTTTCCGATGGATCTTATAGTCTCAGGACAAGAATGGGCATACTACGAGAAACTATTGATAATGGGAATTGTAAGAGTTGAAAATGAGCTATTTCCAATTAACACCAAAGATGACCTGAAAAAAGTGTTAAAAGTCATCACCAAAAAGGAGAAAGACGCACAAAAGAACAACTAACTAATACTCAATGTGTTACACTCATTTCGTGTGTTTTATAGTACAAGGCTGCCTGTAGTGGAAACTGTAGATAGAAAAACCTATATGTTTAATAATCAATGATTATTCAAGTCCTAGAAGGAGCGCAATCAGTTCCAAGAAATTGGAACTGATTTTGTTTTTATAGACTTGACCTGGTCCCAATGATCCCAGGCTTCCGGCCTAAAACAAACCACTCGCTACCGTTGCTGACGATAGCGAGTGGCATAAAAATCCTTGTTTCAGAGCAATTATTTCAATAAGCTCTTTAGAATGGCATATGAATAGCAATCCTTACCTTTATTCCAGTAAACAAGGGCGTGATTATCGGATTTGACATCAATAAATGCATCCACATAACCTTGGCTTTGTAATTCACGCTGCATCATAGAACATCTGGCAGTCATACAAGCCTGTGCAGAGTCAAAATCTCTATAAGCATAAGTGTGAATGTAATAGTTATTCTTGATTTCAGTCACAACGTGAATCTGCTTTACTTTACTAATCAGATTCAATCTCTCTTTTAAACGTTCAAACATAGTTTACAATTATTGGTTATAGGTTAATAGTTAGTTTCAATTATTGCGGTAGGACAGACGCCTCTGTTGCAAAGATATAAAAGGAAAATACATTTTCAGCAATACCAAGGAGGGTTTTTTTAATAACACTTATCAGAATTATGAATATATATACGCTATCAGAAAGCATTTAGCAAGGAAAGAGCTATTAAATCTCCATCCTTTTTTTTACTTAAATTTGTGAATTAATTTCCGGAACAGACGGATAGGTTTGGTGATTGCATGTCCTATTTTCAGATCCAGTTTCTCTGTATGATTGTATCTGATTGGTGAAATGATAGCCATTTTATTGAAAATATACTCACGGTACATTTCTGAGTGATTATCAATTATTTGATTTGTAACAGCAGACTGATTCTTATGGGTTACATCAGTTGTCATGGAATTGTGTTTAACCCTATAATAGAATAAGACTTTGGGAATCTGATAAACTACAGAATCCTTATCCAGAAGATTAAGCAGAAAATCCCAGTCTTCAAATCCATGCTTCATATCCTCATTATATCCCCCCACTTTATCATAATCTGAACGTCTGTAAACACAGGAACAAAAAATAGCGTTATTGAAGATAAAATCATCCCATTTGTATTTGGGGAGGTCCCAATATCTGTTTTCCAAGCCAAACAACCTGGCTTCACAATAAACAAGTTTTGTATCAGGATACTCAGCAAACCTTTTCATTGCCAGCTCTGCATACCTCGGCATTATCAGGTCATCACTATCCAATGGGAGTATATATGTACCTGAAGAAGCCTTGACACCTGCATTTCTGGCAGCACTCAACCCTTTATTTTTCTGTTCAAGCAGTTTAAAGCGGGAGTCAAGCTCTACATATTTCTGAGCTACTTCCGATGTATTGTCAGGCGACCCGTCATTGACAATAATGCATTCCCACTCCTGATAAGTCTGCTTTAGGACTGAATCAAGCGTATGCGGAAGAGTTTCCGATTGATTATAGCATGGAACAATTATAGACAGAACAGGTTTCATAATAATTACAAGGAATCTTATTTATATCAGCTATTTGAAAATAATTTCTCAATAAATCTCCATGGAGCAAGCAGAAAACGCCCCACACGGTATTCAGGAGTTTTTCTCATCCTCCTCAACATCTCCTGATAAATTGAAGCCTGTCTTTCTGTAAAAGAGTTTATGGCTGATCCTTTATCCGTTTGACATTCATGATCAAACAAATAAATGAGATCAAGCTTCAACAAGCTTTTATAGAAATTGACTCCAAAAACGCTTTTGCCTGCCGAAAGGCCATTACCTCCAATTCTGTAACCAACTGTTTCCTTATCAAGGAAATCCAGTTTAACTCCTTTTTCAGTAAGCATTATCCACATTGGCCAATCTTCCATGAAAGGAATCCTTTCATCAAACCTTATTCCCATATCACGCACGCTCTGTATACGGAAAAAGCATGTCGGAGCAGGTGGATTACTGTTTTTTTCAAGCAGTCTTTTATGTTGTTCTTCAACCGGCAAACTGAATATTGAATAATCCAGAACAGGTTTGTGACGCCTGACATAACGTCTCTTTCCAATAAAAGACATTTTACTGAAAACCACTGTCGATGATGGATTGTTCTCCATGAAGACAACATTGTTCCCGATACAATCCGGCAACAGGCAATCGTCTGCGGCAATTATTTTGAAGAATTCCGTTTTACATGCATCCCACGCCCTGTTACAATTACCGGTCACGCCAGTGTTTGTACTTGAATTTATAATCTCTGCCGATATAAAACGATCAGCATTCTTCTTAATCCATCGATTACAGATATTGACTGTATCATCAGTTGAACAGTCATCGCTTACAATCAACCTGATCCGGTCATAAGTCTGTGCTTTAATACTCTCCAGAGTTTGTATTACAGTCTTGGAAGAATTGTAAGCTATTACTGCAACAGTTACTTCCGGCTTATTCTGTTTTTCCATTTGACGGATTTGTTTTTTCAGAGACAAGAAATCTAAATCAAAAACCATTGAGTAATGAAACCACCTTTTCAACTTCACTCATTTTTATTGCAGGACCTATGGGAAGACTTAGTTCATGATCCGCAATATACTCAGTCCGGGGCAGGCTCATGCTATTCCACTCTTTATAACATTCCTGCTTATGTGGAGGGATAGGATAATGAATTACGGTACCTACACCGTTTGCCTCCAGATAATCATGCAGCTCATCACGTCTTTCACAGAAAACAGGAAACAGATGATAAACATTCTGGTCATCCGGAATCAAATCCGGCAGTTTTATTGTGGGGTTAGAGATATGCTCATAGTAAAAATGCGCCACCTCCTTACGATGAGCGTTATCCTCAACAAGATACCTTAGCTTCACATCAAGCACTGCAGCCTGTATCTCATCCAAACGGCTGTTGCGGCCTGTGTATTTAAAAACGTATTTCTTCTGAGATCCATAGTTTGCAAGTGCACGTACAGCGCCAGCCAGTTCAGGATCATTTGTTGTCACTGCGCCACCATCACCAAGGGCACCAAGATTCTTCCCGGGATAGAAACTATGTCCGGCAGCATCACCTATTGAACCTGTAACGCGGCCATCTTTATGTTTGCACCCATGAGCCTGGGCATTGTCCTCTATAAGTTTCAGATTATACTTCTGACAGAGCGCACCTATCTTCTCCGTATAGGCATTGCGACCATATAGATGGACTATAGCAATAGCTTTTGTTTTTGGAGTGATAGCAGCCTCAATAAGGTCATCATCTATCTCCAACGTATTGAGTTTAGGCTCCACAAGGATGGGCTTCAATCCATTCTCGGTGATAGCAAGGATGGTGGCAATGTAAGTGTTTGCCGGAACAATCACCTCATCACCAGGCTGCATCACACCCAACTCGATATATGCACGGAAAATCCAGATGAGCGCATCCAGGCCATTGGCACAACCTATGCAATACTTTGTTCCTATAAACTTGGCAAAGTCTGCCTCAAATCTCTCATTCTCCTTACCCTGCAGATACCATCCGCTATTCACAACACGACTGACAGCCTCATTGATTTCCACCCCATGCAGGTCAGTGACATCCTTCAGTGACAAAAACGGTACATTCATCAATCACTTATTTAAAACTTTCCTAAAAATCCCGGCATCAATAACAAAACCCGACTGGACATTGTTGGGATTATCTGTTTTTCCGCACAGATACTCCATATCCAGATTCAAATGGCCCGCAATATTTGAAAAAACAGTCAGATTCCAGTGGCTGGATGTAAGTACCAGGATCTTACAACCTGGTTTGCAGCACACGATATTTGACAAAGCCGCGCCGGATGCCGCAATAATGCTGTCCACCTGTGAAAACAATGCAAACTGTTCTCTTATAGAGTACTGCTCAGGATAAACTACAGTATATCCATACTGACATGCTATCTTTATCAGTTCATCCTCATTATAACTCCGATTCTGCGTAACCTTACGCGAAATAAAAATCTTGTTTGCAGTTTGTGTGGATAAAGGTGATTCCACACCTTTTGCATAATCTAAAAATCTGGAACGCAAATATCTTAATCCATTGCCGTCAAAATAACAGTCTTCATCTGCTATTTTGTTCATATCCCAGAAGTTGGGTGGAATTTGATGAACAAATGAAGGATAATACAGGGTTTCCACCCTGCACGATTCCAGCTCTTCCAGAAAATAGGCCTTCCTGTTGCCTTTCAGCAAATCAAATATTTCATTCAACTGAGGAACTTTTTTTACGACAGCATCCACCAGCAAAGGAATGTCCTCAGGAATTCTTGCTGCATCTATGAGATAAAACTTCTGAGCTATCTCGTAAATAAAATGATAAAAATTCCAGGAATAGTTACCGAACAAGGAAACAGCCTTATCAAAAGAAGTGCCAAAGTCATAATAGGCTGCAAAATACAGCATTCCAAGTCTTCTGGGAGCCCGCATCTCTGCATGATGGCATTTTCGCAAAATCAAGCCTGGATCAGTAATTCTGAATCTGCCACCCTTAAGCAAATCATAAATAATCCTTTTGTTTGCTATGATTACATTGGAAGACGCAATGATTCTTGCTTTTGATACAGAAGCAATATATTGTTCATGAGTCTTGCAGACGCCAGGCTTGCTACTTTGCTCATCAATAAATGAGACAGGATAAACCGCAGTCTCTTGCTGTCTAAACAGAATATTTAACGAGGAACTTTTATTCCGACTGCAGAAATGCTTGAAATCTGTAACTGCAAGACATCTGACTCTGCGTTGGGGTCTATCCGTTTTCTTCCTGAAAAAAAACATCAGCAAAAGCGATAATGAATGAGTCTATCTTAAAAATCAACTTTCCTTATAAACCGCGCTGGATTTCCCATCCACAATTCTCCCGCCGGAATATCTTTTGTCACAACACTTCCTGCTGCTACAAATGCTCTCTCCCCAATGGTCAATCCGGGCAGAATCACAGAACCTGCTCCAATGGTGGCACCTTTACACACCCTGGTTTTAAGGATTTCCCAGTTCTTGTTTTTGGAACGTGGGAACTTATCATTTGTGAATGTGACATTAGAGCCAATCATTACATTATCCTCCAAAGTAATGCCATCCCACACTTGAACGCCACATTTTATTGTAACATCGTTTCCTATTTCCACTTTGTTTTCTATCAGGACATTTGCACAAATATTACAATTCTCCCCAATTTTACAATTTGGAAATATAACGCAAAACTGCCAGATATTGGTACTTTCCGGCACATTCACATTCATACAATCTGCTAGCCTATGTATCATCTGTCCGTTTTATTTTGATCTGAAATCCAGAAATTCCTGATAATCCCGGATATAGTCATCGGCATCATACAAATCTGATGCCAGAACCATACAGACAGCTCCCGATGAGAAATCATCCAGATCACGCCACATTCCAGGCATTACGCAAAGACCCTGATAAGGTCTGTTGAGAATAAAGGAACGCTTGGTGGTACCGTCATCCAGTGTTACCCTGAAACTGCCGCTTGCCGCCACTATCAACTGCTTCAATGACCTGTGGGCATGTGATCCGCGGCTTTCACCTCCAGGAACATCATATATATAATATACCCTTTTTACATCAAACGGTAGAGTCTTATTGTTTTCAACAACAGTAAGATTGCCCTTACGGTCACTGTGATGTTTGTCCAGTTCTATTACAGTACAATCAGATACACTATAATATGCCATCCTTTTTCATTTTTATGAATTCACGATAATCACGGATGTAATCCCCCTGATCATATTTGACAGAACCAAACTCAAGTGCAACAGAGTTGGTTGAAAAATTATCCATAGAGCGCCACAATCCTTTAGGGATATACAATCCGAAATATGACCTGTTCAATGTAACTGTTTTCCTGTTTTTGCCATCGTCCACAATCACATCAAAAGCACCTGAGAGTGATACTATAACCTCTTCATTCTCACGGAAGGCATGTCCTCCCCTCTCTTCTCCTCCGGGAACGTCATATATCCAATACACCCTCTGTATTTCAAAAGGTATCTGGCTGAACTGTTCGGCAAATGAAAGGTTTCCGCGTACATCCAGAAACTTAGGCAGCTCAATGATCTTTACGTCATCAATTGTCATTGCACTTTATATAACTGATTCCAAATATAGTACATTTTTTATTGTCACTCAACTTTAACTCCGCGCTGGCCGATAAAAATTGAGAGAAGCATGCATATTCCTACGGCAAAAGGATAATAGAGATAGGGTATTATCTCCGTGGCGGCCAGACCGGTAAGGCCGGCTGCCATCAGAAGCTGGGCTCCGTACGGAATCAGGCCCTGTACAAAGCAGCCGGATATATCCATCAGGCTGGCTGCGCGACGTTTGGGTATGCTGAACTTTTCTGCAATGTCATTTGCAATGCCGCCCACCGTAATTATGGCGATGGTGTTGTTGGCGGTACACAGATTGGCCAATGCGGTAAGCAGGCCTATGCTCAACTCCGCACCGCGTTTGCCATGTGCCCTCTTGACCACGGCACGCATTAAATATTCCAGGCCTCCGTTATGTTTTATTATTCCCAACATGCCGCCAGCCAGTAGAGTGACGATTATCAGATCCCCCATGCCTGCAATACCCTGCCCCATTGAACTGAGCCAGCCAATCCAGTCCAATGAACCGGTAACAAAGCCCACCACAGCGTTAAGCAGCAATCCCAGCACAAGCACCAGCATCACATCCATACCAACAAGAGCCAAGACTATGACTGAAATATACGGCAACAGTTTGAGCCACTCTATGGGATGCGTATCGGACTCTGCATTCAGGCTCATGCCCTTAAAGACATAAATACCCGTAATGACAAGCACGGCAGGCAGCACAATCATGAAATTGGCGCGGAACTTGTCACGCATGGCGCACCCTACGGCACGTGTAGCGGCTATGGTGGTATCAGATATGAACGATAGGTTATCACCAAAGAATGAACCTCCCACTATCAAGGCGGCCATCAAAGCCTGACTAAGCCCTGCCTGCTGAGCTATCCCGTTAGCTATAGGAACCAATGCCACGATAGTGCCCACGCTTGTTCCTATGGCCATTGACACGAAACATGCAGTAAGAAACATTCCTGCAAGCAGAAAGCGCACCGGAATGATACTCATGGTAAAGTTTACAGTGGCGTCGATGGAACCTATCTCCTTAGCGGAACCGGCAAACGCGCCTGCCAACATGAAGATCCACACCATAAGCATAATGTTCCAATGCCCTGCGCTCTCAGAGAACACGCTTATGCGGTTACTTATCTTGCCGGGAGTAACGGCAATGGCATAAACTGAAGCTACAAGGAAAGCCGATGATACCGGTACCTTGTAGAAATCACCTGCTATCAGGGATGATACCAGATAAACCAGCAGAAAAACCATGATGGGACTCAACGCCAGGAGTCCGGGCATCTTATTCTTTTCTCCAACCATTGTATTCAAAAAAGGACCGCCATACTTAGCGGTCCTGCAAAGTTATGAGTATTTTTCGCCATATTTAATCATGGCGTCATTTATATATCGCTTAAAGTCTGTCTCATTATTGCGCCGGCATATTACCAGCACATCATCAGTATCCACCACAAGGAAATCACTCAGGTCATCAATAACCACCAATTTCTTCTCCTTGTTACACAGGAACATACTGTTCTTACAGTTATAGACCTGATAGTTATACATACCCAGGACATTGCCTTCATCATCCTTGGCACAATAATCATAAAGCAGGTCCCAGCTTTCAATATCGTTGAAGCAGAAATCACCTATGGCCATACAAACCTTATCAGTTTTCTCAAGTATGCCGTAGTCCATTGATATGCGCGGGAAAGCCTCATAGACTGAATATAAGATGCTGCGACGTTCATCGCGACTGTGTTTATTATCATAGATACGGTTGAACTGCGCAACCATCTCAGGCAGGCAAGCCTTGGCTATATCTATAAAAGCACTTGCATTCCACATCAGGATACCTGAGTTCCAATAGAACTCACCGCTATCCACAAACACCTTGGCAAATGATTCCTCCGGTTTTTCCGTAAATGTACGCACACTGTATATGCCATCAGCCTTCTGCTCATCAATCTGGATATAGCCAAAACGTGTTTCAGGTCTGGTAGGCCTGATACCTACAGTAAGAATAAAATTGTTATCCCTGACAAAAGACATGCCACGTTCTATCACATTTACATACGGTTTTTCATCAATGATAACCAGATCTGACGGCACAAACAGAATGTTTGCATTAGGGTTAATATCGTGAATATGGTATGAAGCAAGCAGGATACTTGGCGCCGTACCTTTCATGACAGGTTCTCTGAGCACCTGAAGCGGATTCAGGTCAGGCAACTGCCTGCACACATCCTCATAAAAATCAAGATTTGTGGAAACTATGATATTCTCTTCAGGGAATATGCGTCTCATCCTCTCTACAGTTTCCTTGAGCAACGTATGACCGTTGTTGTTGAAATCAAGGAACTGTTTTGGCATACCCTTACGGCTCAAAGGCCAAAGTCTGGTGCCGAAACCTCCTGCCAGTACAACGCAGTAATTATCTGATCCTAACATAATATCTTTTAAATCGTGTCGGTAATGATTCTCTATCCTATCAATGAATAGTCTGTTACGAAGATAATGCTTATTTGGATATCGGCAAGCAATTGGCTGTTAAAAACGCTCCAAAGCAAAAAAAACCTGCAGGTTCCATAATGTTTCACCAAATTGTTGTACCTTCGCGGCGGTTTTGATACCAAGCCCAGATGGCGGAATCGGTAGACGCGCTGGTCTCAAACACCAGTGGGGCGACCCGTGCCGGTTCGACCCCGGCTCTGGGTACAAGGAGAGGTTTTGACCCCTCCTTTTTCTGTACCCAGAGCCCGGGCCGAACCCGTTCCTTTTTTTAGTTCGCCACAGCGAACGCGCTCCCTATGGTCGCTTGGCGGCCCTCCGGGACCGCGGTCTCGCTCCAGGCATTCGCTCGCACCAATACGTTTGAACCTGCGGAATGACTTCGCCAAAGTGTCCCACACTCACCCCCGCGAGAGTTCCTTCTGACGCAGGTGCGTGTGTTACATACCCCCTTCCAAGGGGGTGTGTAACACACCAACCCCACTCACAAACCCCACAGGGCCGATGAGCGTGGGACACTTTGGCGGATTACGGGCAGACGGGGCGAACGGATTGTCCGTGGGCGCGAAAGGTTATTTTCACAGCCGCGTAACCGGAACCGATCGCAAGAACGCCTGCGTTATAGCTTGATTGATCCTTATTCACTCAGTTTGACCAGTAGTGTCCCCAGGTACCGGCACTTTTATTGGAGGTCTCAAGCCGTAGAGAGCACCTACCAGAAGTCTATCTGGAGCCGATAGTACAAAATGATACAAAAGGGGTCTGTCCCCTTTTGTACGATTTCCGGCGGTAGGCAAGAAAATGGAACGTTCCGTATAACCAGGCTTATTACTACTGATCACATAACCTTTTACATTGTTTCGGGTAGTAAAAAGGTCAAGTGTTGTCTTGTTATCCACAAAGCCATTGTAACCATATTCACTCCTGTTGCAATATTTGGTCAATGTTGTAGTGGAGCCCTTACAATACTTGTATGTTGACATATCATACCCTGCAGCCTTATTGTCTTTCCAATGCGTCTGCGGGTTATCCTGTGCGAGCCCGGCATCATAGTATGGTTCTATCTCACCCCATGCAAAAAAGTCTCCATAGCCCTCGGGGGCAATAGCCCCGACATTACAGGTGGCCCAGTTAACACTCAGCCCCAGGTCAACGTACTCGTGGCCGTTCTCCACGTTGTTGCGTTGCTGAGCACTAACTGAAACATAGAGGAACAGCAACAATACAAGGAATATGAATTTTGACGCTTTCATAATTGTTATTTAGGGCAGACCGGACGGATAGGATAACCGTTGAATTGAGCACTGGCTCCCAAACTAAAACCGCCCGAGGCAAAGCTGATAACATACGGACAATTAGGAGAGTTAGGACTGGACGGCCTGAGAGAACTGGACCAGTAAAGTCCGTGATCATCCTGTCTATTGTTGAAGTTTGCGTTACCCCAACCGACAGCAGGCAGAAATATTGACCGATCCGTATAACCATGCATATTGCTTGTTACCTTGTATCCGTTAACCCCATTAATTGTAGTCCAAGTCCATGTACAGCTGTCCATAAGTTCCCGGAACTCATCTACTGTAGGCATACGCCAGTTCCCGCCCCACCTGACGTGAGCAGCATCATCAATCATTTCAAGTGTGGTTAAACTGTCTACAACCCCAGTGATAATATCCGTGTTATACTTAGAGAGCTTGATATTTTTAAAGAAATCGTCACCACTGATGCGGAACCGGTAGTTTTCCCATGTATATTCTGATTTGGGTTCCGTCTCACCCCAGGCATAATAATCACCGTAACCCTCTGGCTTATCGGCCCCTACGTTACATGTGGCCCATTTGACGTTCAGGCCCAGGTCAACGTACTCGTGGCCATTCTCCATGTTTTTGGATTGCTGAGCGCCTGCCGGAACAAGATAGAACCATGTTGTATCCATTTCTATTATCTGTCCACCCTGACGTAAGAATTCCTCCATTTCCTCATCACTAATGGGCTTTGGTGCCCAGCGGGGCCTTACAGGAGTATGATTGAACTTAAGGTACTGCTCTAACCAAAGGCTGTCCGGAATCTGGTCAATTGTTCTGTCTGCCGCCATCTTTTTTGTAAATACGGTTACATTAGGACTTCCCATCTCAGACCAGGGGATTGTAGTATTTTTAACTGCTCTTTTAAGGGTCTTCTTGACCGATGCATGCAGACGGTTAGCCAGTTTGGAATCAATACGGATTGTATCGGACTGTACCTGATCATCATCACAATAGTATTTAAGCACCATCATGTAACCGTCATTATCACGCATAAGATAAATACCGTAAGGATAAAAATCCCATATTCCGTTAACCGTGTAGCCACAGATATAATCATCGACAAGAATATTATATATGGGTGGAATGATTTCGCCCTCTTTAGGAGTCTCAGGCTTGCCCCACTTTTCTCTTAAACAGAAATACTCCCTACCGTCATAGTCTTGTGCAAACACGCAAGTAACAACTGTCTGCAGGAACAGCAGCAATGCTAGGAATATGAGTTTTGACGCTTTCATCAGAATTGAATTTGTGACAAAAGTATCACTCAAATAAGCAAAGGCCAAGAATTAGGCGTTGCAAAACTGTTGCAATCAATTTACACCCTTATACTTCGCCGCCAGTCTGCACAGTACATCTAACTCCTCTATGAGTCTGGTTCGAAAACAGGGATCCTTCTGGGTACTAGGAAAAATGGAGGTTTTTTGACCTCCATTTTTTCGTCCCCAGAACCGGGGCCGAATAGACCTTTTTTTAGTTCGCCACAGCGAACAGGGCGGCCCTCCGGGACCGCTCTCGCTCGCATACTTGCTTCGCCCCAATACGTTTTCTCGCGTATTACGGGCAGACTGGACGGACGGATTTGGGCAGATGGCGAGAAGTAACAGATTTCTTGTACTCAAAACGGTCTATAAAGAAACCAGATGCCGGTCTGTAATAATTTTCAGTAGAGCGTGAACTTGACCAATAATCTCCTCTGTTTCCAAATAAATCAAACTCATTTTCCATTCTAAGATAGCTGCCTGAAGCGGGCAGGAATATGGAGCGGTCTTGATAACCGGGTTTCATACCGCTTATTCTATAACCTCCCATCCCGTTTTCTTCTACCCATTCCCAAATACAGTCTTCCATTAGTTCATCCCATTCCTCAGCTGTAGGCATACGCCATTTTCCACCCCATTTTACATGAGTCACATCATCTTCGGGGTCAAGAATCATTTTATCATCGGTAAAACCATCAAAACTATTACTATTGTATTTGTTGATATGATGGTAATCATCACTTTCATAGAACTTATAATTTTCTACAATGTAATTATCCTTCTCTTCAAGTTCACCCCACGCATAGTGACAACCAGCCTCTTCAGGCTTATCGGCCCCTACATTACATGTTGCCCACTTTACACTCAGGCCCAGGTCAACATACTCTGAGCTACCACCAACCAAATCAAAGGAGACATTCTGATAATACTCTATTATTATATATGCGCCTTTCTTACCTTTATTTATTTGCACATAAACAGTTCCACTGTTCAGTTTAGTATCTTCTGAATACCATTGACCGCTGATATCAGTTATCAAATGTCCTATTTTCAGTTTAGTATCATTTTTATAATAACGATGACGGGAATCAGCAGGTAATACAAATTGTGAATTGAACTTAATAGAGTTTACAATCTCTTTCCCTTCTATTGTGATTAACTTGCCAGATCTGTTTGTTGTTATGCTAGGCAGGCTGAATATCAGTTCTTTAACAGTTATCCCCTCTGGGATTTTATTGGTGTCTTGGGGATAATCTTCTTTGCCTTGGGGTCTGGCCTTTGCCTCTTCCTGTATATCTCCAATCTCAATGAAATACTGGGCCAAAACTGATTTACTCTGTTGCTTCCGGGCACAGGCTGGAATGCAGATTGACATCATCATGGATGCCAATACAAACAGAATGACCCTCTTACTCATATTGCAATAAAATTAAGATTTATTTTTCGGCTCTTCTTGCCTTGCGGCGTTCTTTTTTATTTTGCTTTTCCAATTTCCTCACCATTTTTTTATTTTGCTTTCCCACTTTCCTGACCAATTCCGGTGGCCCATATGCCGTCTGTCTATAAAGATCGCTCTCTTTGGGATACGCACGAACTTTATCTATCATATCGGCTGTGAGCTGAGTCAGAGCAACTGTATCTCTTTTTACAGATACAGCATCCTTGGTGTTTACTTGAGAACGGTTAACGGCCGAAGTAGTCTTACAGGAGTTACAAAACAGTGGCAGCAGCAAAAGCGTTACACCTGAAACCACGTGACTCCACCTGCGGGAGAGCCATATTTTGATTCTACGGATCTTCATAGAACTTTCTTTGGTTGTTTGCTATCTAAACTGATTTATACGGAAAATGCGTCTTGTGTTAAAGGCACATTTTATAATAAAACATAAATGTGACACAGGGAAACGATACTTTTGTGCTATATAAGATGCCTTGAGTTCCTGCGAAAGGAATGAACTCTGGATTTCTTTTTCAAACTTATGAAGAAGATCCACCTACTTTTTCTTAGTCCGGGGACAGTCCCCAATTGTACTGCTTTCACGTGCACGGGATAGTTATCTATAGATTTCCTGAAATAGGGAAATCATGTTTTCCGCAGTAATGTGCGTTTCATTCATCGTAACCCCATAATGCCCTTCATAATAGGACAAATCAGGCTTTTTCACATCATTCTTAATGAAATAAGTTATGCGCTGGTTTTTATCAAGAAGATCTGTTTTGGTATATATCCAATCCGCAACATCCAGGAATATCTCACCGTATTTGTCCAAATACAATTGCTTGTATTTCTTTTTGTATCTTATATAATTGTGCTTCTTCCTTTCCTTAAATTTATATTTATCAAACAGGAAGGTTACCTGCATATTAACTTGCCCGGAATCGGTTTTAGCGTGATAAGTTATTCGATATGAGCCATTTGACACCCAGACTCCTGTATGAATGTAGGCTACATGCTCCGACACGCCTGAATTATTACCTTCAGAATTGTTTTCCTGAGCAGACACATAGACAGCAGCTGCTTGCAAAAGCAGCATTGTAAACAGGAGGATTATATTCTTTCTCCTACGGATTTTCATAACTGCACATTATAGGCCAATGATACTACAGCAAAGATTTTCTTCATATCTGATTTGCTGCAAAACTATATGTATACGTGATGAGATACAAGGATTTGGCGTTGCAAAACCGTTGCAACATGCACACAAGTAAAAAGGAAACGGGCCCACACGGGTCCGTTTCTTTTTTTAAATGACACAGGGAAACGACCCTTCTGTGTCAAAAATCAAACACCCAATTGGCTGGTTTCTTGTCAATACGCAGCAGATAATACTCACGGTACGGTTCCTGGAGCAATGAGGCGTATTTCCTGGTAAGGCTTTTGATGTCATCAAGCTTGGTTTTTATCCTTTCTGTGTCTTTGTAACCGATGGCATTATATATTGCTTTCACTACTGATACGAGCGCGGCATTGTTGCCACCTTTTGGCGACCAGCATTTGGCACCGTATTGCCTGTTGAAGAATTTATAGAATGTGCCGTCAAGACCTACAACCGATGCCATTACTCCATCACCTGACTTAAAGCTATCCAACTTCTGCTGCATCCATTTCTTATCTGGAAGATTGCTGGCGGAATACACAGCCGCATCAATCAGCGTCTGCATCCTGTATGCCAAATCCTCATCTATCTCCAGGACATGGGGTTTCTGCTGATTCTGCACCATCAGCTCAACCCGGAACTTCTCCGATTGCCGGTTGAAATAACACTTTATCTCATAGCTCTCCTCAAAAGAAGGCTCCTCTCTTATGCTCCAGCACTCGGTGTCATACGTTCTTGGGTTATTCCTTATAGCCTTCATCTGGTTTTCAAAGCCTTCAGGATCTTCAAGTATGTTTCCTACATATACCGCCTCATATTTAGGGAGAGTAATGTCGCAAGGTTGTAAATACTCATTCGTTCCCTGTGACATAACAGGCATAGCAAGTGTCAGCATCAGGCCGGATACAGCCAGTTTAAATACTCTTTTATTCATAGTTCCATCATTTATTATTATCGGATAAAGGTTTCAGTCTCACCTCATAAGTGCTGCGGTCAATCGGATATCTCTGAGTCTCATACCCTTCGGCCTCAAAAGTCAGACAGTCCTCCAGGTTTCTTATTCCAAACAGGTTAAAGAAACCGTCATCATAGTCTGCATAGTAAATGTTAACCGCACGGTCCACAATATCGCGCTCACACACTCTTACCTTGCCTTTGATAACCTTACCTTCTACATCCAGGATATGCCCGTTAATCCTGCCGCCCAATATTGGAGCAGAAGCTATTGGCTTGTGCACCTCTTCAATATTCTTACGGCGCAAAGAATCTAACTGCTCACTAGTCATCTGGCTAAATTGGTTAATAAGCTCAAGTGTCTCATTCAGTCTGACCTGCAAATCCGCACTGTCTTTTGCTGCATCCGTCTGCTGGGCACTTACGGTAATTGAGACTGACATAAGTATGAATGTCAACATCAGGATAATCTTTCTCATAATGCTATTTTTGGTTGTTTACTATCTAAACTGAAATAAATGAAAAATACGTCTTCACATTCACACAAAAAATACAATTGGGGACTGTCCCCAATTGTACTCTTTGTACTATTTTGTTACAGCGCGGATAAAGGCACCGCTGAACCGGAGGTATGGTGCAATGTGTATTTTTGCCCATCTTATCCCTTCAAGCAGCCCTCCGTGGTCTGCCCACCCTATGCCAAGATTCACCTCATCATCGGAGGTGCCGGTCTCATACTGGCTGAAACGCAATGTCACACAAGAATTAACACGTCTGGAACTTAAGTCCGATGTCATATATATGGCACTTGAACTATCTGTATACGGAAGGAATATTGAGTTCGATGTATATCCCGGAACCTTGCTGGTTATGAGATACCCTTTTACGCCGTTCCGGGTGGTTTCTGTCCACTCACATTTCTCAAACAACTCAGCATACTCCTCCTTGGTGGGCATACGCCAACTGCCGCCCCAGTTCACATGGGCAGCGTCATCCTCAGGTTCCAGCCTGGTCTTGCCGTCCATGAATGAAGCACCGTCCCATTGGTCAATCTTGTCAGCATACTTTGAGTACCACCATCTGTTTTCTGACGGATAAGCTTTCATATGCTTATAGTTTATACGCGAATAATAGGTCTTGACTGTTGTCTCACCCCACGCAATACGGGCGCCTATATCCTCAGGGGCATCGGCCCCCACATTACAGTCTGCCCAGCGCACGCTCAGCCCCAGATCTACCGCAGCCGAATGGGTCAAACGCTTTATGGGGTCCGGTTTTATCTCCTTGCGTTTGCCCGCTGATGCCGGCAGGTCTATTACAGGTCTGATTGTATAACCAAAACACCTGCTGTTACCACCCAAAGACTCACCCAAGGTCGATGTCCAGTAATTAGCGCCTCCACCTGTAACGGTGTTCATGGAACGCTCCAGATTGTATGAATCCTTATAACCTGCTGCGGGCAGGAATATGCTGCGTCCTTCAAATCCCGGCACCTTGCTGGTAATAATGTAACCGCAGCTGTCAATCCTGTCTATATATTTCCATTCACACCGGTTCTGGAGTTCCCACAGCTCATCGGCAGTAGGCATACGCCAACCTCCTCCCAGCATCACCGTTGCAGCATCATCCTCAGGCTCAAGAGTACTCTTGTAATCAAGCGGGTAATAGGGATGACCCACCAGCCCGAAATTATACTTTCTGTACTCATTTGATGATTTTCCAAATTTGTATCTCTCAATAGTATACAGACCATCCTTGGGGCTTGTCTCACCCCACGCCAGATAGGCGCCCGCTTCATGCGGCTGTGATGCTCCCAGATTGGCCGATGCCCACTTGACGCTCAGCCCCAGATCAACAGCCTCAGGACTGGGTACGGTAACTGTCACTTTCATCTGTGCCTTTTGGCCGTCATACTCTGCCATGATATAACATGAACCCAAGCCGGTAGCCGTTACAGTACCGTTCTCACTCACTACTGCCACCCCGGGATCTGATGAGCTCCATGTAAACAAAGTGCTCTCCATCGGCCGATGCGACTCTTTATCCAGAGCCTTTACCTTCTTGATCTCACCGTATTTGAGCGCCTCATCACGCTTAGAGAGCTCAAATGAACCGGTAGAGCCGGAAACATTCTCCCTGACCGCACGTATGTTCAATCCCTTATATCGGCATTGGCCATAAAACAAAGGAGTAGTACCGATAGAATCAGTAATAGCCTCACCTCTTAAACGGGCAAGGTCATTATTCATTGACCTGCTTGTGCTCACGGCATCGGCAAAACCCTCATCTTGGGGTGCCGATGTCCACATCCAACAGCTCAACCCCAATTCCTTATGCTCACTACCTTCTATATATCCGCCGTAAGGGATTAAGATACTGCGGTCCTCATAACCTGCAATCTTACTTGTATATCTGATACAGATAACATCGTTCACCGTTACGGTATCATAATGGCAGTTCAAATACAGTTCATTATATTCAGCCGATGTGGGGATACGCCAATCACTGCCCCAGAGAGTTGTCGCGGCATCATCAATGGGCTCAAAACGCTTGGTGTTCCTGTCAGGAGATATATACTCCTTTTCCTTATAGGTTCTATCATAACGCTGATAAGTAACCTCTCCTATATGATATTTACTTACTGAATCCTCAGTTGAAGGGTCAAAGTAACGGTAGTTCTCCCAAGTGTAGCTTTCCTTGGGTTCCAACTCACCCCAGGCATAATAGTCGCCGTAGTCCTCAGGCTTATCGGCCCCCACATTACAGGTAGCCCATTTTACGCTAAGGCCCAGGTCAACATATTCAAGATTTACTCTACCCATACCCTCAAAGCCGGAATAAGGACCGTCTATGTATTGTGAGGGATAGAGCACTTCATCCTGGATTTTGATCTTAATATCAAAATAGGTTTTGTCAATAGGGAGGTTAACGGTATCATACATTTCATACGTAACCTGAATCCTGTCTTCCGGATTGACAAGACGGAATGAGAATTCACCGTTCTTATTGGTTACCTTTTTTCTTACGGTTTTGCCCGATGAATCCTTCTCTGCAACCTTGACCTTCCACATGGGCGCCACGTCATCTGATACTATCCCGGATATCTTATCACCAGCCTTAGGCTTACTCTGCGCAAACATAGAAACTACAGATGCTTGTATAAGCAACACTGCAGAAAAGAGAAGTAATTGTTTCTTCATATCTTTTGTTTTTTGCAGCAAATGTAAACAATGACAGTATTTCAATACAACAAACAGGCGTTGCAAAACTGTTGCAATCACTTTACGGCCTTATACTTCGCCGCCAGTCTGCACAGTACATCTAACTCCTCTATGAGTTTGGTTCGAAAACTGGTATCCTTCAGGGTACAAAAAAGGTACCATTGGGGACAGACCCCAATGGTACTCTTTTTATTTGCCACTCAGATTTGGTCACCTCTTGGTTACTTTTTTCAATTGGCCGATGCTGCTGTCAGGCATTGTTTGTTGTTTCAATTAGCATTTTGCATTGTTGGCTACCTCGTAAAATGGATTCGCAGATTGTTACCCGAAATGCCTTGTCTTTCCATAATGAATGCAATACGTAAAGAATGCTTTGCTTGGAGCACTCACAAAGTAGGGGTATGGAAACATATCCTTGCCGGTGAAGCATGCAGGTACACTCCATAAAGTGCAGATGATACGCAGAACCTTTTTTAATGATTTCGCTTTTAACGCCAGGCAGTTTGTTTGCTTCTGAAAAGAAGGTGTCCAAATCATCATTTGCTTTTTCATATAGTTCCTGATAGATTTGTAGTGTTCCACATTTCACACAATTTTTCCCGAATTCCGAAAAGAAACAGGCGAGCTGTTCCTCGTTCAGACAGCTTATCCCTTTTTCGAATCCTTGGAACCAATCTGATAAAGTCATACTATTTCTTTTTTAGATTTCAAAATTTACAATTTAACAAGGTGAGTTATCCAGTCTGCCATTGGATTG
>CACYHN010000008.1 GCA_902774275.1 uncultured Bacteroidales bacterium
CTCAGGAATACGCTTTCCGGTTGTGCGAACATAAATATCGGCATTGGCAATGGTAAGGCTGCCGTTATAATATTTCTTTGTCTTTTCATTGACGGTAACCTCCAGATAGTGACCGGCACTTATACCCTTGCCGCCCGTTCCGGTTGACAGACAGTATATCTCACCTCCTGAGATATCCATATCCCAGTCACTCTTTATTCCGCAGCATGAACTGTAATCCTCTTCATCGTCATCCCAAACCACACCACCTGTCGTGATTGTTTTTATTACACCGCCTGTTATCCACATCAATGAGTCTGAAGTGACACCCTTACAGGCATCACCGCTGCAATAGGTTCTGAGCACACCGCCTCCGATGATTACATTTTCCTGACCGTAAACACCCTTACCCTTCTGTGCATTAGCGTTTACATGGACAAAACCGCCCATCATATGAATGTATTTGTCAGAGGCAATTCCACACTTCTTGTTGGCAGTAACATACAGTTGCCCCAGACCAGATATACATATCTTACCCTCAGCAAAAATACAGCCACGCTGGTCCTCACCCTTAACTTTATTATATTTCTCACCGTCACAAAGAGTATTAACGGTATTTTCAGGGAGTTCAATGAACAGACGCTTTTTAAGCTGGCTGTTGATAACAGGGCCGGTAGGATTGGTAAGGTTCACCCCGTTAAGCACCAGGCAGGCTTTGCGCTCGCTGTACAGTTTAAAGCAAGCATCACTGCTGGTTCCCGATAATATGTACTTTACTTTTGTGGCTGTAGTCTCAATTGTCAGATGTGCGCCCTGTGCTGTCAATTTAAGAGAGTCAATATCACCTGTTACATAAACACTATCCTCTGTATAGGCAATATTGACCGTTTTGTTCCATGTACTATGTTCAACATAGTCATCATATTGCACACTTGCAGGATCTGTTTCTACAGGTTCTCTCCTTACACGATCCTTGTCTGATTCATCAAAAGTAATGTCATAGTCAAAGTCTGCCCAGTACTTCTGCGGCAACAGCTTGGCACGCCACGGATCCATCTCCCTGAACCCCATTGAACCCACATAAGACACGTCAAACGAGAAAGAGTTGTTATCGCTCCATACAGTCAGACTGTCCGGTCCGTAATTAATCTTATCTACATTGCTGAAGACGCGCACCCGGTTATAACTGCCATAAGCCTCATTCAGGTAAATGTTCTGTTGCGCGCTACTGTTGTTTACAACAAACAACACACATAATGCCGCCAACAAACGGATTCTATTCTGCATGGCTTATTGCACAAGGAACTTAATGGAACTATTGCCTGCTTTAAGAAGATAAGTGCCTTTGGGCAGACCATCTATACTGATACTGATTTGGTTATCCGTACTATCTGGCACTGAGATTGATGAGCGTCCGCCGGCATCATAAACAGCTATCTTATCCGCCTTGACTCCGGCTATTGTTATTCTGCCTCCCTCTATCCAGATCCGGGCTTTTTCTACATTAATCGGGATAACGGCATCAGGATCATCAACCTCTGCAAAATTCCATGACTCTACATCTGAAAAATCCCACTGGCCTACTGTACCTTCAATTGAAGACAAGGTTATTGTCTTGTTTCCAAACGTCATCGTTGGTTCCTTGGCCAGACTGCACACTATTTCTGTACTGTCTGTCAGATGTATTAAAAGTGAGAGATTAGCAAAGCAGGGCATGCACCCCAGAATCAACAACAGTGAACAAAGAATCTTTTGTTTCATTCAGCTAATTGGTTATAAGGACTATATAATAAGACTATTGGCGGCTCCAAAGTTAGTTGTTTTATTTATAATATAACAAATGGAATACAAAATTATTTAAGATTCCCTTTGCACCCAGTAAAACTAACCCCCGACAGCAAAGCGTTGTCAGGGGTTAGTTTTACCCGGCCTGAAAGGCCGGCAAGCGACCATAGGGAGCGCGTTTCCAGAAGGAAACTAAAAAAAGGTTGTTTCTAATACGCAGATAGGTTTCCAGCTAACGACTTTTGAGGCCCTATGGGCCAAAAAAGTCAAAAACAATCGAGCGCCAAAGGCGCGAGAAACCCGCCGGATGGATTTATTTCAAAAACGCGAAAAACACTGCAATTACCAGAAAAATAAAAGAAACCAAATGGTTCCAGTGAAGCGACTGTGTCTTAAAGCAAAAAGCCAGAATAAGTGAGAACACCGCCAGCGATATGCACTCCTGAATAACCTTAAGCTGAACCAGGTTGAACGGACCGCCGGTAATATCGGAACCGATGCGGTTAGCCGGAATCATTACGCAATACTCAAAGAAAGCCACGCCCCAAGAGGCCAGGATAACGAGAATCAGCGGCCAGTCCGTGCTCACTTTCATCTCCTGGAGCTTTAGGTTGCCATACCATGCAAATGTCATCAGAACGTTTGAGATCACCAGAAGAAGTATTGTCCAAATAGCTTTCATATCAGGATGTATTTTATCAATTCGGCCGCAAAAGTAGCAAATAGAAGTTCTTAATGTTACTATACAGAGTAAATTTTTATTTATCTTTGACCCGTATGAAACACATCAGACTTACCATATTAGCATTACTCATATGCCTGGGAGCAACGTCACAGACGCTCCAGCAAGGGCGCAACTATTTTTCAGAAGGTGACTATGAAAAAGCCAAGCCCATAATGCTCAAGTACCTCAAGCAGAAACCCGATGATGCCAGCCGCAATTACTGGTACGGAGTGTGCTGCATGCAGACCGGTGAGCAGGAAAAGGGCGTTCCCTATCTGGAGAAGGCTGCATCAAAGAAGATTTACAAAGCCTATCGTGCACTGGGAGAATACTACATGGAGCAAGAAGACTATCAGCCTGCCATAACCAACTTTGAGGCATTTGTAAAAGGAATATCCGGTGATAAGGAGCAGCATGATCCGGCACTTGAGGAGCGCGTCACCACAATGGCAGACAGCCTTAAGGTACTGTTCCGCATGCTGCGCAACACCACCCGTGTCTGCTTCATAGACAGTTTCCAGGTAGCCAAGAAAGACCTGTTCAGTTCATATATCCTAGGTGAATCAACCGGAACAATAGGCCGTATGTCTGATTTCTTTGAAAACCCGACAGAGGGTGAAGCCTTTCTCCCGGAAATGGGACAGACAGTCTATTATACCCGTCCTGACATAAACGGACACTACCGTCTTTACACGCAGTTCCGCAGTTTTGACCGCTGGACCGATGAGACTGCCCTGAGCGGACTTGAGACAGACGGAGATATCAGATATCCGTTCATCATGAATGACGGCATCACCATATACTACGCCGCAAACGGAAGTGAGTCGATAGGAGGCTTGGATATATTCGTATCACGTTACAACAGCGAGACCGGCAAGTTTCTCAAACCAGAGAATATTGGAATGCCATTCAATTCGGCCGCCAATGACTACCTGTACGTGATTGATGAGGCCAACAATCTGGGTTGGTTTGCCACAGACCGCCGACAGCCGCAGGATACGGTGTGCATTTACGTATTCATTCCCAACGAGGGGTTTACCAAGTTTAATTATGAGGGCGGTGACACATTGGCAATTCATCGTGCCGCACATCTTTTGTCAATAGCTGAGACACAGACCGATTTCCGAGAAGTGCGTAATGCCCGTCAGCGTCTCACACTGCTACGCTATGAACTTGCCGAGAAGGCCGAGCACGGTTCATTCTCATTCATGATTGATGACGTCACCACATATAATGAGCTGACTGATTTCCAGAACAAGGATGCCGCCGGTCTCTACGAGCGTTGGACCGAGTTGAAGAATCAGTATGAGGCCAATGCCGCCAAGCTCGAGAAACAGCGCAACGATTACGCCAACGCATCCAAGCAGGAGAAAGAGCGTATGAGCTCCCAACTGCTGGAACTTGAGGAGAAAGTTCTGCAAGCTGAAAGACAAGTCATCAAAATGGAAAACGATATCCGTACAGCAGAGATTAACTACCTTAACCGATAGACCTATGAGTACCTACTTTGCCCCATCAGAACTGATAATAAACGATGACGGATCATGCTTCCACCTGCATCTTAAACCGGAACAGCTGGCCGATAAGGTTATACTGGTAGGCGACCCCGGCCGGGTTGATACCATTGCCGCGATGTTTGACAGCGTGGAGTGCACCGTAAGCAACCGCGAGTTCCGTACCGCCACCGGCACATATAAAGGCAAGCGCATTACAGTACAATCCACCGGCATAGGATGTGACAACATAGACATAGTAATGAATGAGCTGGATACCCTGGCCAACATAGACTATGCCACCCGCATGGAAAAGCCCGTGCACCGTACACTCGATATAGTACGCATAGGCACCTGCGGCGGTCTTCAGCCATTCACCCCTCTTGGCACATACCTGTGCTCAGTCAAGAGCATAGGGTTTGACGGCCTGCTCAATTTCTATGCCGGACGCGATCAGGTGTGTGACCTTGAGTTTGAGCGTGCCTTCATAGCCCACATGGAGTGGTCCACCAAGAAAGGCGCACCTTACGTAGCCAATGCCAATCCCGACCTGCTTAAGCGCATCATGGCCGGTGATGACAGGATGGTACCAGGAGTTACCATTGCCTGCAACGGATTCTACGGCCCGCAGGGACGCGTACTGCGTGCTCCCATAGCTGACCCCAATCAGAACGCCAAGGTGGAGAGTTTTGAGTACAAGGGCATGAAGATTACCAACTTTGAGATGGAGAGCTCAGCTGTAGCAGGCCTTTCGGCTTTATTGGGACATCGCGCCATGACAGTATGCATGGTAATAGCCAACCGCTACGCTAAGGAGATGAACACAGACTACAAGCCTCTCATGAGGGAGCTTATTATCCGCATCCTGGACCGCATCTGATTATACAGTGACAGAGATTGACGATACCATCTGTGCAGTAGCGACCCGCCCCGGAGGTGCACTGGGAGTGGTCCGTGTATCGGGCCCCGATGCCATACGCCTTACCGACAGCATATTCCGCTCCGCATCAAAACATCCGCTTGCCAGCGCCCGGCCCAATTCTCTCAGCTACGGACAGATAGTTGAGGCCGATGGTACCGCCATAGATGATGTGCTGGTGAGCGTGTTCCGTGCGCCCCGTTCCTTTACCGGTCAGGACAGCACCGAGATATCATGCCATGGATCCACCTACATACTCCAAAAGGTTTGTCAGTTGCTCATAAACGCCGGATGCCGTCAGGCCGAGCCGGGCGAGTTCACCCAGCGCGCCTTCCTTAACGGTAAGATGGATCTTAGCCAGGCCGAGGCTGTGGCAGACCTTATTGCATCCACATCGGCCGCATCACACCGTCTGGCCCTGAACCAGATGAAAGGCGGATTCAGCCGTGAGCTGCGCTCCCTGCGTGACCAGCTGCTGCAGTTTACATCACTCATAGAGCTGGAACTGGATTTCAGCGAGGAGGATGTGGAGTTTGCCGACCGTTCACAGCTGGAGCAGCTTGCAGGGCAGATAGATCAGATAATTACCCGCCTGGCCCAGTCATTCAGCACGGGCGACGCCATACGCAACGGAGTTCCGGTAGCAATAATAGGCCAGACCAACACCGGCAAGAGCACCCTACTGAACCAGTTGCTGCACGATGACCGCGCACTGGTAAGCGATATCCAGGGCACCACCCGTGACAGCATCGAGGACACCACCACCATAGGTGGAGTACTGTTCCGCTTTATCGATACCGCCGGCATACGCCAGACCACCGATACCGTTGAGTCCATGGGAATTGAGCGCTCCTACCGCAAGGCCCGTGAGGCCAGCATCATACTCTGGATGACCGATGAGGCCCATCCAGCCGATGCCGAAACTGAAAGTAAGATCCGGGAGCTCTCTGACGGCAAGCATCTGATAAAGATTCACAACAAATGTGATAATGCATCGGCCCTACCCCAGCCCACAGACACGGACGTGTGGATATCGGCCAAATACGGATACGGACTTGAGCAGTTGAATAACCTTCTGGTCAAGGCCGCCGCTATTCCGGAAATCAGCGAGCAGGATGTGATTGTAACCAATATGCGTCACTACGAATCCTTAGTCAAGGCGCAGGAGTGCATCCGCCGCGTCCGCCAGGGCCTAAAGGACCGCATATCGGGCGATTTCCTGAGTCAGGACATCCGCCAGTGCATCCACCACCTCTCCACCATCACCGGCGACATCACCACAGACCAGATCCTGGGCAACATCTTCCAGCACTTCTGTATCGGCAAGTAACTTACAGAGCCACCATTACTGCGATAAGGCTTTGATATATCACAGTCAATAATCGAGTCTTTGTCCCTGAAGATTGTAAAGTACACCATTCTTCAAGATAGCGACACGACCATTTTCCATCATCTTCATAGTGCGCTCGGTGCCATTGGCAGCCTTTACTGCACTGATGGAAGTAGTAAAGGCATCAGGAACACTGACATACATCTCATAAATACATGCGCCGCCGTTGGCTGCATCCAGCTGGAAGGTAATGGTGCGAATCTTTTTGCTCTGTTCCTCTGTGGTCAGAGCCAGGAGTTCAAGCACATCGAATTCATAAGAACCCTTCTTATACTTCTTGGTAGTTATGCTATTGCTCGTACCATCAGACAGTTTATAGCTGATTTTGAACTTACGGTCAGCATTAAAGTACGCATGTAAGAACAACTTCAGCACGCCATTGTCCAGATTCAACTTGATGCCGCCATTGCTCTGCCCCAGGCAGACGGCGCCCCAAGAATAGCTACATCCTGATTCTTCCATGTTGGGATCCACGTACGTATCACCTTTCTTGTGTATTCCATCACTGCTTTGATTTGTATTGTCACCCTGTATCAGTTCGAGCACGCCCTGCAGGTCAACAGGAAATGCGTCCCAATCATCCTGGAAAAGATACCAGTCATCGGTGAGTACCTTATACGGAGTAGCTAATGAAATGACACCTTTGACAGTAACAGATTTCACACCTTCTGCCTCATTACCGGTAGCAGTAAGCTTGAACGTGCACTCTTCCTGAGGCGTTCCGCTGATGGTCACCGTATGGCTGGCAGCATCAAAGACGTAAGAAAGTCCTGCGCTAAGTCCCTCAACGACAGCATCGGTTACCACATCGTTCAACTCATAGACTATGTCAGCAATAGCCTGGCCGGCAGTAATCTCCTGTAAGGAGTTGGCCGTCGTACACATCACCTTTATCTTCTCAGGGATGGTATATTCGCAAGGCACACCGTCCAACTCGAAAGCTCCAAAGTCGGGAGCGTCATCGTTATAAAGAATATAGATATCATCTGCAGTGATATACTCCAAGCTGGCAGCGGCACACTCTTCCTCGGTCATCTTACGGGTCGGGGTGAAGCCAATGACGGGCATGCCCTTATCCTTGAAGATGCTGCCGGGTTTCAAACGTGCGAAGTTATTATTGGGTAAAGAACCATCGGGTTCACGGTCGGCCTGGAAGTCAGCAACAGACAGTGACAGGAACTCACCGCTGTGGTCTTGGGTTGCAGGCGTATAGTCGGCATCGTCGGGCTTGTAGCTTTCCTTGATAGGGCTGCAGCCATCAATTTCTATCCATGAATTGTAGGTCGTGCCGTCAGTAGGATCCTTATAACCGTCCTTGTTGGGTGACAGGAACTCGTGGTTGCCTACCTTGTAGCCACTCTTCTCTGCCCTAGCGCCCCATCCTATACAATTATGGATATCCATTGCACCATATTTGAACTCTGTGGGGAAACGATAGTTGTACTCATTGTCCCAGGCCACACAATTAAAGATATACATACCCTCATAGGCATTGTTCTGGTCGAAGCCCTTGTGCAGGTTCCCGAAGGCCACACAGTTGGTAATCACATGGGCACCTACTGAATGTTCGTAGTCTGCACCTCCCGCAGAGCCACCGCCACCCAGCTTGAAGCCATCACCGCTCTTACCCTCGCTGCCATTAGGCATATAGCCGGCATGCCATGCCCAACAGTGATCTATGACTACAGGATGATATGTCATGCTGAGGTCCCAGTTATCATCGGAATTGGTCCAGGCACGACAGCCATGGAACTCTGTACCAGGTCCTGGGAAGTTCTTCACGGCAAAGCCGTCGGCATCACCTCCGTCATCACTGTCGCTAAACGACTTTGTATCAGCATTCTCGTACGAGTCACAGTTGATGACCTTGTTATATCGGCAATAGCTGAAATTGGGGTTGAAGGACGGTTTGCCACTGATAGGAAACGACTGGGTCTCCTCAAAGGTGAAGTCATTGAACATACCAATCTGCAGACCTGTGTTGTTATTCCTACGGAAAGTGCAACGCTCCACGATGTTATAGGAGCCTTCTATCTTCATACCATTGTCCTTGGCATTCTGCAGCACCAGACCATAGAAGGTCCAGTAGTTTGCCTCGTGGTTGACATAGATACAACGTGACTGTTTGAATTCAATCTCTGACGAAGGATTCATGTTCGTGCCGTCGATAATCACCTTACCTACAGCATCATCCGGCCAGGCACGCAGTTCACAACGGAGGTTAGAATTGGTACCCAGTGCAGGGATTTTGATACGATTGGTAATCATGTAAGTACCCTCATGCACCAGGATACGGTCACCAGGCTGCACAATTTCCATGGCCTTCTGGATGGTCAGCAACGGTGCATCCATCGTACCCTCATTATTATCATCGCCATTAGTGGCTACATGGATATCAATAGCCAAAACCGGCATCACGGCCAATGCCCACACGCAAATAATAGCCGTTGTTTTCTTTAAATCCAGATATTTCATACAAAAGCAAATTTATCTTTCAATGCCGCAAATATACAATACATTTCCGAATGGCTGTTAGAGGCATAAGAGGGTTTTGCTGGATATCTGAATAATAAAGAACTCCTCTCCCGGGTTGGGAGAGGAGTTCCTGTTTACAAAGTATGGTTCCTTACTTTCTGTAAAATAGAACCATATTTATTTTATTTCATATGCATGTGTCCCTCCTCCATAATTTTATCAAGAGGCACAGTCATACCCTCCAGTACGTGAACCTGTATACGAGCAGTATGAGTAGCACGCAGACAATCAAAATCCATAACTGTATATCTAATAACTTCATCTTCATTCTCTTCACGCCAAGGGCAATACGATACCATAATGAATTTTCCATCCTTATAGAAATAAGAATAACACATATTCTGATATTCACCTTCACCAGCTTCTACATCAAAATCCATAATAGGTTCACCTAATTCAGCTTGTGCTTGTGTCTTGAAGGACTTAAAGTCTTTATAATTCAACTTTTCATTATAGAACCAGAGCAACACTCCTGTACCTACACCCTGACTTTCAGTTATCTGCAATCCAATGGTAGCAGTATCTCCATTAATCCACGGAGTGAAACTTGGGAATGACGCATCCTTTGCGGCAATACGTGTCATAGTCCTACCGACGCCCAGTATAGGAGCCTTAAATTCACCCCTTATAGTACCTACGGTAGTATAGGTTGGGTTACCATCTACATAAGTTTCAGTCTGTGCATCACAATCCACCTTGAACGTGAGATTGTTATACTCATTCTTGGTCACTGTCATATATGCGGCATTGTTCTGTACTCTATAATAATTATTATCAGCAGTGTACAATGAAACATTTGCATTATCATATGCTGTCTTATTGATAGAGTAATTATCTATGGATACTCTGAGATCTCCAAAATTTACATTAAGATACAATCCGTTGTCAATCAATCCAACACCTTCGATATCTGAAACGAACACAGGTGATATGACAAAGTCTTTTGCTGCACCGTTTGTGGGAGTAAATGTAATGACACCGCCTGTAGACACGTCAGTCTTGACATTAAGAGTGTAGGCATGATCCTTACCGTCAAGCTTAATATCAAACTTATGTTCATTGCCGTCACTGGTCAGAAGTATCAGTTTTGCGTCATTAGAAGTGTAATCAAACGGAGCATTGATAATGAACTGTCCGTCAACATCAGTATGAACCGCCTTTGTGGTCTTTGTGGCACCATCGGCAACATACTCTATCCATAGGCTGCCCAATTTATTACCCTTGCCGGAGTTGACCACCTTACCACTTATATGAATCGTCGTTGGCAACACAATATTTACGGTCTTTTGCTCACCGGCTGTTAGAATCTTGTCAACGTTCACTTTCACCTCAGGGCTGTAATTACAATAGTCACTGGAACGTACGGTAACATAGAAATCAGTGTTGATAGGCACATAGCACTGAACCACACCGTTTACATTTGTGAAATAAGTACTCTGTCCGTCAATATCCACCGCCTGGTTAGGAATCACGTTACCGGCCTCATCCTTCACATTAACAATAAGTGAAGCTCTCTTCTCAGGATAATCCAGATTTACCCATGAGAAGTGTTTTACCTGGCCTACATATACATTCTTATCGCTATCATAAGTGGCTACGCCCTCATAAACCCAAAGGCCTTTATTCTCATCAAAACTCCACAATGGAATCTCTGCCGGTATTTCAGAACCATTAAACTTATCGGGCACAGGGAATGTCAACGTGGCAGGCTTACCATCAGCCAGTTGAACTCTCTCTCCATAGGAATTGAGGGTTACACACACCATACCGTAGGAAACAAGTTGTAGCTGCTGCACCTCACCATCAACCTCACGTTCTGCAGCCAGGTCACCTCCAGGCATCACGGTGGCAAAATCCTTGTCATCAGGGCTCAGATAAAATATTTGTGCACTTACTCTGTCATCCCCACTCAAAGGTTCATCAGAATCAGCAAACTTGAATCCGTCAGCCTGAAGGTCCACAGTCATGCCCTGCGCAGTCGTCACGCTGATGTCCTCAGTGTACAGCTCATACACTTCGGCCACTCTTTGATTACTGTAACTACTACTTTCACTCAAGGTCACTTCCCATACATCGCCATCAACGGTAGGCAGGGAGCGTACTACATCAAAATATCCAGCGCAGGAAAACTTGACTATAGAGCGTCCGTTTACCACATTCACCTCATCCAGGATAAAACCGCCGTCCGGGCCGGTCAAGCAGGAATTGCTTCCTGATGTCACCTCAACATTCCTTAATGGAGTACCAATTGAATCATAGACAAAGCCTGAAAGCGCAGACATAGTCATATTGGATGGATTTACCTTCGTTCCGTCTGCAATAGTACTCTGTGGAGCAGGAGTCAGCTTCGGAGCGGGAGGAGCTGGAGTGGGATCAGAATCATTCTTATCACTACATGATGTTATCAGGAGTGCACCTGACAACAAACTGGCTAAAAACCAGAAATTAAGTTTCTTCATACGAAAATGTATTTTGGATGTTTGAATAAAATTCATTAGGTCAGTAAGGTTTCAGTAAGGTTACTGAGCGACAAAGGAAATACAAAAAAATATAATAATCAATTTTTATATATAAAATCTGTTAATTGACCACTTATTTGAATATAAAACCACTTATTTGAATATAAAATCACATAGGGTACAAAGCGATTTGTCCTTGGTCTCTGACTTGAAGACAAAGAATATGGCGTGCTTACCGGTCATCTGGGAAAGAGCTGGGAGGCTGACTGTCATATCCGTAGGCTGAGCCGGCAAATCGGCTTTAAGTTCAATCTTGCCTAACACCTTACCTCCCTGAGATTCCCAAGGACGATCCGCCATAATGATGATGCTGCCATCCACACCCTCAGGAATAAGATTAAGGCAAAGACTCAGATCACGGCCGGCAGTCTTACTGAAATTGAAATACTTGTAGCCCACAATTGAACCGTCAGTATTTTTCACCACAAAATTAGTATTGTTAGCCAAGTCATACGGAGCTTTATACTTGCTATCAGTACCATATGATGACGCTACGTATGAACCATAGAAAATATTATTAGGCCAATCATGCACAGCAGGCTTGGGCCCGGTGTACCAGCAGGCTATTCCGGCGGAGTGGCGTTCCAGAGGATCAAGGCCGTCAAGTGAGAAACCTTCAGAATTATACTCTCCTTCTGATATCTCCACCTTGCCACCCTTACCCTCTTCTACCTTCACAGTAATGGGAGCTACCATAGCCTGACGGGCATATTCATCCGTTCCGGTCTGGCGATGGTAGAACAC
The DNA here is from genome assembly GCA_902774275.1 of uncultured Bacteroidales bacterium. Lineage (GTDB taxonomy): Bacteria > Bacteroidota > Bacteroidia > Bacteroidales > Bacteroidaceae > Colenecus. The sequence continues at coordinate 12,089 of CACYHN010000008.1, forward strand.
GTACCACTGTCCGTTTATTTCACATATACTGCCATGGGTGTTACCGTCAATGGTTGCCGATGCAAAGACATTTCCCTGCTCATCAACCTCACGGCCACGGGCATCTATGATTGTGCCGCCGTAGGTGAACGGTCCAAGCGGATTGTCACTGTAAGCATATGCCAAGGTATAATTGGATACCGGCAGGCCAAACTCACCGTCCTTGGTAAAACGGCTGTATATAAAAACGTATTTGTCCATAATTTTCCTAATTGATGAAGCCTCAAAGAAGCTGAAAACACCATCATCATAACGTCCGGAGATCATATCCTCCACAATCTCCGTACCTGGCTTTACGGTTGCCATCGTAGCCGGGTCAAACTCAGCGGCGTATGAGCGCTCAAATCCCCAATAGCCATACACCCGGCCGTCATCATCAACAAATACGGCGGGGTCAAAAGCCAGAACTCCATCTGTCAGGTTAGGATTGCTCTTACTCCAGTTGCACACCTCAAACGGACCGTCAGGGCGCGAACTTTTACAAACCATACCGTTACGTCCGCCAGACTGGTTGTTGGGGAACAGATAGTAGGTCTTGACTCCATCGGGACCCGTAACCAGTGCCACATCTGGTGCATAGAGCACATCTGCAAGACCCTGACGGCTCAAGGGCTCACCGTTTGCATTCTTGCTTACACTGAATATCTCGCCGTCATAACGCCAGCAGATAAGATTGTCAACGTCAGCTGACCACACTACAAGTTCACGGCCGCAATAGCCGTTTATCATACTGTCATGTGAGCCATAGATGTAAACACGATATTTCCCCGGATTGTCAGGATCTTCAAAGACATACGGTTCACCATCAGGGATATGCTCCCAAAGTGGCAGATACGGGTTTCCGGGCGTAGCAATAATAATCATCTCTTTCTTATTGGTACATGAAACATAAAGTACTGAGCACAATACTGCAGCCATAAAAACAGTCAGAATCAGAAACGGATGTCCTATTTTCATATTGATTTGGTTTGTTCAGGGCACGAATATAGCAAGAATCTTTTTAGAATCTAAACAATACGGACGGAAATGAAAATTTTTCCTAACAAAGCAAACTAAAGCATAAATTATTGTTGTTTTTCCTATAGCCACATTATAAAAATTAAACAAAAGATTTTCATGCCAGGTATTTTTTGTAAATTTGCAGCTTCAAAACAACATCCTTCTACACTAACAGAGTAGTTATATATTTAGAAGTAAATTAAAAAACAAGTAATTAAAAGTATTGGGAAGTGGGTACGATTTCATTCATAAAATATTACATCTCACTATTAACTGCATACTGCAAATTCCTGTTCACGTTTGTCCTATACAAATTTGCAGATTATCCCAACGAGATCAAGTTTGCAGCTTTTGTTTCCGCACTTTGCGTAATGATAATTATTGTCATGCTGCTTTCAATCTTCTGGATGTCATGGTTGGAAAAGAGAAAGAGAAGACTCAGGGAGCATATTGAGAAGAAGTTTGCTAAGGGTATGGAATACATTGTTTCATCCCAAGCCTCAAAACTAATGACAGAGAAAGAGATTGCACAGGCATTTGATTTGGACAAGGAGGATTTGCAAGGACCGTTATTGAGGAACAACCGTGAAAAACGCATGTTCGTGGAGGTTTTCTACATGTACTTCATATCCAAGAGATCAGAGCTTTCAAGGACAGAAAACACTCATGTAATGCTTCAGTTGTTTGACATTCCTGACTATCTTGAAAAGGAGGTCAGCCTGGGCAGCATGAAGCACAAGGTGAATGCTTTGAGTTACATGCGTACTTTCAAGCTCCCCATCAGCCCTTGGGTAATCAATAAACTTTTGAATTCCAGGTATATGAGAGTGCAGAGACTGGCCATGTATTCAACCATTATGTCCAGTTCAGACAGTGCATTGGATTATTTTGAGACAGACTTTTTTGACAACAACTGCTGCATCAAGGATGAGATAGAACTTGGCTTCTCACTTCAGCGCCGCCGCAAACTGGGCCTCAAGTTACCAAACCTGGCACGTTGGGCTCACATACAGAGCAATGAAAAGACCCAATGCATGTTTGTACGTCTGATGCGCCGTTTCAATGAGATAGAATATTGCGGACAGCTTAAGGACCTCTATAACCAGACCAAGAAGAAAAAACTCATAGAGGAGATATCCAGAACATGGGGATATCTTCATTATCTGGACTGTGAGGACTTGCTGATTGAGGCACTCCTTACCCAACCCGATGACACAAAAGTGGCAATCATGCATGCCATGACACGCCTTGCAACGGGAAAGAGCCTTAACGCGCTCCTGGACGGATTCAAGAATACCACCAATCCGCATGTACGTTATGAAGCATTAAGATGTATCTATAATTACGGCGAGGAGGGCCGCGCCCTGTTCAATGAACTGGAACAGAATGCATCAGAAGCAGACAAGAAATTCTTTACATTTTTCCATAACCCCATCACCCTTGAAAAGATCCGTCTTGACAAGGAACAGGCTTACCACCCTTCAGTAGAGACAGTTTTCAACGGATAATTCATCATAAAGAGAAACTCGGATATGTGGTTAACGATATATTATATATTCTGTTATCTTGTCTTTGCCTACACCATCATGTTGCTGGTGGGATATGTCTGGCTTGTATTCATGAGCCGTTTGGCCCAGAGACAGCTTGACGTAAACCTGCCTGACGACGAGACAATAAAATATCTTATGCAGGGTTCTCCCCTCACCCCGGCAGTATCCATCATAGCACCTGCATTCAATGAGGAGGTTACCATTATTGATAGCGTCAATTCAATAATGCAGATTGATTACCCCGATTATGAGATCATCATCGTAAATGATGAAAGTACAGACCGCACATTGGAACTGCTAATTGAAGAATACAAACTGGTGGAGGTTCCATACGATATTGCCATGAGAGTGCAGTCCAAGCCTATCAAAAGGGTTCTCAAATCAACTGATGAACGTTACAGCAAACTGATAGTAGTCGATAAGGTTCACGGTGGACGTAAAGCCGATGGTTCAAATGCCGGAATCAACGTATGCAGCAACAAATACTTTGTATGTACTGATGTGGACTGCATCATCGAGCCTATGGCTCTCTACAGGATGATGTGGTTTGTGATAAACAGCCACAAGCCTATGATTGGCGTTGGTGCCACCATGCTTATGAGTAACGGCTGTATCGTTGAGGACGGAAAAGTGGCTGAGGCAGCTGTCCCCAACACCCCCATCCCTATGTTCCAGCAATTGGAGTATCTGCGTTCATTCCTCATAAGTAAGCTTGGATGGTCACGTATAAACGCACTGCCTAACATATCCGGAGGATTTGGCCTGTTTGATACTGACGTTGCGGTAAAGTCCGGAGGATATGACCCTATGAGTATGGCTGAGGATGTTGATATGCTGCTGCGTATGGTCACATACATGAAAAACAGCGGGCAGGATTTCCAGCTGGCACTTGTTCCCAAAGTTTGCTGCTGGACTGAAGGTCCGGGCTCTCTCAAGCAGCTGGTCCGTCAGCGCACCAGATGGGCACGTGGACTTTTTGAGATTGTATCAAATCACCGCAAGTTGTTCTTCAACCCCCATTATGGCCCCATAGGTTCTCTTACACTGCCGTACTTGTTCCTCTTTGAGTTCATTGCCCCATTGTTTGAGATGACCGGTTTCCTCTTTATGATCTGGCTTACGCTAACCGGTGGTGTCAACTGGAGTGCAGCTTTACTCATATTCGGAATGATTTATATATTCTCAGTGTTCATATCTTTCTTTGTAATGTACTTTGATTACAAGCTGAAAGCCGTCCAGTGGAAACACACCAAATCGAGTTATTTCAAGCTATTGGTGGCAACGCTGCTTGAACCGTTCATATATCACCCTATAATTACCTATTGCTCAATTGTGGGCTATTGGCGTTTCATTATAAACACAACCGCTGTCTGGACGCCTATCCAGCGTAAAGGTGTTAAAAAGAGATAGAAATGAAAATAAGGAATATACTGATAGCCTTCATCATGCTGTTTTCCTTTACAGAAGGAATACATGCAGCCCGTGAGATAAAGCATCTCCCACGATATTACATATACCGCATTGAAGGCTACGTAAACTCAAATGCCTGGAACTCCGCCAAACGTGAGATTGATTCCGGATTGGAGGATTATCCTGATGACCCGGACCTGCGTTACTACAATGGCCGGTATTATTACGTCATTGGCGATATGAAAGAGGCGCGTTATAATCTGGTCCGCGCCACTCAGGCAAATGACCAGCATTATAGAGCCAAGAGAATCCTGGTTGACATAGAAGACAACCTGGAACATTACTCCAGCGCAATCTGTTATATCAACGAGTTGCTTGAATTCCAGCCGTATGACAGGGATCTCTGGCGCCGTAAGATAGGTTTGTACCGCAAGTTAGGAAATGACGTGGAGGCCGATGCCGCTCTTGAGCGTCTGGCTCACATTTACCCCAATGACTCCCTGGTAGCGGCCGATGTAAGACGCCGCAACTATGAGAATTGGGACAACATAGTCAAGAAGAGTTCTCTTTCTGAAGCGGCTGACAACCTGGAGAGATGGATTGACAGAGACCCCAATGTGCGCGAATACTATCTGGAACTGGCATCCATTTATGAGAAGATGGGTGAATTTGAGAAAGCTATCGGCGCAGCAAACCGAGGGCTAGAACGTTTCCCCAATGATCCTGAACTGATTAACAAAGTGGCAGGTATCATGTCAGAACTTGGCCTCTATGCCCAGGCCCTGACCTTTGTAAAGAACAAGAGGAGCGGCAATTACGCATATAACGCCTTGCTGTATGATGTAGCTAATGACGCCCGAATGAATGACCCATATGAATCCAACGGACGTCTATATACGGCCACACATGACCGCGACGCATTGAATTACCTTATCAATACATCTCTTACAAGAGGCTATTATGATGATGCCCGCTTTTATATAAATGAGGCTATCAGACGGGATGGACGTACTCCTGCCCTGTTGATGAAACTCTACACCGTTGAGAAGCAGTCAGGTAATGAGAAAGCCAGCTTAAGGATCCTGAATGAGCTGTTTGAGATGAATCCTGAGGATGAGGAACTGATAGAGACTTACACTATCATGATGATGCAGCTTGCCGATCATGATTTTGCCATGCAGCAGTGGGATGAAGCCTATATACATCTGGACAGACTACTTGAATTGCTGCCTGACACGGCCGACGCATGGCCATCAGTAGTTTCACGTCAGATAGTGGTATTGGGACATCTCAACCGTTTAGCTGAGGCACGCCGTCTGTTTGTCCAGTCTGCAAGGCGCAGCCCTGACAACCGCAAGCGTTTTGCATCGGCCTATGAGGAGATCATAGCAGTACGCCTCAAATACCTGATTGAAGAAGAGGAATATACCACAGCCTATAATGAGGCCAAATCCCTACTTGAGGTGATACCTGACAGTGAGGTGGCATTGCGTTGCCTCATCAACATGAGTCAGACGCTCAAATATCAGGACCAATTCTACATGTATGCTGAACTGGGATATGAATACTATCCGGAGTCTCCGTATTTCATAGTCAAACAGGCCATCTCACTACAGGAACAGGGCAGGACCAGTGAAGCCCTGGCTTTACTCAATCCAAGCAATAACAGCGATGAGTTTGCCAATCCGCAACTCACCACCGCATACTCGGGAATCAGTCAGGAATGGGCAACCCAACTGATGGAGAACAAGATGCCTGACATAGCCATGCAGGTAATAGACACCGCATTGGTATATGATCCGGAGAACCGTGAGCTTCTTTACACCAAGGGCCAGGTTTATGAATCCCTTAAGATGTATGAGAAGGCCTATAAGTATCAGATGCGTTACTATGTACCCAGCAATGCAGAACAGGAGGATTATATTCAGCACATGCGTTTCCTGGCTTTCCGTGGTTACAAGAACAGGATAGACGCATCATATACACACGCTTTCTTTGATACCCACAGCGAGGCTTTGGCTTCAATCGGCCATCTCTATTCCGTGGCCTCACTCAGCTATTCCAGAATGGAAGAGCGTAACACGTATACGGGGCAGATCAGTTATAAAGGCATTGACGGCTATCATGAAGGTGATGAAAATGAATCCGGCGGAATAGGACTGGAATTCATGGCTCAATGGGAACATGAATTCGGTAACCTGACCGGAATGATAAACCTGGCCGCCTCCACACGCTATTTCAACAAGGTGAGCGCCAACATATCAGCCTCTTATGCACTCGGCAACAACTGGACGCCCTCCCTGCGTTTAGGCTATCGTCGTACTCCCCCCACCTATCTCTATCTGGGAGGTAACTATTATGGATTATCCACAAAGAGTGAATTCAATATATACATCCTGACACCATCTGTAACAAAGTCATGGGAAAGGATCAGCCTGACAGGCAATACAGACTTCACTTTAATGGCCAACAGCCTGTATTACAACGTAGGGCTGAAGGGAAAATTCCTGTTCAATAATGACAACGTATCATCCATAACCCTGCTCACAGGTTTCGGCTCATTCCCGGAGTTGACATTCTTTGAACAGACAGCGTTGCGCAATCTCTCGCATACCAACGCTATGGTGGGATTTGACCTTCAGTATCTCTGCACGCGCCAGTTATGTCTGGGTCTTACCGGAACCTGGAACACGTGCTACAACCCATATCGTATGAAAGACGGTTCATGGGCTGACTCTTACAGGAACATATATGCGCTGACATTTCAGGCTCATATAGCTTTTTAACCACTTAATCATTTGTACAATGATAAGCCCCGCTCATATAATGCTTTTCTTAAGCGCCTTCCTGCTCTACAAGTGCGATGACGCTGCAGAACAGCACGATGATTCCTCTCCATTTGAGTATCGTGAGGTTTATCTGCCTGAGCTTCCCTTTGATGAGGGACGTAATCTGTACATGAACAATGTGGACCGCGACTGGGGTATCTGGGGGCATAATCTCTCCAAGGTACTTCCCAAGAATGCTTCACAGACAGTATTTGCCAAATCAGGGAACAGCGTAAACAGCGACCAGTTCTGTTTCTCATCAGAAGCTCTGTTCAAATACATTGAGGACTATATCGTCAACAACTATGGCCGTGACAAGACAATCAGGTTTGCCATATTGCCCAATGACAATTCCATAGTGTGCCTGTGCGACCGTTGCGTAGAGAATGGCAACAAAGCGGGTGATGCATCAGGAGCCGTTTATGCGCTGTTGGAGCGTCTTACGGAACGTTTCCCTGAACATATCTTCTTTTCATCATATTACCGCACCACCACAAGCCTGCCCCACCATAAATTACCGGACAATGCAGGCGTGCTGATAAGTGCCATGTCATATCCGCTTTCTCCTGTACACACTGTTCAGGAAGATAAATTTGAAGAACTGCTCTTAAAGTGGTCAAAATATACCAAGCGCATATATATATGGGACTACATGAATAACTTTGATGACTACTTTACCCCAATCCCGGTATTTGATGTCATCCAGCGTAGACTCAGTCTTTATGCCAGAACAGGTGTTAATGGCATATTCTTTAATGGAAGCGGTACAGACTACAGTACATTCTTCAGAATCAAGACCCATATAATATCCGCTTTGCTGCGCGATCCTGAAACAGATTGGCGTCCGATACTTAAGGAGCTGTGCAGCGAGCTGTATCCTGTGACAGGAGAGGCTATCAGCAAGTTCCTGATTCTACAGGAGGACATGCTCAAGGAAAAAGGAAAGGCTCTCCCCCTATATGAAGGTGTCGCCAAGGCCTCCAAGATATATCTGCCTGCCGCTGAGTTTGAGCAGTTCCATGATGAGCTGATGAGCCTTATCATGCAGATCAAGGACCCGGAGCGTACTGAGATCAGGAGAATGACTCAGGCCATGATGCTTACCCGCCTTGAATTGAAACGCATCAATTCAGATACCGTAGGATGCGCCCGTTTGCTTGAAGGACTTGAGAGGCTGACCAGTCAAGGGATTGTGACATACAGTGAATCAGGTGCCAACATAGACAGTTATATCAGTGAGTATCGTTATATGCTCAGGCAGGCCAAGGATGCCGGTAACAAGAATCTGCTCAAGGGTGTGCGTCTCCAGCCGCTCACGGCACTCGATGAAGAATATAATGACATATCCATACTCACCGACGGGCTTATCGGACTTCCGTCTGATTATCATTGTGGACTGATGTTGTCATCGGCGACACCGGCACTCAGGATTGCTATTCCCAATACAAAAGGAATCAAGCGGATACGCATTAACATGGCAAGAAACCAAATATATCACATAGCTTTCCCATTAAGCGTTTCACTTAGCTCTGAGGATCGTGAGATAGGAAAGATTACCCCAAAAGCATTATCAAATAATCTTCAAAGGTCTGTCGTGGAGTTTAACATTCCGTCTGATTGCAAGGGTACGCTGGTACTCACCATTGTCCGCAACCAGGAGGAACGCACCATGGCAATTGACGAGATTGAAGGATTCTAATAAAAAGGAGAGAAATGAAGAATAAGTTCACCCGCAGACAACTCATATTATTGACTGTCATCGTGCTCATCTTTTCATCATGTCATAAGAACTTGAAGCCGGCTACCGTCATTGTTGTTGATCCGGTACGCCATTATTACCCAGTTTTACAAGGTGAGATGATGAGTATAGCCTATGAAATAGAAAACACTTCCAACAATCCGTTGTTTATTCAGGAGATTCAGACCACATGCGGCTGTATTGTGCCTCGCAACCAATTGCCGATAGTGATACTTCCACATAAATCAGGTGCAGTATTTCTATCTTTCAACACCATCAAGAATACAGGATACGTTGACCATTTCGTTTATTGCTACGGTAATTTCCAGGATACCACCTGTATTGAGTTGCAGTTTGATACAAATGTAGTACCTCAAAATGACTATGTTCATGACTATGAGCAGTTGTGGCATGAACAAGCTACAGGAGCTGAATCTTTGCGCGACTTTGTAGATGGAATGCCCAGTCAGAAAGGTTATTACACAAATACATATATTACTCCCCGTACTACCTTCAATGAAGAAGTCCAGGAAGTTATTGATGAACATTCATTCTGATCTGATATTCAGAATCTGAATAAAATCCCGGGAATCTCTTACGGACATCAGTCTTAAGGGAACTTTTCGATAAGCCAAACGAACAGAGGGAGCTTACTCACTCTGTCGTGGCGAGGATACAAAAAATAAAGAACCGGTTCCCTTTTGAAGAGAACCGGTTCTCATTTATCAGTAATTTGTTTTATTAAGGATTCATTACTGTAAGGAGAGCTTCCTCTGTCTTTCCATCTCCATCGATATCATACGCACTTGTAATCTGTCCAACTACTGTGCAAGGTTTACCGGTGGAAACTACGCAACTATTCTTGACATTCGCCCAAACAGCTGCAGCATCAGCAGATGTGGTATAGCTGAATATCTCAACAGTAAGACCGTCACCGAATCTGCTCTTGTATTCCTTGATTGCCTCGTAATCAATATTCTCAATCAGGATTGTGATACCCTTATCATCATGAGTGATTGTAACAGTAGCGCCTGAGAAATTGCTGGCATCTTCTGATGAAATGTAATCCTTGAAGATTCTGATATCAAAATCATCCTGCTCAACAATCTGATCAACAGTCAGAGGAATATTAATCTTTACATAGTCTGCATCAGTTCTTACATGTACAGAAGTCTTTATCTCGCTCCAATCTGCATGCTGCTGCTGATGGATATCAACCTCAACATCGTCTGGAGTCTTGTCAGGCTTCCCTACAACAGTGTCAACCATTATACCGTTAACATGCCAAAGGCCCTTTCCACCAACTTCCTTTACTACGTACCATGCAACATGAGAGTTAAGATGCTCTTCTCCTAAAGCCAGCAGGCTGTCAACTATACCCATTTTCCAAGTATTTTCAGCAACCTTATTGTTGGCATTAATCAGGGCCTGTAAATCAGACTTCTCTTCTTCCAAGAAATCATAAACAGAAGGAGCCTTCTTAATGGCAAGCTGTGTCTTCAAGCCATTGACATCAGTAACATATCTGAACATACCGATATTGTTACCCGTTGCCCTATCCTGTTTATAATAGTCGAAGTTACGATCATTGTAGTGTCCGTAAGGATAATTGGTCCAAACCTCACCTCTGTTTTTATCATTCTGAGCTGATGCCCTTTGATTCGGCTTACGTCCAAAGTACAGTTCTGAGCTCTGATTGATGACGCCCGGGAAGGTTTGATCTATACGGATACTGAAACGGGCACTTTCCCAGCCTTCTTCCGTATTGGCATACGGCCAAGCATAACCCTTGGTACCGCTGTAAGCGTAAGTAAAAGCACGTCCTGAAACAAAAACCTCTGTTGAAGGTAAAACAGGATTTGACTGATTCTCATCATCGATGGTGATACTTTCACAACCCATCAGAGTGATAGCACTCAAAAGAAGCAATGTAGTTTTCTTCATATAATATAAATTAAAGTCCTTATTTATCCCTTTTATAATCAACACTTGTTTGACGGCGCAAAAGTACAAACAAACATTATTTTAAAGAGCAACATATCCAAAAAAGTACTCAACAGATTGCATTTTTTAACATTATAAAGAGAAAGTTGTCATCCCGACAACAAAAAGAAGCGTTATCACTCCCATTCTATTGTGGCTGGCGGCTTTGATGAGATGTCATAGCAAACACGGTTCACACCCTTTACCTTGTTGATTATCTCATTGCTCACCCAGTGCATAAACTCATAAGGAAGTTCGGCCCAATCAGCCGTCATGGCATCAACACTGGTAACTGCACGCAGGGCAACGGCATTGTCAAATGTACGCTCATCGCCCATTACGCCTACGGTACGGTCAGCTAAAAGGATTGCGCCAGCCTGCCAGATTTTATCGTAAAGTTTCCATTCACGCAGTCCATTGATGAATATGGCATCAGCCTCCTGTAGGACAGCCACCTTTTGTGGAGTGATATCACCTATTATACGCACTGCAAGACCGGGCCCCGGGAATGGATGACGCCCTATCAGGTGCTCAGGTATCCCAAGACGGCGGCCTATGGCACGTACCTCATCCTTGAACAGCCACTTAAGCGGCTCGCAAAGCCTGAGACCCATCTTGGCAGGCAGTCCGCCCACATTGTGATGGCTCTTGATGGTCTTACCTGTAATGTTCAGGCTCTCAATGCGGTCAGGATATATGGTACCCTGTGCCAGCCATTTGGCATCAGTTATCTTCTGTGCCTCGGCGTCAAACACCTCAACAAAATCGCGGCCTATTATCTTGCGCTTCTGTTCCGGATCCGTAACGCCCTTAAGGTCATTGAAAAACTTCTCAGAGGCATCAACGCCTTTTACATTCAGGCCTAAGCAGACATAATCATTAAGAACATCCGTGAACTCATTCTTACGCAGCAGGCCGTGATTAACGAAAATACAGGTAAGGTTCTTGCCTATAGCCTTGTTAAGCAGTACGGCAGCAACCGATGAATCCACACCGCCGCTCAGTCCAAGCACCACCTTGTCATTTCCAAGTTCAGCCTTAAGCTCACCCACGGTCTTCTCAATGAAAGAATCAGATGTCCACTCCTTACGGCTACCACATATACCTATTACAAAATTTTCAAGCAAAAGTTTACCCTGCAGAGAATGAACCACTTCAGGATGGAACTGAACACCCCAGACACTTTTCTCAGCACACTCAAAAGCAGCATATTTTACGCTTTCAGTAGATGCCGTGACATGATATCCGGCCGGGATGGACGTAATGGAATCACCATGACTCATCCATACCTGCGATCCCTTTTCAAAACCCTTGAACAACGGGCATTCCGGATCAATATAACCTAATGATGCATGACCGTATTCACGTGTACCGGCCTGTTCCACCTTGCCGCCGTAGGTATAGCTCAGCAGTTGCGCTCCATAGCAGATGCCAAGTACGGGGTACCTTCCCACTATCCCTGAAAGGTCAGGACGGAAAGCATCATCAGCATATACGCTCAGGGGTGAACCGCTCAGAATGACACCAATTACATCCGGATCATCCTTAGGGAAACTGTTGTAAGGCAGAATCTCGCAAAACGTGTCCAACTCCCTCACTCTACGGCCGATAAGTTGCGTAGTCTGGGAACCAAAGTCCAGTATTATAATCTTTTGCATATAGGTATTGAAGTATCTCTCATTTTTTCAGGCTGCAAAATTACACAAAAAAAGTGTACCTTTGCAGCGTATGACAAGAAATAGCAACATAACAGTTCCAAAACAGATGCTGCAGAGAACTTTTCTGCTGCGCACAGTACTTTTTGTATCACTGTTTTCAATGCTGTTCATGTCATTGTATCAGCCCACATTAGCCTATTCAACCACATGGTTCGGCTTCCACTCCTGGAAACAGACGGGCATCACCGCACTGTTTTATGTCGTTGCAATCAGCACTCTTATCTTGAGTAAGTTATTGCTGTCTGCTTTCAGTAACAGACATGATGTTACCGTTAAGAGTATTCTTCTATGGCTCATGGCTGAGTTCTTTGTCATAGCAACTGAATATTATCTTTTCACGGTCATTTTCAAGTTAGGCTCAATTCAAATTCCACAGCTTCTGTTAAGGATTCCGCTATGCGTAGCACTGATACTGGCCATACCCTACTCCATAATATGGTTCTACGCCCAGTACAAGGCAAAGAAGGAGGAACTTGAGCTGTTCAAGGTCACACACAAGCGTGAAACCATAGAGTCTGGACACCGTCTGATCCAGTTCCGTGACAGCCAGGGCAAACATAAGATGTCACTCAGTGAGGACTCTATCTTCTACATAGAGTCACAAGATAACTATGTACAGATTTTTTACAATCTGGAAGGTAAACTGTCAAGCTATCTTCTGCGTAGCACATCACAGAAAATAGAGGAGGATCTTTCAGGCACATCAATAGTACGCTGCCGCCGTTCATTCCTGGTAAACACCTCCAAGATTGTACGCTGGGGTAAGGAACATGGCCATTTTACAATTACACTAGACAATCCTTCAGGCAAGGCCATCACGGTAACTCCTGCCTATTACCGTACAATCCTTACGCAACTTGACAAACGTTCGCTGTAAAGTCAACCATTCCTGTTATTAAGGATTTTTCAGTGAATCAGAGTTCTTGAAGAATATACTGAACAGCACGGCAACCACAATCATATAGACAGCAAACACAAACCACGCAGAACTCCAGTCAGGTGATGCTGCCTTGAATACATAATGATCCATTACCGAGCCTGCGCATATCATACCGATGGTTGCGCCAATACCGTTTGACATCATCATGAACAATCCCTGTGCGCTCGCCCTGATACTCTTGTCAACATTCTGCTCCACATACAAGGAACCTGCTATATTAAAGAAATCAAACGCTATGCCATACAGAATACAGCTTAGAACAAACAACAGCACGCCAGGCATATCGGGAGTACCAAGGCCAAACAGCCCGAACCTGAGCACCCATGCCACCATAGACATTAGCATAACCTTCTTGATTCCGAACCGTTTCATACAGAAAGGGACAAGTAGGAAACAAAGTGTCTCAGATATCTGCGATAAAGAGAGCAATGCGTTAGAATTTTTTACCGCAAACGTATCCGTCAGGGCAGGGTTGTTAGAGAATGAGCCAAGGAAAGTGTTGGCATATCCGTTAGTTATCTGAAGAGCCGAACCCATAAGTATGGCAAAAACAAGGAATACAGCCATCCTGCCCTGCCGGAACAGGCTGAAGGCCTTTATGCCGAATGCTTCAGATACACTTTTACCTCCCCTGACAGGACATTCCGGAAGCGTCAGGGCATACAGGCACAGCACAATTGATAAGACACCAGACAGGATGAGTTGGGTGCATGACTCCTGCATCCTGATTCCGTCTATCTGTATCCAATTGACAGCAAGCATACTGCAGATGAACCCCACCGTACCGAACAGGCGTATTGGGGGATAATCAGTTACCGGATCACCTCCCGCACGTGTTATCACGCTGTAAGAGACAGAGTTGGTAAGTGCAACCGTAGGCATAAAAAACACTATGCTCATGCAGTACATGGTATATAACGGAGCAAATTCCACCTTATCGGCCCTAAGGCAATACAGACCAGCTGACAGCATAAACGCTCCGGCCAGGGCGTGACAGACAGAGAGTGTACGCTGCCCCTGAATAAAGCGGTCTGCCACTATACCTATCAGAGCAGGCATAAAGAGCGATACCGCACCATTGGCTGCAAAGAACCATTTGATCTGGCTGCCGAGCCCCGCCAATGCCAAATAGCGCCCTATGGATATAAGATACGCACCCCAAACGGCATATTGAAGGAAAACCAGTAAGACAAGCCGCATCTTAAGGGCTGGTCTGAGCGTGGATTTATCAATCTTCATAACAGTACATTTTGAGTACAAAAGTAGCAAAACCGCATACAATACGGCCTAATAACTCCCAAAACCTTCTTTGATTTTGTTCTAATATAATTTTTTATTACAAAAATATATATCTTTGCAAGACAGTATGCGTATATACGCGTGATATTATGAAGGGGAGAATATATACATTCAGTAATCTACTGCGGGCAGTCATGCTGGCATTATGTACCGTACTTACAGGTACTCTTTATGCCCAAAGTTCTTCCCAAACAGACAATCCGCTTACAGCAGGTGACACCCTGGTTGACCGCGTAATGCCCAAGCCTGTGCCTGACAGCATGTATGTGGTTACAGACTATACTGAGATCCACTTCAGGTTGGACAAATCTGATCTGGATATCTCATACATGAACAATGGCCTGGCACTTATGCGCCTGGAGAGGGTGATAGACTCCATAGGTATTGACAGGATCAAGGAGATAGAGGTTGTATCGCAATCATCACCTGAAGGTCCTTATGAGCGCAACGTAAAACTCACCCAAGAGCGTTCAAAGGTGATGGTCAACTACATGTACAGAGTATTCCCGGACCTTAAGGAAAAGATTACCGTAAACAAAATTACAGAAGCTTGGGAGAATCTTTGCCAATATGTAGAGAAGGACCCCAACCTTGAGGAGGAAACCAAGGAAAAGATCCTGAACATCATACGTTCTGATGAGTTGAGCCTTGCCACCAAGAAATCACAGCTCAAAAATTCATTAGGCGAGAACCCCAAGACAGGTGATGTTTACAAATACCTCACAACATACTATTACCCCGTAATACGTAACTCAGGCCTCTATATCCTGCACTTAGTTTCACCTTCTGAGATGAAGCCTGAGACACCATTCATTGAAGAGTCTGAGCCCACACCATCGGATATCACTTACCAGGAGCCGCAGATAATACCTGATGAGCCTGAAAGAGTACGTCCGATATTGGCAGTAAAGACCAATCTCCTGTATGATGCGTTCTTTACCAAGGATATGGGATGGGCCCCCATTTACAACATAGAGCTTGAGTACTATCCCACTGAGAAGGGCCGATGGACCTGGCTGCTGGAGTATGAATTTCCATGGCATTCCATTCCAAGCAAGCACCAGTATCTGCAGATGCTTAACCTTCAGATTGAAGGACGCAGATATTTCAAGGAGAATTCACATCACTCCGGACATTACCTCTCTGCATATATAGGAGCCAACTACTATGACTTCTGCTTTGACAAGCAATATGGCCACGGCTATCAGGGTGAAGGTGGCGGTTTTGGTCTGGGCTATGGATATGTACTGCCCTTAGGCAAGAATCCTGACACCAGATGGAAACTTGAGCTTTTCATTAAAGCAGGTGTATATCTGTCACTGTATGACCCGTATGACGCAGGTAACCCGTTCGCAGGAAAATATTACTATGACTGGAATCTGGATCCGGACAAGTTCATCAAGAGAAACAATCTTTATGAACGTTATCACATCACCGGCGGCGGAATAACCATAAGCTATGACCTGATCAGAAAGAAAGTCAAGAACAAATCCGGTTTCTGAAACATGCTTTTATAAACCATGATTAAAGTAAAAAGAATAAGCCTTACAGTATTATTATCCTTATGCATGACGTTGCCATTCAAGGCACAGGAAAAAGAGATAATCAAGACCGGATGGAACTTTGGTCCGCTTCCTGTCGTAGGGTTTGATTCAGACCTTGGATTCCAGTACGGGATATGCTGTGACATTTTCAATTTCGGGGATGGTTCCAATTATCCCAATTATGATTACAAGATAAACCTTGAAGCATCAACCTACACAAAAGGCTCAAGCGTACTGCGTACATACGGTGATTTCAAGCACTTAATCCCGGGCGGCAAGCTGTTCTTTGACGTAGCATACTTCAATGCTCCCAAATTCGGTTTTTACGGATACAACGGTTATGCCCAAAAGTTTGACCCGGACAAGATTGTTCCAGCCACACTTCCTTCCGATACCAAAACAGGATACAACTTCATGTCGCGTAACCAGTTCCGCGCTTTGGCAAGTATATCCAAAACCATATCAGGTAACTTAAGTGCAGCTGCAGGTATAGCATTCTATCATATCACCACAGACCGTTTGAGCCTGGATGAATACGAAGGCCAGTCCACCCTGTATGACCAATATGTTGCATCAAACCTGATCCATAACAATGAAAAAAAAGGCGGTAACGTAACTCAGCTCAGACTGGGTGTGGTTTATGATTCACGCAATCATGACAGCGACCCCACCAGCGGAGAGAACATAGAGGTATCATTGGTTTACAGCCCTGACATAATTGACAGATGCGGATACAGCAACCTGGGATTACACATGAGTCTCTGCCAGTTCCTCCCAATTTATTCAGACCGTCTCACTCTTGCATACCGGGCACTTGTCCAGTTAAAGCTGTGGGGTGATATCCCATATTATTTCACAAATAACATAAACAGCATGTTCTTCCGCAAGATGTACACTGAAGGTCTTGGCGGCAGCGCATCTGTAAGAGGAGTGAACCGCAACGGAGTATTGGGCAACGGATTTGTAATGTTCAATGCTGAGATGCGCTGGCGCATATATGACTTCAAGTTCATAAACCAGAACTGGCAGATAGCCACCAATCCTTTCTTTGATGCCGGCAATGTGCTGCAGGCATACCGTCTGGAGGAGCAAAAGAGAGCCGGGTTATATTCAGGTGATGAATATGTAATACACTACACCGCGGGACTTGGACTCAAACTGGTTATGAATCACAATATGGTATTGTCATTTGAGGCGGGCAAGCCTTTCAGCAAGAATGACGGTGCCGGACTATGGACCAACATAGGATTCAATTATCTGTTTTGATTTCTTATGTCACGCCTCCATCTGCCCGCCCTTATCATAAGTCTTGCATTCATACCTGCTTTTGCCGTAGCTGCTGACGGTGAAACACAGGAAACCAAAGACGGATGGTCCGTTACACCAGTACCCGCACTGGCATATGACTCTGACTTTGGATTGATGGCGGGCGGTTTTGTTGACATCAACTACTACGGAGGGCTCTACCCCAACTATAAGCACCGCATCTGCCTGGAAGCCCTGACATACTCCAAACATGCCAGCTTCTACATGCTCCAGTATGATTCCAAATACATCATACCCAAGATAAGGACATCGGCCAAGATCTATTATGATAACAATCCCCTGTATTGGTTCTATGGATTCAACGGTGCGGTCAATGATTATGACTCTGATAAGAACTGCAACCGCGACAAAGGCATAGCCTATTACAGTTATGACCGCAAGTTCATCAATACAAGACTGGAGTTTGAGGGGCCGTTATCCAAACACCTTGACTGGACAGCCAAACTTGCGTATTGGCACTATTGGATAAGGGAACTGAACTGGGAAGGATATGACCCCGACAACACCCTATTCCGTGAATACAGGCAATATGGACTGATTGAGGATGATGAGTCCAAAGGAGGCAACATGATGGAATTCCAGCTTGGGTTCAAATATGACTCACGCAATATGGAATCGGCCCCCACAAAAGGTATTTATGCAGACCTTAATGCTGCATGGGCTCCCGATGTCTTCCATACCGGATATGATTTCCTAAAACTTGCGGCACGCTTCCGTCAGTATATCAGCCTTGGCACCGAGCGTCTGGTACTGGCCTACAGCCTGGCCTATCAGGGTACACTTGCCGGCAATCAGGCATTCTATACGCAATCATACATCATCAACTTCAAGCCATCTGACGGACTTGGAGGCGCCACCACCCTCAGAGGTGTGCTGTACAACCGTGTCATGGGTAATGACTATCTGTGGGGCAACTTTGAGCTGCGCGCCAGACTGATTGACACCAATCTGCTTAACCGCCGTATATTCGGAGTGTTTACACCATTCTTTGATGCTGGCGCCATAGTAAGGCCTTTCCGTTTTGACAGTCAGGTAGAATCATTTTCTGTCAGAGACAATGTGTCAGCCTCTGACTATGACCATTACCGCGCATCATTACTTGACAAGGCCCGGGAGCTGCACATGAGCGCCGGCATCAGCGCACAGTTGGTTATTGATTACAATTTTATTCCTACAATAGTATTTGGCATACCTTTTGACAAAAGAGACGGTGAATTTGGTCTCTACATGACACTTGATTATACTTTTTGAATATGATGAAAAAAACTCCGGTACTGCTGCTCACCGGTTACTTAGGCAGCGGAAAGACCACACTGGTCAACAAGATACTCAGCAACAGTAAAGGCATAAAGTTTGCCGTTATCGTAAATGATATAGGTGAGGTAAACATTGACGCCAGCCTCATACAGCAGGGAGGCGTGGTAGGCATGAAAGATGACAGCCTGGTAGCCCTGCAGAACGGATGCATATGTTGTACCCTCAAGATGGACCTTGTAGAGCAGCTGCACCAGATCATAGCCATGCACCGCTTTGACTACATTGTTATTGAGGCCAGCGGTATATGTGAGCCCGGCCCCATAGCCCAGACCATAGAATCCATCCCCCGCATGGAAGCCAAATACAACAAGGATGGAATACCAGACCTGGACTGCATAGTAACCGTGGTTGATGCGCTGCGCATACGCGATGAGTTTGGCTGCGGTGATGACCTTGTCAAGAAGAACATCGGTGAGGAGGATCTTGAGAACCTGGTTATCCAGCAGATTGAGTTCTGCAATATCATACTGCTCAACAAGGCATCAGAGGTGACAGCCCAGGAGATGGAGCGTATCCGCAAGGTCATACGTGCCCTGCAGCCCCGTGCCCGCATACTGGAATGTGACTACGGAGACATTGACCTGAGCAACATACTTGACACGCATCTCTTTGACTTTGAGAATGTAGCCACCAGTGCTACCTGGATTCAGGAGATAGAGAAACGTGGTGATGCTCTGGAGCATCAGGATGATGATGATGAACACGAGCACCATCACCACCATGATGACGATGATGATGACGATGACGACCATGATCACGAGCATGAAGAGCATCATCACGGTCATGAGCACCATCACCATCATCATGACCATGAAGGCGGTGAGGTTGAGGAGTACGGTATAGGCACCTATGTATATTATGCACGCCGCCCAATGGACCTGAACCGTTTTGACTGGTTTGTATCAAAGAAGTGGCCCAAAGGTGTTATCCGCACCAAAGGTATGTGCTATTTTGCCGATGAATTTGATATCTGCTACCTCTTTGAGCAAGCAGGTAAGCAGATGAGCCTCAAGAACGCAGGCCAGTGGTATGCTACCATGCCCAAGCAGCAACTTGACGCCATGATAGCCCAGGATCCGGTCCTGGCTGCCGATTGGGACCCGCAATACGGTGACCGTATGCAGAAACTTGTTTTCATCGGACAGAATCTGGACAAAGCATATATTAAGTCTGAATTGGATAAGTGCTTAACTGACTGATGGAGGAACTTGAAAGGATTTTGCAGGAGCACGGAATCAAGCCCACAGCTAATAGGCTGCTGGTACTAAAGGCGTTGGCTGAGTGTCACCGCCCCGTTACTATGGCTGAACTTGAAGATTCCATTGACTCCATCGATAAGTCCGGCATATTCCGCACCCTGACACTGTTCAACGAACACCATCTGCTGCACCAGATTGATGACGGCTGTGAGGGTGTCCGATATGAACTCTGCCACGCCACAGGCGATGTGGATGATGACCGCCACGTGCATTTTCACTGCGAGGTTTGTCACCGCACATTCTGCCTTGAAGAAAATCCTGTTCCTTCCGTACAGCTACCCGACGGCTTCCAGGCTGAAACCGTTAACTTTATGGTCAAGGGAATCTGTCCCGATTGCGCCGCCAAAGGCAAGACAACCCATACTCATCATCACCATTAATGGAGAGGATTCTGCTACATACATGTTGTGCGCCATGCAGCGGAGCCATCATCGAGTGGATGATACAGAACGGTTATACCCCTACCATATATTACTGCAATCCTAATATCTACCCCTATGAAGAGTATCTGATACGCAAGGAGGAGTGCTCCCGATACGCCCACAGCCTGGGCCTAGAAAAAGTCGATGCTGACTATGACCACGCCGCATGGCAGTGCTGCATAAAAGGCCTGGAGAGTGAGCCCGAGCGCGGAGCACGTTGCTTAGAGTGTTTCAAGATGCGCCTTTTTAGTGCCGCCCGCTACGCATCAGAGCACGGATTCAAGACCTTTACCTCCACCCTTGACTCCAGCCGATGGAAACGCCACGACCAGATTGTTGAAGCCGGTCAGTGGGCTGCATCCCAATTCCCGGGCCTGACCTTCTGGGATAAGAACTGGCGTCAGGGAGGCTTGCAGGAACGCCGCTCACAGATCATAAAGGAGCAGGATTTCTACAACCAGCGCTACTGCGGTTGTGAGTTCAGCATGCAGGCCATGCATGATGACAAGAAAAAAGCCCGACAGCGCATAAAACGACTGATATCGGTAATGACTGCGGAACAGAAATCCGCACAGTCCGCCGCAATCTGGGAACGTTTGGAACAGAACAATGCATTCATTAAGGCAACAGACATACTCATATACTGGTCTATGGACGATGAAGTCCAGACACCCGCATTCATAGAGAAATGGACTGCCGCCGGCAAACGTTTCTACTTGCCATCCATACAGGGTGATGACCTGGTAGTGAAACGCTACACCGGCACCTCTACCCTGACACCGGGAGAGAGTTTCAGCATACCAGAGCCCACGGGCGAGCCCGTATCGGACTTGAGCCCCATTTCACTTGTGATAGTACCGGGACGTGCTTTTGACAAGGATGGAAACCGCATGGGCCGAGGCCGCGGATTCTACGACCGCCTGCTACCACAGCTGCCTCACGCCGTCAAGGCAGGAGTCTGCTTTGACTGCCAGAAACTGCCATCAGTCCCTACTGATGACAATGACATTAAAATGGATTTTGTAATATGATACTCTGGTATTCCGGATGCGGCAACAGCTGTTTTGTAGCCAATCAATTATCAGAAAAGCTGGGTGACAGCAACATGGTATTCATCCCTGAAGCAGCCCGCCAGGGTGCACCTCTTGAGTTCGGTTCCGATGAGATTCTGGGTATCGTGTTCCCGGTATATTCATGGTCAGTACCCAAACTCGTATCAGAGTTTTTGCGCAAGGCAATTATAAAAGGTAAACCCAAGTACGTATTCGCAGCCTGCACCTGCGGTGACGAGACAGGTCTCACAATCAAACACCTTAAAAAGGATCTCCGCAAGCAAGGCCTAACGTTAGATGCCTTCTTCTCATTCCAGATGCCCGAGACTTACATCAACCTGCCCGGTTTCAAGCTTGACACACCAGAGAATGCAGAGCGCAAGATTGAGAGTACAAAAACGCAGTTGGAAGATACCGTCAAACTCATACAGCAGCGTGCCTGCGGCAATTACGATAAACTCAAGGGCAGATCGTCATTCCTTAAATCAAACATCCTCAAACCCCTCTTCTACGGCCTGCTCATAACCGACCGCAAGTTCACGGTATCGGATGCCTGCATAGGATGTGGAATCTGCGCCAAGACCTGCCCCCTCCAAAACATCACGATGCAAAATAACCGCCCCCACTGGAACGGTCATTGCACCAATTGCATGAGCTGCTATCACCGCTGCCCCAAGAACGCCATCAACTTTGGCAAAGCATCCATCGGCAAAGGCCAGTACTACTTCAAATAACTCAAAGGGGCACAAAGGGGACGGTTCTTTTTGTGCCCCTTCTGATAATAATCCAAGGTGCACAGAACTTTTGGGGTATCGGTATCAGAAACCATGGCCGCCCGTGGGCTTGTGAACGGGAGGGGCCCGTGCCTAAGAAAATGCTCTGGAAGGTAGGAGTTTACTCATGCCTTTCAGAGCGTTTTATTAGGGATGGGAGGGATAGCGCGAAGCGCGTAGTTTCAGATACTGATACCCAAAAAGTTCTCATAAAAAGAGGGGCACAAAAAGAACCGTCCCCTTTGTGCCCCTCCAATTGGAATCAGAGTACCTCGAAGTCGAGTGACTGCAGGTCCTTGTCAGCTGATGATGAGCCGTAGAGCAGCTTGTACTTGCCACTGAAGGTTGAAACCTCATCAATCTTCTCATCATAGTACTGGAATGAGTTGCCGGTAAGAGTGATAACGGCATTGCCGGTCTCACCTGCCTTAAGAGTCAGGCGCTGGAATCCCTGCAGACCCTTTATAGGAGCAGCAGGATTGTCAAGACTCTTAACATATACCTGAACAATCTCAGTACCCTCACGCTTGCCTGTGTTGGTAACAGGAATGGTGATGGTAACGCTACCGTTCTTCTTCATTGAGCTCTTTGACAGAGTAGCCTGACCATATTCATAAGTGGTGTAGCTCAGACCATATCCAAACGGATAGAGAGGCTCACCGCGGAAGTAACGGTATGTGCGGTTCTCCATTGAGTAGTCAGTGAACTCAGGAAGCTGGTCAGTTGACTTGTAGAATGTGACAGGCAGCTTGGCGCTGGGGTTGCAGTCACCGTTAAGGATCTCTGCAAGAGCCTGGGCACCGCCCTGACCGGGATACCAAGCCTGGATAAGAGCATCAAACTGATCCTCAAGGCTGCCGAATCCCATGCATGAACCTGCGCAGTCAACAAAGATGACCGGCTTGCCGGTAGCGTGCATAGCACGGATAAGACGCTGCTGAACTGCAGGAATCTCAATATCGGGCTTATCACCGCCCTCACCCTCCATAGAAGGAGTGATACCACCTATTATAATGATAGCGTCAACATTCTGATCAACCAGCTTCTGGCCAAGATCCTCAAACTCAGCAATCTTCTGTACGCAGAACTGAGCGTTCAGACGTGCAAACTGACCTGTAGCGTGAGTATATTCAATCTTGATGTCATAACTCTGACCCTTGGTAACCTTGAATGACTTCATCTGCTGCATTCCGCCACGGCCACCAAAGCCGCCGAATCCACCTAATCCGCCAAAACCGCCACGGCCACCCTGACCGCCCTTAGCCTCCTCAACAAGACGTCCGTTTACATAGAGCTTGAAACCATTGTCTGAGCTGATGTTATAGCTCATATCACCGGTGAACGGAGCAACCAGCTTACCGGTAAGACGGGCCGATATGTTATCGGTCTGATCCAGGCCCTCAACAAAGTTATAAGCGCCAAAGTTGCTGAAGTTAACCTCAGTGTAGTTACCGGTTACGGCAGGAGCGCCCTTGAACTCAGTGTTCTTGAAGAACTCACCCTTCAAGCCCTTGCCACCATTGATATCCTGTGTGTAATATGTGGTGTAGTACTCGTTACGAATCTCGCATGCGCGGTCATAAACAATCTCGGTGTTGGGGAAGAACTTCTTGATACCATCCAGAAGAGAACGTGTATGCTCCTCTGTGGGGCTGCCACCGTACTCGCCGTTCATCATGCTCTTGTCATCGGCGTTAGGACCAACGACAGCCAGCTTCTTGATATTCTTGTTGAGCGGGAGAACGCCGTTGTTCTTGAGCAGAACCATTGACTGGCGTGCAGCCTCAACTGCAAGCTCGTCATTCTTCTCACTGCTGATAACGTCCTCACCAAAGTTAGCCCAAGGCAGCATCTCAGCGGGATCAAACATACCCAGCTCAAAGCGCCCCTTAAGCACGCGGCGCAGAGCTACGTCTATATCAGCCTCATTGATCTTACCGTCCTCAAGACCCTTGGTCAGTGACATGAATGCCTTACCGCACTCCAGGTCAGTACCTGACAGGACAGCATCAACAGATGCGGTCTCTGCATCGGGATGAGTACCGTGCTGGTTCTTGTTATAGAAGTTGTTGATGGCATCGCAGTCAGTCAGAACTATTGCCTTGTAACCCCATTTCTCACGCAGGATGTTAGTGAGCAGACGGTCACTTGCGCAGCAGGGCTCGCCCTCATAACGGTTGTACGCGCACATAACCTCCTGAACATTACCCTCCTGAACCAGAGCCTTGAAAGCAGGCAGGTAGGTCTCCCAGAGATCACGCATAGAAACCACTGCATCATAGCGGTGACGCTGGCTCTCAGGGCCGCTGTGCACTGCGTAGTGCTTGGCGCAGGCGTGAGTCTTGTAGTATTTCTTGTCATTACCCTGCATACCCTTTACGTTGGCAACACCCAGAACGCTCATATGGTAAGGATCCTCACCGTAAGCCTCCTGACCACGTCCCCAACGGGGATCACGGAAAATGTTTACATTGGGGCACCAGAATGTCAGCTCAGGGTTACCGGGAACGTAGTTGGCACCCATCTGAACATTGAAGATATCATGATTTGAACGGTTCCAGTTGGCGCGAGCCTCATCAGATACTGCACTGAACACATCATAAACAAGCTGCTCATTGAATGAAGCACCCATACCTATAGGCTGCGGGAATACGGTGTAACCACCCTGACGAACACCATGGCAAGCCTCTGACCACCAGTTGTATGACGGAATGCCCAGACGATCTACGGATACTGACTTGTTCATGATAAGTCCAACCTTCTCCTCTGGAGTGAGCAATGACATAAGGTTATCTACACGCTTGTCAACTTTAAGTTTGGGGTTCTGGAAAGGATATTCATACTTTCCATTGCTGCATGATGCCAGAAGGGCAACTGCAGCTACAGCAATGATGCCGGATAATTTCTTCATATTGTATTGTTTAGTTATTGATTTGTATCCTTCTTACAAAACGAGCCGCAAGTTACTAAGAATCTGTTTAATTTTGTTCCATTAAGATGATTATTGACTATTTTTTTCTATGTTTTTACCGTTTTGAGGGAATAATGGAGGTCCATTTTGACTGATAAACGGTAAAAAAAGAGGGAAAAAGAGGCAGTAAGAAATTAACGGAAACAAATTTAAACAGATTCTATATTTTCATTCAGCATTAATCGTAGCCGTAATGGTTCCTTCTGAGTCATCATAATACGTAACATCAGCCCTTATCTCAGTAGTACCAGCCCCAACAACCAGAGTGGGAGCATTATACTCCGTTCCGTTGACACTCCACTTTACTGTCTTGACAGGAACAAAGCCATAAGTAAGTTTCAACTTAATCTGCTGCCCTGCGCTGCATTCATCCGGCAGGATAATGACCGGATCAGGCGTAACGCCGCAACATATGCCGTCAGCATCAGGAAACAGCTCATGATTATGGATGGCAGGAACCCATTCGGAGCCTTCCTTGAAATACAGTTTGAAATAATCAGTAAGTTCAGGAGTTACCGTAAGATTTGATGACAGCGTTTCAGCCATGTAACCCAGGTCATTGGCAGCAGGCACTGTCAAACGTCCCGTCCACCCGTCCTGACGTATAGTACCCGATGAATCCATAAGACAGACTTTCAAATCTTTAGTTACCCTATGATCCAAATGGTTCAAGAACCAGCCCACCTTAAAACACAGCGTTGCACCCTTAACCATATCCTGCATATAAACCTCCTCTTCTGTAATGGGTGTCAAACCAGGACAATCTCTGTTAGGATAATGCCACAATTGCGATTTCTCATTATGAACTACAACGCTCGTATCACGCGCTATCCCTATTACAGCCAGGTGGTTGCTGCCAAAACTGAGATTCCTATAGACTTTTGTGTTTACTCCAGACAAATCAAGTGTATAAAAGCCGTTGGCAGTGCCACCCCATCCCCAGTTGATATGGAGTTTACATCCATCCGTATCATATCCGTCACAGACCATGGCATGTCCACCAACTGAACCTGATGCACTGTAAATAACCACCCGGTTTGCATCAATCTCATTTTTCATTATTGAGAACCACTCGTCAACAGGATATGATGCACGGCAAATCTCCAGAATCTTGTCAGAATATGACATGTGTTCATTCATTGCAGTAGCAATCTTAAACATTTTGGCGCTGGACGCATCTAAGGTATAATCCATCTCAACCATCACGCCGCAATCGTACATAAGCTGTGCCACCTCCTGTTTCTGCTCAGATGTCCATCCACCCCGGGCGCCATCAGACAAAGGCATTACACTCCAGTTATATTCTCTGTCCTCAATAGAATATGATTTGACCCAATCTTTTCGTGTATCGGTAAAATAGCCACCAATCCTACCCTTTCCCTTCTCTGGCCAGTTATTGTGCCTCATTGCGATAGCCATCGCCGTAGCAACACATCCAGCAGCAGTGCAGGTTTCAACTCCATTTATTTTTACTTTAGGACACAAACTGTTATATGGAGCGGTCTGGTCCCAACAGGCCGTTTCAATCTCTTTTTTTGTGCTTTCCGGAGCATCACCTACGCCCCGCAAAGCACTCCAGGCTGCACTTACCTGGGCCGATGCCACCTCATCAGAATTACGCATCACGTTTATGGCCTGGGATACATCATCTATCCATGATGACAAGTTCTCCGGCATATCCGCATCGGGATCAAAACTGCCGCTTTCAGAATAAGCCAGCACCGGCGTTATGCGGTCATCGGATGCAATGATAACCCAACCACCACCCGGATTATTGAATACGTAGTATTCTGGTTCCTGCACTCCGCCACGGCTTGCGGATCTCTGCATAGGCACATTATCGGGCGTGGGAGCGGAGCTCATACCCATAAACTTACCGGCATAACGGGCAGCATCCTCAGGCGTAACCACAGATGCCATTGCGCACTGTGAGAACGCCAGAATCAATACAGCTATAATACCACGCCTTCTCATAATGCCAAAATAACGCCCACAGAGCATGACTTATCCATCAGCCATGCCTTTTTATTATCAATCTTAATGCATTCCAACGACCTGGTAAAACCCTTCTGTCCTGTTTTTCCCATAGCGTTAAAAGCAACATCATAGCTTTGTTTCAACACTGGCACTGACGGGCAATCATAGATATAGAAGAAATGTACCTCCCCGCTGGCTGTGTGTGCCTGCTGGAATGAACGTCCTGTAACATACCTTCTCACAGAGAATTGCATATTGGCATCCTTCCCCGCAAAACCATAAATAACGGTGTCAGGTTGTGAAAAGTCATATAGGCCATATGCGTTCTTGCCGGCAAACACGCTCACTATGGATTCCTTGTATAATGGGAACACCGGTATGCCGTTTTCCGGCCAGTCTGTAATGTTAGCCCCCTCCATGGGAAGTATCTGCTTATTCTGCCCGTCATCCGTCAGCATATTCTCTCTAAGGATAATGCCCTCCTTACGTATAACTTTCCCTGCATTCTTAGGAAATGGAGCATCAAACGTAATGATTATCCTTTTTCCTGATTCCATCTCAATATTGAGTGTAGGCGTACTTTCCTGCGGCACATAAAGGAAACAGAATGCGTCTGAGCCATCAGGTGACTGCAAAGGTTTTATACTGTCGCTTGCACCCGTAGCCTCCAATAAACCTGTTTCAATGTCCATCATTCCCTCTCTCATCAAACCGGTCACACTTACGGATTTGATCGTTTCATCAGTTTTGTTT
The DNA here is from genome assembly GCA_902774275.1 of uncultured Bacteroidales bacterium. Classification (GTDB taxonomy): domain Bacteria; phylum Bacteroidota; class Bacteroidia; order Bacteroidales; family Bacteroidaceae; genus Colenecus. The sequence goes on from CACYHN010000008.1 coordinate 39,987, forward strand.
TCAAATGACACGGACATGGCAGTCATGGCATGGGCAAGAGTCAGCCCCACCGCCACTTGTTTTGGACTGGCAGAAACCGTACCGGTCAGCACATTGGCAGCAAGGAACTTCTCTTCTGTACTCTGGTCAATAGGAATTTCTATAGGCTGCTCTCCTGAGTAAGAGGCATCATAAGGAGAATATACAAAGAAATGGGACGATGATGACTGGTCAAATTTCCACTTCACCTCTCTGTCAAGCTGTCCCGTTCCATTTAAGGAAACCGTCATGGGAACATTACCGACATTTAACGGTTCCCCCACGAACAACCCCAGTTTAAGTCCCGGAGTAAGATCAGATTTTCCTGAAACTCCATAAACACGAACAGACATAGGCGCACCGTATTCTGGCCTGTATTCAGTACAACCGCCAAGCATCAGCACCACACAGGTTGCCAAGAATGTCTGTTTCAGTTTCATTACATTTATTCCAGTTTACCACCCATGGAGAGTACAATCTGCTGCATGGAAGCCTTGATCTCAATCCTGTCCTTGCCTTTGAACTCTTCTGAGTTATCTTCAGTCACGGTCTTCTCTTTTACAGACCAGTTCTTTGCCTCATCCTTATCCAGATCTTCAATCTGTCCACGATAATACTGAGTGGCTAGTTCCGGACTCTGGAATGTGTACATCCTCTTGGACTCAGTACAATTATCACCTTGGAATGTAGCAACCCACTGCAATGTGAACTGTATATACTGCCATGAAAGAATTATCTCATTCCCCTTATCCTCAACGGTAGGAGTTCCTGCACCCATCATTGACATATATGAGCCCATCAAACCTGAATAATCTATCGCAGCCTGTGATGCCATGCCGGTAGCCTGACGTATGGAGTCATTGATGCGGTTTGCTTCCATAGCTGCAGCATTTGCTTCATTGGCTGATTGGATTATGCCGTCAGTATATGCCTTGGTGGCATTTGTTGCTGCCTGAGCTGCGGCCTCGGCAGCCTTGTCAGCTTCTTTTTCAACAGCTTTTTCAGCACCTCCAAGCACCTTCTCAGTGGCTTTTTCAGTAGTTTTCTCTACTGATTTCTCTACTGCTCTGCTCACGCCGCGCTCTGCAGCCTGGGCAGCTCTCTCTGTAAGTCTGTTCAGAAATTGAGCATTTGCTGATGTTGCGCTAAATGCTGCAATAAAGGACAAAAGAATAATCTTTCTCATAAAAAAGGCTATTTAAACGTTATTTTGCTGGGCACAAAAATACTTAAAATTCTATAAATAACAACGTTTACCTGATGTATCATTTCCTGATCAGAACGCAGGCTCCGCCACCTGGAGCAAGATTCAGTTCCAATACAGATTTTTTATTGACTTTCTGCGGAGCCACAGTCTTGAGGGTCTCGCGGTTGGTGCGGTAGTGTGTATCCTCTGCATCGGTAGTTACCGTAGCTGTGTATTTGCCTTTGCCCAGAAAACTCAGCGGAACGCTCAGGGTACGCGCATCCTCATTAGTTGCGGCGCCAATAAGCCAATCGCCATCCTTATTTTGGCGGGCCATCACTATGTACTCACCAATCTCGCCAGACAGAGTTATGCTCTCTTGCCAAGGCTGTTTCTCGGCGCTCAGAAACTCCAGCAGTGAAGGATACTTCTGATAATACTCCGGTATATCAGGGATAACCGTAGCGCCCGACCATGTAATCATGGTACGTGCAATCTCACCTGTTACGGTGGATGGCACCTCCTGATTATTATCCTTACGGGTAGTGCGGCCCTGATGCAACTCCAGGAATCCGTTGTTCTGGTCAATCGGGCCTGCCACCATATTTACAAAGGCCGATGTCACAAAAGTCTTGGGCTGGAAGATCTGACGGCCGTCCAGCTGAGCCTTGCAATACTCGCGCGTAACGGCGTTTGGATATGTGCGCATCTGCCCAAACGGATGCACCGGATAGTCATGATAATCAACCATAAGGTGATGCTTGGCACAAAGAGCCGTAATTTCCTGGGTCTTGCGGTTTTTCTCCTGAGCACTGCCGTTCATGAAGCCGTACTTTACACCACTTGCGCCCCACTCCTCATACTGGGCCAGAGTCTCCTCAATTGGATAGTTGGTGCCGGCCACATCATTCAGGTAGAGCCACACGCCAACACCCTTATCCTTACCATATTTAATAATACGCTGAACATCGCGCGCCTTGTCACCCTTGGTAGGATCTGAATCCTTCTCAAACTCGGGGCCATACCAGTTAGCATCCAGCACCAGCCCCTGGAATCCCTGCTCCGCGGCAAAGTCAATCATCTTGACCCATGATTCATAATTCATGCCATAGTGATAACCCTCCCAGACTGCGCCGTCAATGCGCCAGTCCCACAGGTACACGCCGGGGCGCACCCAACTGAAATCACCCTCCGGCTCCAGATTAAGCAGCTCCAGCAGGTGTGAATCCACCAGATCACCGGGAGTCTTGCCAACCATCAGTACACGCCATGCACCTATGAATTCATCATCAACAGCAGGCGGCAGCACACTCTTTTCAGGAATAATGCTCATTTTGGTTGAGCCGCTCTCCGAACGCAGCCTCATAGGCCATCCTTCGGCACTCAAATCAGCCTCGTGAAGAGCAAGGTACAGGTCATCGGCCGCCTTGATGGTCATAACCGGAAGACGCTCACCACTGGCATCGGACAACTTCTCAGGACCTATATTATGGCGTTCACCATTATAGTACCAAGCGGTATAATCACCCGCAAAAGAGAAATCAGTGTGCTCATATAGATCAGACACCTCATCCTTCATGGCTCTGACCGGCTTCATCCTGAATGCCACACCGTCATTATATACACGCACTTCCATAGTGAATATACCTGCGGGCGATGATGCTGTAGAAATCTGAAATGTACGGGAGTTATAAACATCCTTAACCTCCGAACGCTTTCCCCACAGCGGTTTCCAAACAACCAATGTTGGTCCCGTCTCCTCCGATAAAGCCATAAGGGATGCAACATCACACGCATTGTCAGCACTATGCGTATAACCCACCTGAGACCAGTCAATAACATCCTTTCCTGCTATAGAAACCTTATATGTAAGTTTAAAAAGCGGAGAACTCTTAAGGCTGAAACAGATCTTCTTGTCAGGTGATTTCACCTCAAAAACATCAGACTGTGCACCTGCCTGGCAAAGGAATGAAACAGCAAACGCTGCAAGCAAAAACAGTTTTCTCATAATTGGTGTCTTTAATCAGGTTCAAAGTTAGAAAAAAATGTGGAATTGGGGACAGTCCCCAATTCCACATTTTGCTCAAAAGCAGACTTTGTAGGAGAGGTTGGGCAGGGAGAATGTGAACGCACCCGGTTCAATCTGGCCGGTAAGTTCGTTGAACTCATGGCCGTAATAACTCAGGGTGCCGGTTGCATTGACATGCTTTATGGACCACTCATGTGAGCAGTGCGGTCTGTTTATGCGGTACGATGCCGTGTAGTGAAGGATAAACATGGGGTCGTACTGGTTGCAGTATGCATCAGAATCAATGTATCGAACGGTATGAGATGGATCAGCCAGAGTTGCATCAATATCCACGGCCGATGTCCTGTCGCCACCCTGATATGTTGCCTTGAGATTTAATGACAACACTTTCCGGCCGCCGTCAAAAGACCACTCCTTACCGATGAGCCCGTTGATGATGAACCCGCGATCATAGCGGGTGCTGTGCCATACGCCGTCGCCGCCCATGTATCGGGACTTGAAGACTGATGAGCTTATCATGCCGTACCAGCCCTGATCCAGATAGCGTTCAAGTGTCACGTCAACACCGTAATTACGGCCAAGTCCTTTGTTTACAAGCGTCTTATCCAGGAAGAACTCCGTGCGGTTCAGGACGCTGTATGATGTACCCTCCTCAACCGGAACATCAAACAGATACTGGTAATACGGCTCCACCCTAAGATGCAGGTTCTCAGACAGATTCCAGTTCCAGGAGAGCATAAAGTGATGCGCCTTGGTGAACCCCAACCTCTTGTTTACATATCCGCCCCCGGTATTCACAAAATATACATCGGTCTTTTCAGCCCTGGAGTGCAAACCGTATCCCAGACTCAGACTCATGGACTCTAAAAGGTTCCAGGTAAGGCCGATACGCGGTTCAACCGTTCCGGCACCGTTCAGACTCATGTACTGCCCGTTCAGCCCCAGGTTTACCGTCCAGTCTCTTGATGGCCGCCAGGAGTTTGACACGAACGCCATCATCAGGCCGCTGTTACCCTGACCGTCATATACAGGCATAAGACTGGCTCCCATTGACTGCGCCATAGTCATATTCATATCGTAAAACATGTGAGTATATTGCGCCCCAAGCTGTGTAGTCACCTCGGGGTTCCACTTGCGGGTGTATGTGGTCTTGGCTATCAGATTGGTGTAATCATGCGTCAGGACCATATGCGGACTGGCCTGATCCTGCTCATCCAGCCAATCCTCGCCGTTGCTGTCACCAAACGCAGTCACCGCAATCACTGATTTGATCTGCCCGCTGGTGAGTCCCTGAGTGTAAGAGAGCCCCGCAGCCCCCATAAGCTGATTGGAGTAAGACTGCATGAAATCCTTGCGGTATTTGCGCTGGTCAACAGGTGTATAAGAGTCAAACCGGTCAATGAATCCGGTGCCCCATAAAGCCACGTTTGCACGTTCCGTCACAGGCACGCTGACCTTGAAATTAAGGTCCTGATAATGCAGGTTCTGGTCCTGCATGTCAATCAGCCCCAGCTGGTCAATCAGCCCCGTCATGGAGTATCGGTAGTTGACAATGTATGATGCCCCGTTACCTCCTATAGGTCCTTCTGATGCCAAATCGATGCCCCCTACTCCCACCTGGAACGTGTGTTCACGGTTGCTGGCATTACCAGTCCTCATCTTCATGTCAAAAACGCCCGATACGGCATTGCTGTACTCAGCCGGAAAGGCCGATGACAGGAAATCAGAATTGCCTATCACCTGCGCGCTCAACGATGAGAATATTCCGCCGCCCAGCACGGAGATATCGGCATAATGGTTAGGATTGGGAATCTCCACATCCTCCAGACGCCACAGCAGCAGATGAGGTGCGTTGCCGTGGATAGAGATTCCGTTGTTGCTTCCGCCCGATGCCACACCGGCAAAAGAGGTGGCCAGACGTGCCGGGTCATCAAAACCGCCCGCATATCGGGCCGCCTCATCAACTGAGAACATACGGCCTCCAACTGCCACCATCCTGTTTATCGTAGCCTCCTTATAAATAACGGGGCGGATATCCACCGCATCCAGCATCTCGGCTGACTCTCTGAGTTCAACATCCAGCACCGTCTCGCGGGCGCTCACAACCGTAACCTCCTTAAATATGGCTGATTCATAACCCAGGCTGCTAACCTGAACCGTGTGTCGGCCCAAGTCGGCATTGTTAATTATGAATTGACCGTTTGCATCGGCCGCACAACCCTTATCCTCACCTGTTAACAGGACAGTTGCAAAAGGAATGGGTTGGGTTGTTACGGCATCCCTGATTGTGCCACGGATGATCTGTGCCTGAATTGCTGTGCTTATTATTGACAGCGCGATTAATGTGATTTGCTTTTTCATTGTTCTAAAAATTTTGCCGCAAAAGTATGGTGGCACGCAGTTCTGCACAAGAAAGCAAAGTTTACAAACGGATTTGTTTTTGCTATTTTGCGTAGCATTCCAATTGTTTGTACTTTTGCCACTAAGAGTAGCATTTTAAATGGAGCATGTAAAGCAGTGATGCTT
>CACYHN010000009.1 GCA_902774275.1 uncultured Bacteroidales bacterium
AGACCGCAACGTGCTCTTTGCCGTCATCGCCAGTTTCACTCTGAGCGGCATCTGCGCTGTGGCGCCTGTCATCAGTCAGTGGAGCAGCGGCATGCGAACAGTCGTTCTGACCGTTGTGATATCGGCCGTAGCGGCATGGCTCAAACCTATTAAGTCCGATGACAATGGAGCAGCATAGAATACTGATTTACATACTTTTAGCCATTGTCACGACCAACCTGATTCGCGTCCTGCCCATGGTATTCATCAAGGGACCCATAAGCAACCGCTTTGTGCGAAGTTTCCTTTACTACGTGCCATACGTCACGCTGGCAGTCATGACGTTTCCCGATATGATATCGGCCACACCCACACCCTGGCCCGGCCTGATTGCGCTGGTAGTAGGCATCGTTGCCGCCTGGCTGCGATTGGGACTCCTGCCCGTTGCCGCCATCTGCTGCCTCATAGTCTACCTCCTGTAAAAGTGACGCAAAACGAAACGACCCCAATGCGGCGATTTTTTATACATTTGTGAATCAAACCAATCAGTTATGAAAAAAGTATTTCTATTCTTATCGGCCGCACTTGCGATGATGGCCATTGCCTCTTGTGATAAAAATGAAGAAAAAGAGCAGAACGAACCCGAAAAGAACGTTACTGTTGAGATTAACGCAGCCAACCTTCAGGGTACCTGGGAAGGTGGTGTAGAGCATGATTTCGGCCAGGGTTATCCCCAGAAATGGCGCCTTCAGATTGAAGGAGAGAATTATACAAACTGGCATACCTACCAGACAGCCGGCACCACAAAAGATGAAGTTCAGGGCCTTAAGACCGTGGGCAACAAGGAGAAGGGCACCTGGGCTTATGCCAATAAAAAACTGTCGTTCACTCCTACTGAGCAATTTGCGTCATACTATCAGGTGATGAAACCGGATTATTCCCTCGGCGGGAATGTCTATTACGACTATAATGAGGAAACCATGGAGTCGACCACCTGGTATGTGACTCCCGAGTCACTTGTAAGGCCTTCGTTCAACTCCGAGTGGACTGTCATTTCGCTGACCAAGACTGCTCTCACCGTCAAGATCAACATGGACACTTTCGTCCTGCAAAAAAAGTGAAAAAACGCCGCATTAGGAAACGACCCCAATGCGGCGTTTTTAAAAAAAAAAGTAAATTTGCACCTTTAAGATTAACCTTATATTTATGAGCAAAACTACCAAATGGGTGCTGATTGCCGCTATTGTTATAGGACTGGCCGTTTTAGGAATATACCGTTTTAAACCAAAATCAAACTCAGAAATACCCACGGGGCCGATGCCCACAGCCGGTGCGCCGATAGGCCGAGGAGGCCAGACTTTATTGGTGCGTCACGTAGTGATGCAGCCCACTGAGCTTGTAGATGGCATCAACATCAGCGGAAGCCTCATTCCGAACGAGGAGGTGAACCTGTCATTCGAGACATCGGGCAAGATTACCGGAATTTTCTTTGAGGAGGGCAGCAAGGTCCGTAAAGGTCAGGTACTGGCCAAGATAAACGATGCCCCTCTACAGGCCCAACTCAAGAAGTTAGAGGCCCAGTATCAGTCAACCGAGGACCGTCTGGCCCGCCAGAAAGCGCTCTACGAGAAGGAGGCCGTAAGTAAGGAGGCTTACCAGGAGGCCGAGGCCAACTTCAACAAGCTCCAGGCCGATATAGAGGAGTGCCGCGCCAAGCTTGACCAGACCGAGCTCAAGGCCCCGTTTGACGGAATAATAGGCCTGCGTCAGGTAAGCGTGGGTGCATACGCATCGCCCAGCATAAGCGTAGCCACACTCACCAACACTGAGAAACTCAAGGTGGAGTTTGCCATCCCCGAGCGTTACGCAGGCGTGCTCCAGAACGGCGCCAAGCTCACATTCACGGTAGAGGGCATTGATGAAGTTTTCCCCGCCCAGGTATATGCCACCAACTCCAAGGTTGACCAGGGCACCCGTACCTATCTGGTACGTGCCATTTACAATAACGTGGGCGGCAAGCTTGTTCCGGGCCGATACGTAAGCGTAACCCTGAATACCCGCACATTCCCCAACGCCCTTGCAGTACCCAGCGAGGCCATCATATCCGAGATGGGTATAGACAAGGTGTTCCTCTATAAGGGCGGCAAGGCCATTCCGCAGGAGATTACCAAGGGTCTGCGTACCGATGCAATGGTTCAGGTGCTGAGCGGCCTCAATGTTGGAGATACCGTTATAACCAGCGGCACCATGCAGCTGCGTACCGGAATGAGGGTTGAACTCAAATAATCCCGCCTGACGATGAACATCTCTGAACTTAGTATCCGCCGACCGGTACTTGCCACAGTACTGGTGCTCATAATAATACTGTTCGGTATCGTAGGTTACACCAGCCTTGGTGTGCGCGAGTACCCGTCAGTAGATAACCCCATAATATCGGTATCGGCCTCCTATCCCGGAGCCAACGCTGAGGTTATTGAGAATCAGATTACCGAGCCGCTCGAGCAGCAGATCAACGGTATCCCGGGTATCCGCTCACTCTCATCGGTAAGCCAGTACGGAAGCAGCCGCATAACCGTAGAGTTTGAGCTCTCTGTTGACCTTGAGACCGCCGCCAACGACGTGCGTGACAAGGTATCGCGCGCCCAGCGAATGCTGCCCCGTGACTGCGATCCCCCCACAGTTTCCAAGGCCGATGCCGACGCAATGCCAATCCTTATGGTGGCCCTGCACTCCGATAAGCGCTCCCTGCTGGAACTGAGTGAGCTGGCAGACCTTGTGGTTAAGGAGCAGCTCCAGACCATCCAGGACGTAAGCTCCGTAATGATATGGGGTGAAAAACGTTACTGCATGCGTCTGTGGCTTGATCCAGTAAAGATGTCAGGTTACGGCATCACCCCCATGGACGTAAAGAATGCCCTTGACAAGGAGAACGTGGAGCTGCCGTCAGGTACCATTGAGGGTAATACCACTGAGCTTGAGATACGTACCCTAGGCCAGATGCACACCACTGAGGAGTTCAACAACCTAGTAATAAAGCATGACGGCACCAAGGTAATCCGATTCAGTGACGTTGGCCAGGCCGAGCTCAGCCCGCGCGACATAAAGAGTTACATGAAGATGAACGGCATCCCCATGGTGGGTGTGGCAGTTACCCCGCAGCCGGGTGCCAACCACATCAACATTGCCAACGCCGTTTATGACCGCATGAAACTGATGGAGAAGGACCTGCCTGAGGACGTTGGTTACGAGTACGGATTTGACAACACCCGATTCATCCGCGCCAGTATCAATGAGGTAAAGACCACCCTGTATGAGGCATTCATACTGGTTATCTTCATCATTTTCCTGTTCCTGCGCGACTGGCGTGTAACCCTTATCCCCTGCCTTGTAATCCCTGTATCAATTGTAGGTTCATTCTTTGTGATGTACATGCTGGGATTCAGTATCAACGTGCTCTCAATGCTTGCGGTGGTGCTGTCGGTAGGACTTGTGGTCGATGACGCCATCGTTATGACCGAGAACATCTACAACCGAATAGAAAAAGGCATGACCCCGCTGCAGGCCGGCATAGACGGCTCGCGCGAGATCCTGTTCGCCATCATATCGACCTCAATCACACTGCTCTGCGTATTCGTACCTATCGTATTCATGCAGGGCCAGACGGGCCGATTGTTCCGCGAGTTTGCATTCGTGATTGCGGGCGCCGTGGTGATATCGACCTTTGCGGCTCTTACATTCACCCCAATGCTCTCTACCAAGATTCTGGTAAAGCGTGAAAAGAAGAATGCGTTCTACGCATGGTCAGAGCCCTTCTTTGATGGCATGAACAAGTATTACAGCAAGAGCCTGGAGTTCATCCTGCGTAACCGCTGGATAACAATAGTCACCATGGTGTTGGCGCTGGGAGCAGCAGTCTGGATGTGGACCAAGACCCCGTCTGAGATGGCTCCAATGGAAGACCGTTCACAGGTGACAGTCCGTACCCAGGGCCCCGAGGGCGTAACCTATGAGTACATGCGTGACTACACCGAGCGCATAAACGATGTGGTTGATTCACTTATGCCCGATGCCAAGTTCGTGACAGCACGTGTATCGAGCGGCGGCGGTAACATACAGATTACCCTCAAGGACATTAACGAGCGCAGCTACTCGCAGATGGAGGTGTTTGAGAAACTGAGCGCCGCCGTACGCCGCGAGAACGATGCCCGCGCGTTCGTACAGCAACAGTCATCATTTGCAGGCGGCCGTGGCGGCATGCCGGTACGCTACGTTCTGCAGGCCACCAATATTGAGAAGCTGCAGGATGTGCTGCCCAAATTCCTGGCCCGTGTCAATGAGAACCCTGCCTTCCAGATGGCCGATGCAGACCTTAAGTTCTCCAAGCCTGAGGTCCGCATATCCATAAACCGTGAAAAGGCCAATCTGCTGGGCGTAAGCACCCGTGACATTGCGCAGACCCTGCAGTGGGGCTTGAGCGGCCAGCGAATGGGTTACCTCTACATGAACGGAAAGCAGTATGACATCATAGGTGAGATAAACCGCCAGCAGCGTAACACCACCCAGGCCCTCAAGTCCATCTACATGCGTAGCGGAAACGGCAGCATGATACAGATGGAGAACCTGGTTGATCTTAAAGAGGATATCGCTCCACCCCGCCTTTACCGTTACAACAGGTTCGTATCGGCCACCGTATCGGCCGGACTGGGTAAAGGCTACACTCTTGGACAGGCACTTGACGAGATGGACAAGATTGCCAAGGAGACTCTTGATGATACATTCCGCACCGCGCTTACCGGTGAGTCAAAGGATTTCCGCGAGAGTTCCAACAGCCTGCTGTTCGCTTTCGGTCTGGCACTGCTGCTTATCTACCTGATCCTGGCTGCACAGTTTGAGAGTTTCAAGGATCCGCTCATAGTGATGATTACCGTGCCTCTGGCTGTGTTCGGAGCACTTGTATTCCTGCGCGGCGGAGCCCAGACGATGAACATATTCAGTGAGATTGGCATTATAATGCTGATAGGACTTGTGGCCAAGAACGGTATCCTGATTGTGGAGTTTGCCAATCAGAAACAGGAGGCCGGAATTGACAAGTTCATTGCTATCCGTGATGCATCAATACAGCGTCTAAGACCTATCCTCATGACCAGTACATCAACCATGCTGGGTCTGCTGCCGCTTATGTTCGCCCACGGTGAAGGCAGCGCCGGACGTGTGGCTATGGGTACAGCCGTTGTAGGCGGTATGCTTATATCCACATTCTTTACCATGTACATTGTACCTGCCATATACAGCTACATTTCAACTGACCGTAAAACCCGCAAGAAAAAGGAATGAAACCACATACGATAACACTGGCTATTGCAGCCTTGTCTGTCAGTCTGGGAACATCAGCCCAGATCATGACTCTTAAGGATTGTCTTGAAAAAGGCATCAGTGATAGTTATCAGATAAAACTGGTCAATATCTCTGAGGAGAAAGCCGCCAACAATGATTCCTGGCTTTATGCCGGAGGTTCACCCACCGTAAGTGCATCGGGCAGTTACTCTGGCTCGATTTCCAGCAATGATGCTACACTTGCCTCAGATGGTTCTACTGTCTCTAACCGCAATGTATTGGACCACACCCTCAGCGCCCAGATCCGTGCTGACTGGACCGTTTTTGACGGATTCAGCATACAGGCCACACGCAGCCGCCTGGATGAACTGCACAACCAGGGTACAATCCAGACCCGCATCACGATTGAGGACTATATAGCAAGCCTCACTACAGAGTACTACAATCTGGTCAAACAGACCATACACCTTAAGAATCTGGAGTATGCAGCTGCCCTGTCCAAGGAACGTCTGCGCATAAGCAGTGAACGCTATGACATGGGTGGCAATTCCCGTCTTGAGATGCAGCAGGCACAGGTTTATTTCAACTCGGACAGCGCAAAAAGCCTTAAGCAGCATGAGTCTGTGGCATCGGCCAACATACGCATCAACCGCCTCATGTCAAACCAGGACCTTCGTTCAGTACATGTAGCTGCCGATACAGCCATCAACCTGCTTACAGGACTTGATTATGAGTCTCTCTATGAGGATATGATGAAGACCAATGCATCACTGCTGCGTGCAGAGAGCAACCGTACGCTGGCACAGCTGGACCGCCGCACCGTTCAGGCCCGTAACTATCCGTATCTTAAGGTAAATGCATCATACGGCCTGTCACATAACATCTACGGCAACAGCACCTACACAGAGCGCACCAACTGGGGCCCCTCTTTCGGTGCCACAATGGGTATAAACCTGGTTACAGGTAAACAGCGCGTACAGGAGCGCAACGCCCGTCTGGATGAACTCACAGCCGATATCACCGTTGAGCAGCTTGAACTACAGCTCCGCGCCAATCTGGATGATTTCTGGCAGGCCTACATGAACAACCTCAAGCTGCTTGAGCTACAGGAACAGAACCTCAAGACCGCGCAGGAGACTATGGAGATAGCACAGGAGCGCTACATGCTGGGTAACCTGTCAGGCCTTGAGATGCGTGAAGCACAGAAATCCCTCCTTGATGCCGAGGAGAGCCTCCTCCAGGCCCAATACGACACCAAAGTCTGCGAGATATCCCTCCTTCAGATCAGCGGCCGCATCATGCAGTACCTGGAATAAATTCAATTGAAAATTGAAAATTGAAAATTGAGAATTCTTGGAGCAGCGAGAGGAGAGAAAGTTTACTTTCTATCCCGAGTCGCGACAAGAATCATGGAACGAAGTGACATAATTGAGAATTAATACAACCGCACCTGCGTTTCCCCGTGCGTGTCCCTAATCCGCACAAGGTTTCCAGCTGCACACACCAGCACGGTTTCCAGCTGCAGTTATAGTAACGGCGTTCCGCCGTTACCCGGCCGGAGGCCGGCCCGTTTGCGGAGCAAACTAAAAAAAGGTATGGCTTCACCGCAGCTGCTAAGTCTGGCTGAATCAACACAAAAAAGAAAGGATGCAAAATCAATTGCATCCTTTCCTTTTTGTCTGAAAATAAATCACTTAGCAGCTGCGAGTGAAGCCTTACGGAACTCCTTCATAAGCTTCTCAAGCTCCAATGATGCCTTACGAGCACGTGTACCGGCAGCCTTGTTACCCTTCTCAACCTGTGCGTTAGCGTCCTTTGCAAATGCTGCATAAAGCTCAGCAGCCTGTTTCAAAATTTTCTCCATAGTTGTTTGTTATTGAAATGATTAATTGGTTAATTCATACTGTCGCAAAAATAACACTATTTCCAATAGTCGCAAAGATTAGGTTATATTTTTTTTGAAAAAAAGTGAAAATTTTCTTCAAATGAGTAAAAACAGGCAAAAATAGCCCCAAATATGCCTCTGAGCACGCCATAGTTGTTAAATCATACCACTATTGCCAATAATGCTTTCAAGCGTTTCCACTTTTACATAAAAAGCACTATTTTTGTGCTGTATATTTTTCAATAAGGTATATAGTATGAAAAAAGCATTATTTACAATAACAGCACTATTGGTAAGCCTGATGGCTTTTGCAAAACAATCCAATGAGCAGGATCCCAAATACGGTAAAGGGGCTGTCCCTGTTGATGAAAACGGCAGTGTCTATTTCACACAGACCTTTGACATACCTGAGGGAATGTCTGAGGACCGTTGCTATGAACTCCTGTTCAACTGGGCCAAGGGACGTTTCGCTTTGCCGTACGCAAATGCAGGCCGCGTACTCAACGAGGATGCAGAATCACGCCGTTATATCTTCCACGTCGATCAGATGATAGTATTCAAAAGCACCGCCCTCACTGCTGATGAATCAAAAATATCATACAACTTCTCTGCCATAGTCAAGGACGGTAAATTCACTCTCAAGATAACGGACATCAAATACCGTTATGAGGAGGGTCGTGAAGGAGGCGGCAAGATATTCCCTGCTGAGGATTGGATAACTGACCAGGAGGCTTATAACCGCAAGGGAACCAAATTCCTAAAAAGTACAGGCAAGTTCCGCATCAAGACCATTGACCTCAAGGATATTCAGTTCCAGAAAGCCTTTGAGGCAATATCAGATAACAAGTAATCCTGATGGCTTCCACCAAGGAACTCTACTCAATTTTGGGTGTTGATGAGACCGCATCGGATGCAGAGATACGGTCGGCTTATGAACATCTCATTGCTGATACTCCGGAAGGAACACCTGAATATACCAACATAACTCACGCCTATTCCGTACTCTCTGATATGGATAAGCGTGCCATGTATGATGTAACCGGAAAAGTAAAAGGAAACATAAGGCACTCAAGTACTTCAGGGCATAGCAACAAGATACAGAAAGCCAGGACAATACTTAATACTCTCTTTCTGGCCGGTGCAGCCGCAACTACAGTCTGTTTCATACTGCAATGGAGCGGTGCAATGGGAACCACACCCTTTTATTGGATATGTGGCATATCCTTGCTTCTCAAGATTGCAGAGTATATTCTAAGACTCATTCCCTAACAAGATGTCAGCCTTGAAATCATCCGTAAAAATCCTGTCTGTAATGGCATTGACAGTTCTTCTGTCTGTATCCCTGCCTGCATGGGCACAAAGTACCCTTTCACAGAATCAGGACGGATTCAACGGTGAGACCATGGACGGATTCATGAACATGGATCCTGACAAGGATTCTACAGTGGTAGAGCGTACCGTTTCAAAGGATTATTATCAGTGGGTAATAAATACCAGGACCGGACTTCCCAATATAATCCAGCCGGATACCATTCATCACTCCTTCCAAAACGTGCATTTTACCGAGGGAATGTTCGGAACATACAGCCATCTTGGAAATATGGGTTCTCCACGTCTGTCACGTCTCTATTTTGAACGTGAGCAGCCGGAAGATTTCATATTTGACGCCCCGTATGATTTCTGGATAAAGAACCCAGACCAGTTCCGGTTCACTGACGCCAAATCACCTCACACAAGTATTGATTATTACAAAGGAGGCAATAAGCGTACAGGTGAGGAGCGCATCAAAGGTTATTTTGCAGCAAACTTCAACAAGAAAGTAGGCATAGGCTTCAATCTGGACTATCAGCTTGGACGCGGACGGTATAATAATCAGGCCACATCAATGTTTGACGCCAGATTATACACCTATTACAGGGGTGACATCTACAATCTCTATGTTTCAGTAAACAAAGATGAAATTAAAGTAACAGAGAACGGAGGAATCCAAGACAACAGATATATAATCAACCCCGAGGCTATGGCTGAGGGAAAGAAACAATATGATGCAGAGGATATTCCGTTCCGTCTGTATGACAACTGGAACAACATAAGACGAAGCCAAGCCCTGCTGAACCATAATCTGACCATAAAAACCACCAAGTTCAGTACAGACAGCATAGGTGATACGGTTTACACATTCCAACGCGACATAGAGTTTGGAAAGGTTGCACATACGTTTGAGATAGGCAAGTTACAGAGAAGATATATCTTTTATCAGGTGCCTGACGGTTTTTATGCACATTCCTTCCTTAATGGCAGCTCAACAGACGATATGAGGAACTTCTATGTAACCAACACCCTGTCATTATCGCTATTGGAAGGCTCCACAAAATGGGCTTTAGCCGGATTGTCAGGATTTGCACGGTATGAATACAAGAACTACTCCATGCCTGATACACTGGCTGACGGTTCCAATTACACGCACAACTACAATGAAGGAAACTTCTCTATAGGTGCTCAACTTGAAAAAGCCCAAGGTGAAAACCTGACCTTCAACGCCGGTATAGAGAGTATTATTATAGGAGATAACATAGGTGATTTTACCCTGTCAGGAGAGATGAAACTAAGATATCCCATCAGAGGTCAAGAGGCCAGCATCGGCGCATACGCCCTGATGTCAGCTAAGGAATCACCTTTCTTTTATGCAAACCACCATTCCACATTCGCATGGTGGGATGAGGACTTTGACAAGGAATTCAGGACACGTATAGGTGGGTCTATTGATATTGAAAGCACTGGAACGAGATTCCAATTGGACGTTGAGAATGTAGCAGGCTATATCTATCTCAAGAATGATGCCGGAGCGCATATCAACAACGACGGTGTCGCCCAGTCATCCTACTCCATCACAGCGGCACAACACAGCGGTTCCATACAGATACTTAGTGCCACACTACAGCAGAACTTCAAGTTGGGCCCGATTCATTGGGACAACCATATAACTTACCAGTTATCGGGTAACAAGGATATAATCCCTCTCCCTGAACTGAATGTATTTACAGATTTATATTTCAAGTTTATCTATTACAAGAGGCTTCATATGGAGGTGGGTGCCAACGCTCTCTATTTTACCCGATACAATGCTCCTGACTACTGCCCAGCCGTAGGAATGTATCATCTTCAGAATGATTCATTTACCAGGGAGGTGGGAGATTATCCTCTCATGACCGCATACGTAAATTGTTATATTCGTGGAGCACGTTTCTATATAATGTACTACCATGCCAATGACAAGCAGATGAGCAACCGCGACTCATTCATAGTACCAGGCTACCCAGCCAACCCAAGTATGATAAAGTGGGGATTCAGCTGGACTCTTTTTGATTGATTCAACAGTTCTTTTTCAACATAGGAAATGATTAAATGGGGTTTTATAGGATGTGGGCAGGTAACCGAGAAGAAGAGCGGTCCCGCATTCGCTAAAGCCGATGGCTCTGCAATAGAGGCAGTCATGAGCCGTGACAAGGCCAAAGCACGTTCATATGCCGAGAGGCACAATATCAAAAAATGGTACACCGATGCAATGGATATCATCAATGACCCCAATGTTGATGCCGTATATATAGCCACCCCGCCTTCATCGCACGCCACATACGCCATCATGGCCATGAAAGCCGGCAAGCCGGTATATATTGAGAAACCCATGGCGCAAAGCTATGATGAATGTATGCGCATAAACCGTGTATCACGTGAGACCGGCATTCCCTGCTTTGTAGCATACTACCGCCGTTATCTCCCCTATTTCCTTAAAGTAAAGGAACTCTTGCCACAGATAGGTAAGCTGATAAACGTACAGATACGTTTTGCCCAGCCGCCTAAGGAGCTTGACTACAACAGCACCAACCTGCCCTGGCGCGTTATCCCCGACATATCAGGCGGCGGATATTTCTATGACCTTGCCCCGCACCAGATTGATATGATCCAGGAACTCTGCGGCTGTATTATTGATGCCTATGGAGTATGCAGCAACCGCGGAGGTTTGTATCAGGCAGAGGACACTGTAAGCGCCTGCTTCAAGTTTGAGACCGGCCTGGTAGGCTCCGGCTCCTGGTGTTTTGTAGCCGATGAATCAGCCAAGGAGGACCGCATTGAAATCATCGGCAGCAAGGGTATGATTTGTTTCTCCATTTTCACCTTCCAGCCTATCACCTTGCATGACAGCGAAGGACGTCATGAGTTTGACATTCCCAATCCCGAACACGTACAGTTCCCGCTGGTACAGGCTGTAGTTGACCATCTGAACGGCAAGGCAGAGTGCAGTTGCGACGGTATCAGCGCCACCCCCACCAACTGGGTGATGGATCGCATCCTGGGCAAGTTCTGAACAATCATTGATCAGACTGATATAAAAAGTTCCGGCAAACCCCACGGCCTGCCGGAACCCAACCAAAAATTATCTCAAACTTATTCAGAAGTTCCAACCTATTGTGAACATTACCTTGTCTGACTTGTAGTTGTAATTAACATCTACATCCTCATCATATTCATTTACGTTAAGCACGCTGTTCTTTACACCATGTACATACGCAAGGTCAAAATAGAACTGCGTACCGTCATAATCAGGTGCAGAGCAATAACCTAAGCCTGCTGTAAAATAACGGGACTTACCTAAACGGTCTATCTGGAAATCCATGCGACTGTCATTGAAGTCAGTATCAGAGAAGGTAAATCCTTTCTTGTCATTAAACATGGACTCAGTAAAATTATATCCAGCGCGGAGTGACAGATTACCTATGTTCTGCTCAATTCCCATCTTGAAAGTGGAATAGTCCCTGAAATCAACTGCACCCTGGCTTGCCAATCTGGTATTGCCTACTGAGAGCGATGAACGCTGGGTGAAATGTTTTTCATATTCCAGACCTATGGCAGTGTGGTCTATTGTAAGACCTGCGCTTAGATTGAGTGACCAAGGTGAAGTAAACTTATACTCAGTAGATGTACTGAAACTCTTGCCATCCTTTTGAACATCTTTCAGGGCATAAAGACAGTCTTCATACACCAGTTCCTGCTTGAAATAGGTAGGCGTCTTTATTGCAACACCCAGACGAAGTGCCGGGACTGGACGTACTATTGCTCCGAATGCCATATTCCAGCCTGTTCCTTGGGCAGAATTCATCTTGTCTGCTGATGAATAATCATGCTGCTTATCATAGTATTCAGGAACAATATAGTCCCTGTCTGCAATAGTTGCCTGATCAAATGAAGGGAAGTAATCATAGAAATAACCTTCTGACCATGTATCAGTAGAAAGGATTCCGAAAGTCCATCCTAAATAGAGCATATCTGACAGATTGCATGAGATGTTGAAATCATAGGAGTTGACCTTGTTTCTCTGATGGTCACCGTACTCTCTATAAGCAACATATTTCTGTTCCGGATTATGTTCATCTTTTATAAAGTACTTATCCAGATAATCCAGATTACGGTCAGTATTCAACAGCTTACGGTAAGAGAAACCGAAATTCACATAATTACGACCCTGATCTGAACCTGAGAATATCACCGAAAGATTATCATAAGCCACATTGATATCTGACTTGATATTGTTGGAATAGAAGTATCTTGCATTATCTCCGGTATTTCCCACTCCCTGATTATACGATGTATAAAGAGGATCAGTATTTACGGATGTCCCAAAGAATGACAGAGATGTGTTTAAATCACTGTTATGATATGTACCTATTCCTGCAGGATTATGGCTTATTACAGAAGGATCACTTCCGAGAGCTGACATTGCTCCGCCCATTGCAACATATCTGGCTGTTCCGTTAAGATCCTCCTCATATACCTTGGCGGCATCGAATGTGGTCTGAGCTGCGATTGATACGCAAGCTGACAATGCCACAAAAGAAAGAATTAACTTATTGGTTTTCATATGCTTATATTTTAATTGTTTCTAACTTGAATATATTATTCTCTCATTTTCCAATTCTTTCTGACATCTCATTTATCTTCTTGAAGGACTGGCACTGCGTGAAGAGCCTCCACCTGAACTGCCGCTGCTTACGCTACGACTGGAACTGGAGCTACCGCTACTTACACTACGGCTGGAGCTGCTGGAACTGCCACTGCTTACACTACGGTTTGAGCTTGAACTACCGCTACTTACACTACGGTTAGAACTGCTGGAGCTGGAACTGCTGCTCCTGCTTACGCTACGGCTGGAACTGCTGGAACTACCGCTGCTTACACTACGGCTGGAACTGCTGGAACTGCCACTGCTCACACTACGACTAGAACTGCTGGAACTACCGCTGCTTACACTACGACTAGAACTGCTGGAACTACCGCTGCTTACACTACGGCTGGAACTGCTGGAACTACCGCTGCTTACACTACGGCTGGAACTGCTGGAACTACCGCTGCTTACACTACGGCTTGAACTTGAACTGGAGTTGCCGCTGCTTACGCTTCTTGATGAGCTGGTGCTGCTGGGACGGTCATAGGTATTACTTGACTGGTTTGACCTGGAAGCACTGCTGTTTACCGTACGTGATGAGCTTGACGAACCTGAAGAACTTACGCCTGAACGGCTCGGTGAACTTGATCGGCTTGATGTAGCAGGTGCTACACTTCTTACTGAAGAAGATGAACTACTGGCTGACTGTGATTCATTACGGCTTGAGTTCCTGGCTACTGAACGCTCTGATGAAGATTCAGAACCGGATCTTGATACTGATCTTGAAGCTGAAGAACTTGAAGCGGAACTGTTGACGCTGCGCTCGCTGCTTGAACCAGAGAATGACCTGCGTTCTGAACTACTGCGACTCAGATCCCTGTCCCATCCGCCTCCATTTACACTACGGTTAGGAGTGAAATTATTGATACGTCTCTCATTCTTGGTTACAGGACCGCGATCATAATATACCGGAGCGGGATGTGGATGATGAGCCGGACCATAATAGTAGTATGTATCATAGTACCAGGGATCATAATACCAGGGGTCATAGAACCAGGGGTCATAATAATAGGTGTGTGAATACACCCAGTAACGGTCATCAAAGTAACGGTCCCAATATACTATATCAAAAAGGATATCATCAACCAGAGTGAAATACGGGCGACCGTTATGACGGAAACGGTACAGGCGGCGTGTCAGGTAATAATCCTCAACCGCATCATTGTAACCCTCGGCATAAGAGTTGTCACCTATATATATGTATTTTTCATTACTGGCATCCTTTACATAAATGGTGTCATGGATATAAACTGTAGGAACATCATCCAGTATTGAACCGTCCTCATACTGAATCTGGCTGGTTCCGTAAGTATAACGGCGGTTATACTCATCAGGATCACGGTCCACAATAATCTGAGGAGTGGTTGTTATGACAGGTGCTGCCTGCTGGACAGGAGCAGGTTCCGTATATGTATTAGAAGGTGTACGTGTTATAACAGCAGACTGTGACTGTGTTGTTGACTGACTTGAAGACTTTGAGTTGTTCTTGCCCGTGGAGTACAAGTCATTCCTTTGTGCACCGGCTGTCAATGTGACTGCCATAAATGCCATTAACAATACTGACTTTTTCATAACCGTATGCTTTAATGGTTTCTTTCTGATGCAAAAATAACATGGTAATAATACCCGGAACGCGGATAATCCCTACTTGTTCAGGGGAAAATCCCTAAAAATTGAGAATTGAAAATTGAAAATTATAAAAGGCGCTCAAAAAAAATTTCGAACGCCTTTTAATGTCGCGGGATAACGCAGGTGTTTGTTAATTTTCAATTTTCAATTCTCAATTTATTAAATTCGGCTTCTGTGCCCTTAAATACATTGAAATCAACGTATTCACGGATTCCGTCCACACTGGCATGGTCAGTAAACTGCCAGAAGGACCACTGCTTGTCAGTACCGGGACGGACAACATAATAATGCGCCACCCAGAAAGGATAATCATCAAATGCCGGATTTGCCAATTGGCGTTTGCGGAACTTTGAGGAGGCATAAATGATAGGTTTTACACCATAATGCGCTTCCAGTTCCTTAAGGAATATAAGGAGTTCACGTTGAAGGTCTCCTGATGAACGTCCGATACGCTCTACATCTACTACAGGCACTATATCACCTTTTTCAAGATGTGCCGTACTTATAAAATGGGCAGCCTGTTTATCGGGCGATGTCCAAGGATCATAGAAATGATAGGTACCGCATACAAATCCTGCAGCGCGTGCCTGACGTATATTTTCTTCATAACTGGTATCAGTGAAAGAACTTCCCTCAGTGGCTTTCATCATGACGAACTTGATAGGCAATCCGTTCGCAACTGATGATTGCGCCACCATACCCCAATCAATCGTGCCCTGGTGATGAGATACGTCTATACCATAATAGAGGAAACCTGACGGCAGACATACTCCATACTCTTTTGTACCCTTGCATGGACGGAGACGGTACAGGTACGGCCGCAGATAGAGGAAGTATGCGCAAACGGAGATAATGGAGATAAGGACTATCGTTATAAGCCAATGCATCCAGTCTGGCATAATATAAGAAGAGGGCCTCCGTCCTTTCTTTTTATCAGGAACGGAAACCCCTTTCTTCTTTTTGCCTTTGCTCTTTGGCATTATTTACTTATGCTCAAGCTGGAGAGTCTTGGTAGGCTGATCGCAGACCTCGGTGGGACCGAAGTACTGGATAGGACCGGGATATACGAAGCAGGTCTCGCGGGCCCACTCGTCACGATGCTTGGCAAACTCCTTGAAGGGAGCGCCGTCCAGTTCTACAAGAGCCTTGCGGATAACGGGCTTCATCTCACCGTTACGCTTCTCCATATTCATCATCATGGTGATTGGAATACCACCGGCAATCCACTGATCTGCAGGAGCCACAGTATTCTTGATAGATGACATGTAACCGGTCTTGCCGGCAGCAATCAGCATAGATGCATTGTAACCAAGGCTATAGCAATAGTCAGCGTCAAAGTTTGACGGAGCGGCGCAACGGCCCTCATAACCGCAGAAGTGATGCTGGGTAGCATACTTGCCCTGATACTTGCCTTCCTCCTTCCACTCAGCGAGCTTGGTACCTACCATATCGGCCAGGAGCTGCTCAGTCTCAATGAGTGATACCTGAACGTTTCCGTGCGGGTCACGCTCCAAAGCGAGCTGACGGCTTACACTCTCAGGCAGGCTCTGGAATATAGCGGCATTCTCCTTTGAGAGCTTGCTTACGATATATTCAATCTTGCGGCTCATCTTGATGAGGTTGAACTCATTCTGATTGGCAGCCAGGACATCATTGAGCTCAGAGATAAGCTTCTTGATAGCCGGAATGAACTCGATCAGGCCCTCGGGAACAAGAACAGTACCGAAGTTGAGGCCACGGGCAGCGCGGTCAGCAACAACCTGAGCGATATATGTAACGATATCATCAAGAGTCTGGTTCTTAGCCTCAACCTCCTCACCGATAAGGGTGATGTTAGGCTGGGTCTGCAGAGCGCACTCCAAAGTAACATGGCTGGCTGAACGGCCCATCAGCTTGATAAAATGCCAGTATTTACGTGCTGAGTTGCAGTCACGCTCAATGTTACCGATAATCTCAGAATAAACCTTGGTAGCGGTATCAAAACCGAATGAGGTCTCAATCTCTGAGTTCTTGAGGTCACCGTCAATGGTCTTGGGGCAACCGATAACCTGTACACCTGCACCGATAGCCTTGTAGTACTCGGCAAGAACGCATGCGTTAGTGTTTGAGTCATCACCGCCTATGATTACGAGAGCCTTGATATCAAGCTCCTTGAGAATCTCCAGACCCTTGTCAAACTGATCCTTCTTTTCAAGTTTGGTACGGCCTGAGCCGATGATGTCGAAACCGCCGGTGTTGCGGTACTCGTCAATGATATCGGCCGTGAGCTCCATATAGTTGTGGTCAACCAGACCGCCGGGACCCAGGATAAATCCGTACAGCTTGTTGGCGGGATCCAGTTTCTTAAGTCCGTCAAACAGACCGGCAATCACGTTGTGGCCACCGGGAGCCTGACCACCAGACAGGATTACACCTGCGTTGATTGATTTCTTGGCAGGAGCGCCATCGGCTGGCTCAAACTTAAGGTACGGCATACCGTAAGTGTTGGGGAAGAGTTTCTTTACCTCCTCCTGATCAGCAACTGACTGTGTGGGAGCACCCTCAACAGTTTTCAAAGCACCGCGAAGAGCCTGTGGAAGTTTGGGCTGATAAGCGGCACGTGCAATCTGTAATGCGCTTTTTGTACTCATTTTCTTATATAAAGTGTTTATTAAACCTTCTTTGCGTTGATTTGCGCAAATTTCGTCAAAAAAGCGCAACCCTACAAACGTAATGGACTTTTGTTTCTGTAAATTTTTGTTATTTAAAGCTTCGCTTTGAACATAGGCTGCGCCTCGGGATAAAAAATAAACGAGTTTATTTTGTTCTCCTCTCGGCTTGCACTATATTTGCGCTTATTTTAAGCAAATCTGACCTATCAGGACTATGCATTACTGCTTTATTGTTAACAACGAGCCCGGCAAATCGGGCAACGCCGAGGTTATCCGTAACGGCATTGAGAGTCTCCAGAACCCTATCGACTACGAACTTCATCTCACCACTGCTGAAAAAAATGCCACAGAATTCGTGCGTGAATACTGTGCTGAGAATCCGGCCAAAGAGACATGCTTTGTAGCATGCGGAGGTGACGGCACCATAAATGAGGTGGCCACCGGAATGGTTGGAGCCAAGAACAAGCATCTGGCAGTTCTGGCATACGGAAGCGGCAATGATTTCATCAAGTATTATGAAGGTAAGGATTTCCGCAGCATAGAGCAGCTGGTCAACGGTACTCCCCATAACATTGACATAATGAAGGTAGGCAATGACCGCTACTCCATCAACGTCTGCAACTTTGGTTTTGACTCAGTTGTGGCATCGACAGCAAACAAACTGAGCCGCAAGGGCAACAAGAACCCTTACCGTTGGGGTATTGTGAAAGCCATTTTCTGCGGCCGATTCAACCGCATACAGGTTAAGGCCGATGGTGAGGAGCTCAATCCCGGCAAGCGTATGCTTCTTTGCACACTCGGCAACAACAACCACGTGGGAGGCGAGTTCTTCTGCTCACCCCGTGCCAAGAATGATGACGGCCTGATTGAGGTATGCTACAGCAAGACCACCACTCTGGTAGGATTCTTAGGCATGCTCAAGGTTTACACCTTAGGAAACCATCTGGATGATCCCAAGGTAAGCAAGCACTTCATATACCGTCAGTCAAAGACAGTTGATGTACACTCCGACAAGCAGATAGAGCTCTGCCTTGACGGCGAGATGCTGCCCGGCAATGATTTCCACATTGAAATCCTTCCCGGCGCAATCAGCTTTATAATCCCCGCCTGAAATACCCAGTCTGTTTCCAGTTGCACCAAGTAAAACAAAACCCTGACAGCGAAGCCCGTCAGGGTTTTGTTTTACCCGGCCTGGAAGGCCGGCAAGCGGAGTGGAATGAAATGGAACGGAGCGCGTTTCCAGAAGGAAACTAAAAAAAGGTTGTTTCTAATACGCAGATAGGATTCCATCCTGACGCTTAAGGCCATAGGCCGTAAAGCGCATGGAAAACCGAGCGTAGCGAAGCCGCGAGAAACCGCCGCACGGTAAAAAAACAAATACCTACGTTTTGCCAAAGCAAACCTTTTCATTATCTTCGCGTAAACATTAAAACCCAACAACTATGGCAAGTCGCAGAAATCTCAAGAAGGATATCAACTACGTGATTGGTGACATCTTCACCGAGTGTCTTATATACAAGGAGCTCGTTCCGGGTACGGATTCACAGGCTGCTGATGAACTTATCGTTGACCTGCTCCGCATTGACAATGATTTCAACGCCCGTATAAGCCATACTGAGCCGGGTAAGGCCAAGGAATACTACCGCACTCTTATCAAGGACTTCCAGAAGCAGATCTCTGAGGTTATTGACAAACTGGCCAAGCTCAAAAAGTAAACACACTTAAGGATTATGTTCCGGTGCGTGCGAGCTTTGCTGGCGGCGCTGACCGTCATATTGCCTGTCCTGGGCCTGCAAGCCCAAACGGACAATGCTACTATCCGCACCCGTATAAAGGAACATTTTCAAACGTATCAGGCTGACCTGGACCTCAAAAGCCTAAAGGTTGACCGTACAAACATAAACCGTAACGGCCGCCGTCTTGACATCTATCTTAACCAGAATTTCAGTTACCAGAGGTTCCGTCACTCCCTTATAGACACCATTTATAAAAACCTCCGCAGTGACCTTCCGCAGGACATCCGCCGTTACAGTATAGGCATACACACGGCTGACCGTACCATAGAACAGCTCATCCCCAACTGGGCCCGTAAAGTGACAAGCAAGGATGACCTTTGGAATGAAACCCGCTATAACGGCCAGCCCTGGGTATCAAATGACAGCCGTCCATATACGCCCACCAAGGGCCTGACAAACATACACATGGCTGTCACCCCCAGCCACGGCCTCTATTATGACAACGGAGACACTCTGTGGGAGTGGCAAAGGCCACCGCTGTACTGCACACGTGAGGATCTGCTCACACAATCATTTGCCTACCCATATCTTATCCCGATGCTGGAGAATGCCGGAGCAGTGGTATATACTGCCCGTGAACGTGACTGGCAGACCAACAGCGTGATTGTCAAAGCCGGCTCAGATGATTATCGTGAAGACGGCAACTGGACGACATCACATATGGGAGGCTATGTTGAAGACTCACTCCGGATATGTCCTGACAGCCTTATGGTACCTACACGCAGCGCACAGGCAGGAAGCGGTCCGGGAATAGTAATGTCAACGGCCATGTGGATACCCGATATCCCTGAGGACGGTGATTATGCCGTATATGTGACATACCAGACGGAATCAAACAGTATTGATGACGCCCGCTACATAGTATTCCACAGCGGAGGCACCACCACATTTCATGTAAACCAGCAGATGGGAGGCGGCACATGGGTCAATTTAGGCACCTTCCACTTCAGGAAGGGGCACAGCCCCCAGGGCATGGTAACCCTTGACAACAGCAGCCAGATGCACGGCACTGTCAATGCCGATGCAGTAAGGTTTGGCGGCGGAACAGCAGTCGAGGTCCGTGAAGGACTTCAGTTAGAGGCTCCCCGCTACAATATGGGAGCAAAATATTACACACGTTTTTCAGGCGCTCCGGACAGCGTATTCAATAAATATGATGGTGCCGATGATTACAGGGAGGATATATGGACCCGCCCGTATATGGCCAACTGGTTATCAGGAGGATCCATTTTCAACCAGAACAATCCGGGATTGAACGTACCGTTGGAGTTATATTTTGCCCTGCATACTGACGCAGGTTATTTTCACGGTGACACCCTGGTGGGTACATTGGGAATTTGCACCACAAATTTCAATAACCGCAAGCTGGGTGAAGGCCATTCGCGTTACCTGAGCCGGGATCTGACAGATATGGTTCTCACCGGGCTGATAGAAGACCTGAATGCAGGCCTTGACCGTGATTGGGTTTATCGCGGAATCTGGGACAAGAACTATTGTGAAAGCCGCGAGCCGCAGATTCTCTCCATGCTTCTGGAACTGCTTTCACATCAGAACTATTGGGATGTAAAACTTGCCCTGAACCCCAATTTCAGGTTTATGGCATCGCGCTCCATCTATAAATCCATTCTCAAATATGAGAGTTTCCTGCATGAGCGTAAATACGTGGTACAGCCGCTGCCTGTAACCAATTTCAGCATCGGGATATCAGGAAATTCTGTCCTGAACCTGACATGGCAGGCTGTAGCCGATACACTGGAGCCTACCGCCGTACCTGAAGGCTACATTATCTATACAGCCATTGATGACGGCGGTTTTGACAACGGCACATTCAGCCGCATAAGCAGTTACCGCATAAGCCCTGAAAAAGACCGCTTGTACCGTTTCAAGGTGACAGCAGTAAATGAAGGCGGTGAGAGCATGCCCTCAGAGACACTTGCAGCCTGCATCGCATCAGACAGCAAGGGAACCGCACTTGTGGTGAACGGATTCCAGCGTTTAAGCGCCCCGCAGACCATTGAGACTGACAGCACACAAGGATTTGACATACTCTCTGATCCGGGTGTGCAGTATATGTATTCCCCTATCCTGTGCGGTGCCCAGCAGATATTCCTGATAGACAGCATTGACTCACCTGAGGAAGTATCGCTTGGCACGAGCGATGAGACTCTGAACGGAACCCTTCTGGCGGGCAACACCTTTGATTACCCGGCTGTTCATGGACGTTCCATAGCTCAAGCCGGATGGTCTTTTGTATCTTGCAGCCGTGAGGCGGTGCAGGACGGCAGCGTTGACCTGAACGAATATCCAGTTGTGGATCTTATCTTAGGATTGCAGAAACGTTCCCTTCAGGATACCATCTTCCACAAGGATTACTCTACGTTTACTCCCGTTCTGCAGCAGAAGATAACCGCTTATCTGAATAATGGCGGAAGCCTGCTGTCAAGCGGATCATATGTAGGTGCCGATATGATTTCCGACCTGGCCGATGAACAGTTCACCACGGAGGTACTGCATTACCGATGGGAGGGGCCTCTGCCATCATCTACGGAAAATGAGGTCAAGGGATTCAGAAGCAAGCTGGAGATAAGACGCAACGCTACAAGCACAGGATATGGCGTAACCCGTCCCGATGTGTTAAGCCCCACCAAAAGAGGAACCACCCTGCTCACCTACACCGAGAGCGGCCTGACTGCCGGAGTAGGATTCAAGGAGCGTAACACCAGATGCCTCACGTTAGGGTTCCCGTTTGAAAGCATAACATCGGAGCGTGAACGTGACAAACTGATGCGTTCCATACTCAAGTATCTGACAGAAAACTAAATAAGTTACAACTATGTACACTATCCAAGCCAATGAATCAGGAACACGCAGCATAAGCGTTTCCGATGAGAATCTGGGCACTATCCGCCGGTTTTCACTGTTCCAGTTGCTGATAGACAGCAGTGGAATCGTAACTGAACAGTCACTTGACAAGCTCAAGCTGAATATCCGTTCGCTGCTTACTACGCCAGAGGGATCAGACAAGGCACTGCTTGACCTTTGTATTGATGTTATTTATCACCGTGACATGAAGGCATTGGGACTCAAGAACCTGATAGCCCTCTATGAGCAGTGGAACGCCGCCAATCCTGAACCTCAAACTGCAGAATAAAACATGCCGCAATGGCTACCTACAACAAAAAAGGAGTGTGAACGGCTGGGCTGGGACCAGCTGGATGTAATCCTATTTACCGGTGATGCGTATGTAGATCACCCCTCATTCGGCAATGCCGTAATAGGGCGTGTCCTTGAAGCGCACGGCTATAAGGTGGCCATTGTACCCCAGCCCAACTGGCAGGATGACCTGCGTGATTTCAAGAAACTGGGTGCCCCGCGTCTTTTCTTTGGAGTATCGGCAGGCGCCATGGATTCCATGGTAAACCGTTACACAGCCGGCAAACGTCTGCGCTCCGAGGATGCCTATACCCCCGACGGACGTCACACCGGACGTCCGGAGTATCCGTCCATAGTCTATACCAAGGCTCTCAAGAAACTCTTCCCGGATGTACCTGTAGTGTTAGGAGGTATTGAGGCCTCACTGCGCCGGTTCACCCACTATGACTACTGGCAGGACAAGCTGTTGCCCAATATCCTGGAGATGAGCGGTGCGGATTATCTTACCTACGGAATGGGCGAAAAGGTTACCGTTGCCTTTGCCGACGCCATAAGCCAGGGCCGTATGGATGACCTGCTCACTCTGCCGCAAACCGCTTTCATGCGCAGTGAAGTGCCGGGGGGCATAACCGATAATGACAAACTGCTGGCATCACATGAGCAGTGTCTTGCCGACAAACGCTGTCAGGCTGCCAATTTCCGTATCATAGAGGAGGAGTCAAACCTGATTGAGGCGCACCGCATAATACAGCCTTCAGGTGAACGTTACATGGTAGTCAATCCACCCTATCCCCCACTCACAACCCAGGAACTTGATGCCATCTATGACCTTCCATACACCCGTCTGCCGCATCCGCGCTACAACGGCAAGCGCATACCGGCATATGAGATGATACGCCACTCCGTGACAATACACCGTGGCTGCTATGGTGGTTGTTCATTCTGCACAATATCAGCCCACCAGGGCAAGCAGATAGTGAGCCGCAGCAAGGAGAGCATACTCCGTGAGTTGCGCCAGATAACCCAGATGGATGATTTCAAAGGTTACATATCTGATCTGGGAGGACCATCGGCCAATATGTACGGCACAGGCGGTCGTGACAAATCACTCTGCAACAAGTGTAAGCGTCCCACATGCCTCACCCCAAAGGTATGCCCCAATCTGCAAACTGACCTCACTGCCCTGATTGACCTCTACCGTGCTGCCGACAAGGTTCCCGGAATCAAGAAAACCTGCATCGGAAGCGGCATACGCTATGACATACTGCAATACAATGACCCGGATCCCAAGGCCAACAAATCACATGCGGAATATGCCAAGGAACTTATTGTGAAACACGTGAGCGGACGTCTCAAGGTGGCCCCGGAACACACATCAGACTCCGTGCTGGCACTCATGCGCAAGCCGTCATTCGTTCAGTTCGGACAGTTCAAGAAGACATTTGACAAGATAAACCGTGAGTGCGGCCTGCGCCAGCAACTCATACCATATTTCATAAGCAGCCACCCGGGATGTACTGAGGTGGATATGGCAGAACTTGCCATACAGACTAAGCAACTCAACTTCAAGCTGGAGCAGATTCAGGACTTTACACCTACTCCCATGACACTGAGTACTGAGATTTTCTACACCGGAATCAATCCATACACCATGAAGCCTGTATTTACAGCCCGCACTGACCGTGACAAACAGGCGCAGCGACAGTTCTTTTTCTGGTATGACCCCGCACAGCGCCACCGCCTCATTGCAGAGCTAAGACGCATTGGCCGCCCTGACCTGATTCAGAAATTATTCTGACAAATCTTAATAAAACATAATAACCTTAACTTTTCGTTGTCTTGGATATATTGTTTATGACTTACGTCACAAGAGTAAACATTAAAAACAAAAAATAAGGACAATGAAAAAGTATTTGATGGCTGCCGCTCTGATTGCTGCAGTATGCGTTTCAGCAAGCGCAAAGAAAAAAGAGGTAAAAGAGACTTTGTTCGGTGTAAAATCCGGAGTCATAACTGTTTCATCCGATATGGGTGACATGCCTGATTTCTCAACCATTACTGCCATGAGTGGAGGCAACACCTCATTCGGTGACAGCACCTTCATGAATATGATGAACAGTTTCGATGCAAGTGCCATGAGAGAGCAGATCTATTTTGATGACTACGGAAAGAAGACCGCAAGAATAACTATTTACGGTGAGACTATCACCCGTGTCATTGCAGTAGGTGACACTACTTATACTATCAACGAAAAAGAGAACACAGCCACAGCAATGCCTATATTCGGCGGTGGACGTAACGGCCGTAGCGGCGGTTTCGGTATGGGCGGTTTCGGTATGGGTGGTGCCCAGATCGGTCAGCTTGGTGAGATTGACTGGATGAACCTGGACAAGAAGACCATACGCCGCAACAAGATCAAGGAACTGGGCGAGGAGCAGGTAGCCGGTGTTACTTGCAAGAAGTACTCCATGAGCCCAAGCAATCAGATGGGTTTCACCCAGAATATCACAGTATGCGTATATGAGGGTATTCCTCTATCAACCGTAACTGAGAGTGACTGGTCCACAACAAGCCAGACTGCCGTAAACTTCATAGCTGAGGATGTTGATCCTTCATTCTTTACTCTCCCCAAGGGCTGCAAGGTAAGTCAGCAGAACTTCGGCGGCGGATTCGGCGGCGGTGACTTCATGATGATGGGCGGCGACTTCGGCGGCTTTGGTGGCGGCGGATTCGGCGGTGGCTTTGGAGGTGGCTTCGGCGGATTCTAATCCAGACCAAAAATAAAGAAGGGTCGCTATCCAGCGGCCCTTCTTATTTTTATTCCGGATTGAATCCCTTTCCTTTTTTTATTTCGCTAACGCGAAAACGCTCACTCCGTTCGCTTGGCGGCCCTCCGGGACCGCTCTCGCCCTATGGGCTCGCCATAACTGCTTTCTGTTAGCTCTTCGCCTAATTGTTAAGGGCAGCCTGCAGCACTTCACTGAGAGTGGGATGTGCGTGGATGACAGATTGCAGTTGCTTCACGGTGGCACCCAGATTCATGGCGGTGGTGATCTCATGTATCAGGTCTGAGGCATGGGCACCCATAAGGTGGGCTCCCAATATTACACCGTTTTCTGACACTATCAGTTTGCAGTACCCATCGGTTTCATCCATTGATACGGCCTTGCCGTTGGCGCGGTAAAATGACTTGAGGCAGCGCACCTGGAGTCCCTGTTCTTTACACTGTTCCTCCGTAAGTCCAACCATAGCAACCTCTGGCATGGTGAAAACCGCTGCGGGAATCAGGTCAAAGCGTATGCTGTCCTGCTGGCCACAGATGTAATTGAGCGCATGAAGTCCCTGATATGTGGCAGCATGAGCCAGCATTATTCCGCCTGTGACATCACCCACGGCAAATATACCGGGTACTGATGTCTCAAAGCGGTCGTTCACCGTGATACCTTTACGAGTGTAATCTATACCGGCAACCTCAAGGTTCAGCCCATCAGTGTTTGGACGGCGGCCCACAGCCATAAGAATCTTATCGGCTTGGACTGTGCACTCCTTATCCTTCTTGACATAAGTTACGGTATTGCCGTCTATGGCTGTCACCTGAGCCTGCACCTCAATGTTGATGCCACGCTTGGTGAGTGACTGCTTAAGACGTTTGGCCAGATCCACATCAAAGCGCGGCAGTATATTGGGGCAGAACTCCAATACCGTTACCTCACTACCGAAACTACGGAATATTGATGCAAACTCAAGGCCGATAACCCCGCCACCAATCACGCAGAGGCTCTCAGGAACTTCGGTCAAGTCCAGAATCTCCTTCGATGTAAGGCAACTCTCAGCACCCGGTATCGGTAATGAAGCCGATACGGAACCTGTTGCTATTATGATCTTTTCGGCAGTATATTCCTGACCATCGCAAAGCACAGTCTTGGAATCCTTGAACTGAGCCTTGCCGCGTACCACCTGAATGTTCTTGAGCAGCATGTCTATGCCACCGCTCAGTTGCTCAATTACAGCCTGCTTGCGCTCTGCAACAGCAGCAAATGACGGTTTGCAGTCAAGCCCTGCCTTGAGGTTCTGCTCAATCAACTCAGCATAATGGCAGAATGTCTTGGTGGGTATGCATCCCTCGTTAAGGCATGTTCCGCCAAGCGGCCCTTCTGATATGAGGGTTACCTCCAATCCGCGTTTTGCAGCCTCAACCGCAGTTTCATAGCCGCCGGGGCCTGCGCCTATAATCAAAAGCTTCATGCGTCCCAGTACTTTAGGATAGGATTACGGGCTGCAGTAGTCTCATCAGGACGGGAGACTGGCGTATTGTGCGGAGCGCCGTGCAGGATATCGGGATCCCGTGCAGCCTCAGCCGCAATCTTACGCATCACCTCTATAAACTCATCCAACGTCTCCTTTGACTCTGTCTCAGTAGGCTCAATCATTATTGCCTGATGAAACAGCAGCGGGAAATAGATAGTTGGTGCGTGGAACCCAAAGTCAAGCAACCTTTTGGCTACATCGAGTGTTGCGGCACCCTCCTTACCCTCACATGCGCCGTCATTTATGAGTCCGTCAAATACGAACTCATGCTTGCATACTGTGGGTATGGGCAGCTTGTAGCAATCCTTGAGGCTCTCCTTGATGTAGTTGGCGCCCAGGGTGGCCAGCTTGCCGCACAGCTTCACGTTCTCACGGCCCAGCATCAGGATATATGCGTAGGCACGCAGTATCACACCAAAGTTTCCGTTGAATCCCGATACGTTCACGCCCAGGAACGGAACCAGTTTCTCACATACTCCCACAGGACCGCTGCCAGGACCGCCGCCTCCATGTGGCGTTGAGAATGACTTGTGCAGATTCAGATGCATCACGTCAAATCCCATATCTCCCGGGCGTACCGTGCCGATGAGCGGGTTCATGTTGGCTCCGTCATAATAGAGCAGACCGCCTGCGGCATGTACCAGATGTGCTATCTCCCTGATCTCTTTTTCAAAGAGTCCCAGAGTGTTGGGGTTGGTCATCATGATACCGGCAATGGTATCATCCAGCAGAGGTTTCAGATCCTCTACATCTACCAGCCCCTGAGCGTTTGACTTTACCACAACCACATCCAGACCGCATACTGCAGCACTGGCGGGATTGGTTCCGTGTGCACTGTCAGGTACTATTATGCGGGTACGTTTTGTATCACCGCGTGACATATGGTACTCGCGGATTATCATCAGGCCGGTAAGCTCACCGTGTGCTCCTGCGCAGGGCTTGAAGGTGAAGTGTTTCATGCCGGTTATGGCGGCAAGGGCCTTGTCCATACCTTCATAAACGGCATCCACACCTGGTACATACTTCTGTAACGGATGAATAGCATTGAACGCCGGCATGGCTGCAATCTCCTCATTTATCTTGGAATTGTACTTCATGGTGCAGCTGCCCAGCGGATAGAATCCGGTGTCAACGCCAAAGTTCATCTGGCTCAGGTTGGTATAGTGGCGCACTACATCAACCTCACTTACCTCTGGCAATTGGGGCGCACTGTTCCTTAAGAGAGTGGCGGGAATTGCCTTGGTATCGGCGCACTTGCTACAAGCCTGAGGCAGAGAGTATCCCACGCGGCCAGGCTTGCTTAACTCAAATATCAGTTTGTCGTAGTACTTCATGGCGTCACTTCTTTATGGATTCAACAAGTGCATCAATCTCCTCATAGGAGCGTTTCTCAGTGACGCAGAAACTTACGTAGCCGTCCTCGGTCTCAAGAGCGCCAAAGAAACCGGCATCAGCCAGCTTCTTCTGGACCTGCGCGGCGGGAACCTTTGACTTGAGCACAAACTCTTTCAGGAATACGGCATCCTTGAATACGGGCTCAAACTGACCTGTCTCCAGCAGTTTATCATACAGATAATGCGCACGCTGGTAGCACAGGTCGTTAACCTGCTTCATTCCTTGTGGCCCCATGAGTGACAGATATACTGTTACCCAGAGTGCCATGAGGCTCTCGTTTGAGCAGATGTTGCTGGTGGCTTTCTCGCGGCGTATGTGCTGCTCGCGGGCCTGCAGGGTGAGCACGAATGCGCGGCGGCCCTCCTTGTCAGTGGTTTGGCCCACTATTCGGCCGGGCAGTTTACGCATGTAGTCCTGGCGGCAGGCCATGAAGCCCACGTACGGACCTCCGCAGCACAACGGAATTCCTAAGGGCTGGCCGTCGCCTACGGCTACATCGGCTCCCCACTCTGCGGGGGTCTTTACCACCGCCAGGGCCGATGGGTCACAATAGACTGTGAGCATTGCCTTGTCGGCGTGCAGGGCATCGGCCATACCCTCCAGATTCTCTATTATTCCGAACCTGTTTATGGAGGGAACGATTGCTCCGGCTACATCACCCTGGGCGATGAGTGCCTCGAGTGATGATTTGCTGGTCTGGCCTCCCTCCTGTGCTATCTCCTTTATGGTTATTCCTGCATACTTGGCGTAGGTGGCTATCACTCCCCTTACGTGGGGCAGCAGGGTGTTTGATACCAGCACGGTGTTCTTTTTCTTGGCCTGAGCCACCATCATTCGCATGGCCTCGGCGGCGGCTGTGGGGCCGTCATACATGGAGGCGTTGCTTACGTCCATTCCTGTAAGGGTGCAGATCATGCTCTGGTACTCGAATATGTACCTTAGCGTTCCCTGCGATATCTCGCACTGGTATGGGGTGTAGGCGGTCAGGAACTCGCTGCGCTGGGTTATGTAGGGGATTACGGCCGGGGTGTAATGATCATAGGCTCCGGCTCCGGCAAATACCTTCAGCCTGGGGTTCTTGGCGGCAAGGCCTTCAAAGAAGTCTCTTACCTGCTGCTCGGTCATGGCGTCGGGCAGGTCATACTCGCCCTTATACAGACAGTCTGCGGGGACATCGGCATACAGGTCATCAAGACTATTCACTCCTATGCGGTCAAGCATGGCGCGGATGTCTTGATCTGTCTGCGGGAAATACTGGAAACCGGCCATTACTCCTTGATAAATGCTTTGTAGGCCGATGCGTCCATCAGGTCGTCAAGTTCCGATGCTTCACTCATCTGCACCTTGATGATCCAGTTCTCAAAGGCATCGTCGTTGACCAGTTTGGGGTCGTCAACTACGGCCTCATTAACCTCTACTACGGTGCCGCTTACGGGGCTGAAGAGGTCACTGGCGGCCTTTACGCTCTCCAGAGCTCCGAATTCGCTGCCTTTCTCCAGGTCATCATCTACATCGGGGCAATCTACATAGGTGATCTCGCCCATCTCCTTTTGGGCAAAATCTGTTACTCCGATGATTGCGATGTTACCTTCTACCTTTACCCACTCGTGGGTGTCACTGTACTTCAGTCCTTCTACAATTTTACTCATAAGCTATTTATTTGTTATTTAGGCTCGTTTTTTGGCGCGGGAGGATTAGGGTAGATAAAACTTCGCTTCGCTCATCCCTCCCACCGCTTCGCGGCGGGCCCCTCCCGTTTACGAGGCCACGGGTGGCCACGGTTTTCCTTACCCTAATTCCTCCCGCTTCCAACTGCAGATTTGGGAGAGAATCAGGAAAGGAGCATTACTTTTTATAATTAGTTTGATAGAATCTCTTTTTTATTACTTTGCCGGGGAAGACTTTCTTACGGATGCGTATAAACAAGTCTGTTCCCAGCGTTGAATATTCAGACTTCACAAGGGCAAAGCAGATGCTGCGGTCTAGGGTTATGCTGTGGTAGCCAGTTGTTACCTCACCGATTACGGTTCCATCCTCCAGTTCTACGGGGTAGCCGTGGCGGGGGATGGCTCGGTCGAAGATTTCTATGCCGACTAGCTTCTTTTCTACTCCCAGTTCCTTTTGGGCTACCAGGGCTTCACGGCCTATGAATTCGGCTTTATCAAGCTTGCAGAAGATACCAAGGCCGGCTTCTATGGGGGTGATTTCCTCACTCAGTTCATCGCCGTAGAGCGGTAGGCCGGCTTCAAAGCGGAGGGTGTCGCGGCAGCCTAAGCCGCAGGGCTGGACTCCGGCTTTCAGCAGACGGTCCCATATCTCCACGGTGTCCTGCAGGGTTGCGTAGAGTTCAAAGCCGTCCTCACCGGTGTAACCGGAGCGGCTTACTATCAGACGATGGCCGTTGTACTCTGCGTTGCAATACTCGTAGAAGCATAACTTTTTGGTACAATCAAGTCCTAACACATCCAGGACTATTTTTTCTGATTCCGGGCCCTGAATAGCAATCTGCCCCCATGCGTCTGACTGGTTGTCAATTTTTACATCATAACCGATGCTGTTCCTGAGCATCCATTCATAGTCCTTGTCTATGTTGGCGGCGTTTACCACCAGCAGGAAACGGTCGGGCTCAAACTCGCGGTAAACCAGAAGGTCATCAACGCAGCCGCCATTGGGATAAAGCATCATTCCGTACAGGATCTTGCCGGGGCGGAAACCGCTGATGTCATTCGTGAAGATATGGTTTATGTAACGTTCGGCATCCGGACCGCTTATGAATATCTCGCCCATGTGAGAAACGTCAAACATTCCTACATGATTCCTTACGGCCTGATGCTCCTGCGTTATGCCGGCATACTGTATGGGCATGTCAAAACCGGCAAAGGGGCTCATCTGTGCTCCCAATGCCACATGACTGCCGTGCAAACATGTCTTCTTAATTTCTCCGTCCATATTTTATAAAGTTTTCATCAAAATAGGTTTTCTCAATTTCAAGCACCTCCGCCAATTGGGCTGCGCTCAAGTACTGCGCATCGCTGCAGAAATGATCCGTAATCTTAGTCCTCAGCTCATCAAATCCAATATCCAGCCCCAACTCCTTAAGATTTGCCACCCTCTGCCGCACTGATTTGATGCCCTTGCTGTCAAGTTTCTCTCGGGATGGCGTTATGGCACATTCCATCTCTGTGAAATCAGTGTCATACAGCAAGGTGCCATGTACTATGCAGCCTGTAGGTGTTGCGTAACAGGCATTGCCTGACACTTTTCGGCCACCCACCAGCACGTCATTATGTTCAGTACGCACTGCATCCAGCCCCATCCCTTTTAATGCATCGGCCAGACTGGAAAGATATGCGTCAAACACCCTGTTTACATCAGTACAGTCTGTAATGTATGAAATCATCAGGTTACCGCCATCAGCATAGACGCAACCGCCACCGCTTTTGCGGCGATACATCTCTATACCATGCTCACGGCAATACGTGACATTGACCTCTGCCTCCATATCCTGGTTGCGGCCGAATATCACCGTAGGCTCCACGCTCCACACAAACAGTGAACCTGGAGCATTGGCTACAGCCCACTCCTCAAGCGCCAGCCAGAAAACCAGTCTGTGCCTACAGCCACTCTCACCATCCGGCAAACCAAGTAATCTCATACCTATAAATGCAAAAATAACGTATTCGCCAAAAGCGATACGCTATTTTCATAAAAGGTTATCAACAAGTTATCAGACACAAAAATAAATGGCAGCCAACCTTACAAGACTGCCATTTATCCGGGGTCCATGCGTTAGGGTTAGAAAAGGTAATAAACCCTGAACACACTTAACGGACACCTTTTCATTCCAACATTGCCTTTTTACAATCCTGAATGTCATCCCGACATCGCAGAATTGCATGACAAATGTCGGACAAATAACGATAGAAATAATAGTCAAAAAAAAAATATAGTTGTCAAAATTGAAACAAACGCAAATTTTAAGAAGTATATTTGTTGTCAAATTTGAAATCGTGATGAAAATATTATGAATAGATTCAGCATAAAGGACTTGATCAGTATGCCTCAAAATGAACC
This sequence comes from uncultured Bacteroidales bacterium, assembly GCA_902774275.1. Lineage (GTDB taxonomy): Bacteria > Bacteroidota > Bacteroidia > Bacteroidales > Bacteroidaceae > Colenecus. The sequence continues at coordinate 32,206 of CACYHN010000009.1, forward strand.
GGAGGCAATATATAAAGACCAGATTGTCGTGATCAACGCCAACCTTCATGGAATAGCAACCGTTCAGGACCTGTTTGCTATAGATGCTTTTGCCATAGGTTATATTCTGGAGGGATATAGCATTACCGAATTCAACAATGACCAATACAGGTTGGAACCCGGAAAGGTCTTCATTCTTGCCCCTACTCACACATGCCGTCTGGTAGAGTGCAGCAAGGATTACAAGGTACGCCTTTTGCTTCTTGACTCCAACGGCCACAACCTATCTGTCCATCTCAATTATCTGGTAAAGTCTGAAAGATGGATACAGACCTATTTCCACCCTGTACTCAAACTCAATGAGGACGAATCAAAGACCATGAATGACTGCATCGACAAGATAGTGGAGCAGACAAAACGCATAAACTGCCCTAACCGCGTAGCTTTCCTAAGGCTTGCCACCACCTGGCATCATGTGGAACTGGACAACATCATGCAAGAGCATATGAATGAGGTGACTGATAACAACAAGCCCCTTACCAGGCAACAGGCTTTGGCCAGACAGCTATACCGTCTGATAATAAACAACTACCGCACAAAGCATCAGGTCAAGTTCTATTCAGAGCAGATGTGCCTTACGCCACAATATCTGAACCAGATAGCAAGCAACATTTTTGGAAAGACACTGAGCGCAATCATTTCTGACCTGTTGTTCTCCACCGCCAGATCCATGATACTGGCATCAGAGATGAGCATACAGGAGATTGCTGATGAACTTAGTTTTCCGGATCAGGCTTCATTCAGCAAGTTCATAAAGAAGACAACAGGAGTAAGCCCCAGCACTCTCCGCAAAATGAATCCTCACAAGGATTCTATCTGAAATCATTGAATCGGTAACTGAACGATATCACGAACATGGATGTGTCACCGAACGTGCGGCTCTCACTCCAGTTGGTCCCCGATGCACTTGCCGAGAAACCGCTATAGGACTTGAGTATGTCACGCCAAGTCAGGCTGAATGTAGCCTGACGCTCCTTAAGGAAGCTGTAATTGGCCGATATGCTCCACAGGCACTCCGAGCGGTTGGCTGACTCCATCTCATAACCGAACGGACGGTTGTAGTTGATTCTTGTGGATGCGCCGAGTCCGAATGATGACTGATATGAGATGTCCGCACTCGCCGTAATACGCTTACCGCCGTTTGATGTTTCCATGTAGTCACTCTTGCTGTCATCCATGCTGTAGCCTACATTTCCCCTCAGCACCCAGAAACGGTCGGAATAGGCACTTTCCAGAGTCAGGCTGAGCCTGCTGTAATCCGTAGCACTCTTGTTGGCAGCCGCATCGGTAAAACTCTGGACATACGCCACGTTATGACTCAGCGAATGGTTTACGGTAAAGTTCAGGGAAAGGTCGCGAAACGGATAGGTAAGGAACAGATACTCGCTCATATTCCAACTGCCGTTGATGTTATCGGGCGATGTTATACGGGCGCCAGTCTGCCTATCCATCCTGGTAAGGGTTGTTATCTGATTTATTGTGGTTCCCCAACTTACACGGGTACGCATCCAGGACTGCAACTGGAACTCCACATTCACGTTATGCGAGAAAGAGTTCTTGAGGTTGCTGTTTCCCTCACGTATGTTCATAGGGTCACTGTAGTCTGTAACCATGGAAAGCTGCTCTACTCCCGGCAGTCCGTTTGATCCGTTATAACCCAATCCTATCTGGCTCTTCTTGAATATCTTGAAACGGAAATTGGCGTTGGCGTTATATCGGATGCCTCTGTAACTGATATGCTCGTCATCCTTACCGGGTATCTTGTTCAAATTGTCAATAGCCATCAGCACCGGAGCAGCATTGACTGACATATTGATCCTATATACGGAATCAGAGTAGTTGTAATCCACATCGAACGAGTTGTTCAGATTGCTGTTGCGCCTCTCATAATAGAGTGAATCCACCTCACTCAAAGTGCCGTCATCATCCATATCCTCATAACTCTGTGTGCTCTTTCCGTCATCATAAGAGAAGTTGTAGCCAACTCCAAGGTAGCCCGATTCACCCATCCTGCGGTTAAGGCTAACGTTAATCGAGTAATTGTTTGACACTGACGGGGAATATATCCGATGATCAACCTTGCGGACACTGTCAGTGAACTGGGCAAAACGGCTGTCAGATTTGTTGATGCTGGTATTGTCATTATCGGACCTGCCCATCCTCATGTTCACATAGAGGTTGTATCTTTCATCCGGGCCGAATGATTTGCCGAATCCGCCGTTAAGGCTATATGTGGTGCCTGTGCCTTCAGACTCATTGCTCTGGATGGTGGATCTTATCAGTCCCTCTCCCTCGTTAGATACCGAATCAACCGAGTGGCTGCTGCTGTTGTTCCAGTTCTTGGACAAATCCATGCTCATATTGTACCAGGTGTTGTCATTGATACGTCCGTTCAGTCCGGCCGAACCGCCCCAGTTGTGCCCGCCGTTGGAGCTTGTGTTCTCGCTGTATGAGTTCTGAGTGAACTCGGGCATGAACATCTTGTTGAATGACTCGCTCCTGTTCTCATTGTAGTTGTCACCGTAACCCAACTGCGCATTGACCGATACCTTGCCGAACTCCTTGTCATAATAGATATTACCGTTTGAGTTCTCAGTCTTGAGCTGAGTGGAGTACTCATACGGAATGGTGTTCCTGCTATATGACGCATACAGTTCAGAGCCACCCTGTTTCCACATTGAGCCATCCACCGATACGCGGTACTTGTCAAAATTCTCGGTGGTACCCAGCTCTACATTGGCAAACAGAGTAAGGTTCATAGGCTCCTTGGTCTGCATATCCATTACCAGATGATTATCACTCATGCGGTTCAGGGTGTCATCGGGCACCTCATACACCTTGAGGCTCTTGAGCTTGTCAGTGGGCATGTTGTTGAGGGCTATGCTCATGTCGCGCTTAAAGAACTGGTCTCCGTTAAGTCGTATCTCATTAATGTCGCGCCCCAGATAGGTCATCTTACCGTCCTCATACTTTAGTCCCGGCAGACGGCGCACCAGGTCCAGCAGAACGCTTCCGGTGGGCATCTCGTATGCATCGGCATTGAAAATGACAGTATCGCCGCGCTGGTACATGCGCTGCAGCTCGGCCACAATCTCCACCTCCTCGGTGGTAAGGGGATTGCTGCGCAGCACTATTGAGTCAAGCTCAACGGTGTAAGTGTGGATTCCGCTTTCGCGTTTCATGGGCGGATCTACGATGGTATCCAGCGTCTGCATGCCTAAATAAGAGATTCTTATGCGCAGACGTGTGTCCTTAATCCTGTCGCGACGTGACATATAGGTCCAGAAATCGCCGTCCTTATCGGCCATACTTCCGTCGGTGGCAGTTGTGTCACCCATACATTTGACCAGGATATTGGCACCCTGCAACGGATAGGGATCGGGCTCATAATCATCAACCCCATATACCCTACCTGTTACCTGAAATGACTGTTTTATATAAGTACGCAACATAGATTCCACCTCCGGACTGCTCCAGTCCTGCGCACTCACACTAATCGTAAACAGCATCAAAGCTGCCAAAAGGACTCTCTTTAAATTCATGCCTGCTAAGTTATCTCATCTTCTTATACGAAACAACTCTGCAATTGTCAAAAACGCCGCAAAGGGGTCGTTTCCCTTTGCGGCGTTTTTTCAGTTCAGTCTCGCGTTGACCGGTACCTGGAACCTGGTCTTGGTACAAAAGGGGTCTGACCCCAATTGTACTGTTTTTATCTTACATTTTGATAGAAGATGGTTTTATCAGCATATTTTTCTGACAATAAAATCCTTATCTGCTGATAGTTGGCAACAGAGAATGGTAACAAGACCGCGTCACGGCGACCTTCAAAGAGGTCTTTAACGGCCGATTCCAGATTATCGGGTGTAACAACCACACTTGAATCAGGAATGGCAACCGGCATATCCAGGCAGATGTATGCCCCACTCTTTGATACAGACTGCCAGGCTTCTTTTATCTTAGGCTGCATACTGCCAATAAGTTCATCGCTTCTATTACGCAAAGATTCCTGGAGTTCCTGATATTTCTGTGTCAGCTTTTGCTGACCGTCAGCCAGTTCCTTTTCATAGCTGGAACGCATGCTTTCAGTCAACTGCTCCTGCTCTTTCTGATATTCCTCAGTTTTTTTCTTTAAATCATTGTTTAAAGCCTGCATCTCTTCCTGCATCTTGTTCTGCAAGGATTGCAGTTCTTCTTGGGCCAATCTGTACGCATCAATGAAAGCCCTCATCTCAGGTGTATTCAATTCACCCAGTTCCTCATGGCTCATGGCAACATTCATCAGGAGTGAGCGTACGTTATCATCGGTCTCATCTTTTGCATTATAGAGGTTTATCCATTCAGGAGTGGGACGCTGACTGCTGCCATCAAGCCTGAAAGTGATTGGAACAGAGTACTTTACACGTACTGGTTTTCCCTGTTGCCGACCGGGAGTCCAGGCTGGCATGAGTCCAATGACTCTGAGAGCCTCTGCATCAAGTAACGGATGGACAGACTTTACAACCTCCGGCTCGCAGATGTATCCATCCTTGTTGATTATGAATGTGACGATTACTCTTCCCTGAATAGAACTGTCCTTGCACTCTGAAGGATATTTGATGTTTTTTCTAAGGAACTGCAGTAATTCGGCCGTACCGCCGGGGAACTCCGGCTGCTCTTCAACAACCATTGCCGGTTCGTCATCTGATCCTGTGTTAAGCTTTTTAATGCTTATCGGGCCATTGGCAATAGGTCTCTGATTCTCACCATACTCCGGATGTGAGATTGTAAGAACATCATCGGGATTTACAATGCGCATGCTGAATTTGCCTTCATTGTCGGTGAGAGCATGTGAAACGATACGGTTTTCTGCATCCTTCTCAATCACATTGGCCATCATTATGGTTACTCCGGTTTCAGCGTCTGCCACAAATCCGTGAATCACATCACCGGCCTTTACGGTCTGGGGTGCAACCGTGGATTTTAGTTCATTGGGTTCATTGACTTTATCAGGCTGCTTCCGGCTGCTCTGAAGTGTGATTGTCAAATCAGATGAAGGACTCTCATAACTGACCTTTATAGGATCGTAACCTTGTTTGGAAACCGTAACAAGTTCTCCCTTACCGGTAGAATAGGCAAATTCGCCATTTCTGTCAGAGCTGCATTTTACAAGAGCGGCAAGCCCGGAGACATTGGATATTACAGTGAATTCAGCCGATGCAATCGGATTGCCTTTTTCATCAACCACCTTTCCGCTTACCTGGAATGTGGTGTTGTCAACAGTCTCTTCCTCATCAATTTCATTTGATGCAGGAACACTCAATACATTGTCTTGATTTACGGCCTTTTCTGTACGCGCAAACAGGACAGATGTCATTCCCAACATGGGAACTAGAAGCAGAAGCCACATGAGGCGTCTCTTCCGGGTTTTTGTTTTGTTCATCATAATAATTCTCTTTTTAATGTTAAGGTTAAAGGAGCTGGCAAGCGCATAGGCCTCTGCGCCGACAGTCCGCATTATCAACAGTTTCTGATAGTCACTGTTACGTATGCCGTAATGATTGATCACTTCATTATCGGCTTCATATTCATGGACTATCTTTATCTCTTGAAGTACAAGCCAGCACACCGGATTAACAATAGTGCAGGCTAAAAGGAATACAAGGTCAAGTGAATGCAGCAGCCTTATATGGGCAAACTCATGCCTTAGGCTTGCCCGGCGTGCAAATCCGTTTTCCGCATCGGATATGACGATGTAGTTCATCCAGCTGAACGGGCCGAATGACTCGTCATGCGTAACCAGCCATACCGTACGGCTTATGCGGCGGCGGTTTTTGCCGCGCAAGAACCGTCTTGCCCTGATGATACTGCGTGACCAGCCCAACAGGAGCATCAGTACATAAGCAGAATACATGCATACCAGTATCACTGCCCACATACTGTGCCCTGCAGGCTCAGAGGTCTCTACCGCCATCATCTGCGGCTCACCTATCAGGATAAAGGTGTCGGACAACTCCTGAGCAAACTCCATACGCTCAATGGTCATCTCGCCCATTACGGGAGTTCTTTCAGGAATGGTAATGTGCAATAAGGGGAGAAGTGCCGAGAGCACCGTTGCTCCTAACAGGTAGAAGCGGTTGAAACGGCAGAACGTAGTTCCGCTGAATGCCACTTTATAGATGGTAAGCAGAACTATCAGGGCAAAAGCCCATTCCATTATGTAAAGAACTATACTACCCATGATTTTTACTTTGCGTTTTCAGCCATTCGGATAAGATCCTTGAGGTCGTCAATACTTACCTCCTCCTGCTGCACAAGGCAGGATATGAAATCCTTGTATGAGCCGTTGAAGAACCGGGACACACTCTCCTTGTTCATCAACTCAACGTATTTGTCACGGCTTACGGCAGGCTCATACAGGAAGAACCGGGCTCCAAGCTCCTGATGCTTTATCATTCCGCTTACCTCCAGACGGCGCACAAACGTGGTCAGCGTATTGAAGTTGGGCCGGGGCTCGGGCATGCGTTCCAAAAGATCTCTCATGGACAGCGCTCCGTTATCCCAGAGCACGTTCATGATTGCAAGTTCCTTATCGGTCAGTTTTTTCATATGTCAATAATGTTTTGTTTCAGGCTTCTGATGCAAATAAATTACATTTTGTAAAAACAACCAAACATTTTGACAATTATTTGTACTTTCGTTGTAAAAATAAACATACAGCACAAAAAAAGAGGGCGGATAAAAGTCCGCCCTCTTTCGCAAATGTGCAATTGGGGTCAGGCCCCAATTGCACTATAACCTCCAGTTTACCTTCTTGTCCGGATACTTTGTGATGGTTTTTCGGAGCTTTTTGTAGTTATCCTCTGAATACGGAATAACAAAATAACGTCTTTTGCCTGTAAACAGATCCCTGACAGCTTTTTCCAGATTCTCCACCGGATCCGCGTCTTTGAAATCACCTCCGAAACAGTCTACCCCATACTGCTCAGACGCTGTTGACAAAACTTCTACACCTATCCAATCGGATTCTTCAGTACTTGTAGAAACGATCTCATTTATTATTGGACTAGGGTTACGATAACTTACATTATGTAATTGTTTTCTTCGGAGTATTTTTTGGACCTCATTCCGTGTCTCTAAGGGTGCATCGGGCCAAACCGTGACAGTCACTACCTGTATGTCTTCCTTGGTAAGGTCAGGAGCATCCAGATAATCTTCCAGCTCGTTGAGTTCAAAATGACGCGTTTGAGTTCCAAACACATACTCATCATCACCATTCTCAAGATGACGAACTTTTATTTTTTCCGCACTTATACCTTGAGCCTGGACAAATAAGAGGATCTCATTATAATCGAAAATACCGGTTCCTGTAACAGGCCTGTAGCCTTCCTGAACGATATTCAAAAGCATCCTGTAGCGGATGGTTTCTTTCAGGTCAATGATTGGTCCCATGGGAACATCGGGATGGATCTCAAGGCGAACATATCGGATTTTCATTCCGTCTGATATTGCCTTGTCTATATAATCATTGAGGTCCTCAATACGAATATTTTTATATGAGGTCTCTCTTTTGAAAACATCCTGACCGTTATCATTATCAAACAATGCTAAAGAAACGCTTAACCGGGCAGGATTATCATAAACCCTGATACGCAGATCCTTATTGACTTTGTTGGTCTTTGCCTGTTCGGGATTGGCGGCAGCAGACCTGACTTCTTTTTTCATGAGTTTTCCTTCAGAATCATATGATCTGGGTTGAGCCTCACTTATTTTCATTGCATACATGCCACGGGCAAACAGCTGCTGACTATCGGTGCATTGGTCATAATGCTTTCCGAATTTGCTCATACACACTTCATCGCGTACTTCATTATATGCTTTCTGCAGCTCATACTTTACATCACTCCATACGGCAGATGATGTAGCACGGTCATAATCTAATGAGAATACATGTTTTATTGTAGTCTGAACAGTTCCATAACCTTCCATGTCATAATCTTCTATAACAGGGAGCCTGCTGTCATTATCAGGATTCTGAATGAATTGCTTGGCAAGGTCCTTGATTTCATCAATTGTCACTGTTCTTGCTATCAGTCCGTTTTTTACATATATCTCATTATTCTTATTGATATGTATTGACATGACATTCCTTTGACGAATGATCATTTCATCGGGTTTTCTATCCTCGTCACTTACCACTTCATCATCTCCTACAACCCTTATGTACTCGGCACGCGTTACAGCATCGGAAAAATCATCAGGTTCAGGTAACCTGAAAGGCATTTCAACATTACTTTGCGTGAAACGTAATTTATCATCCAGATTTACGGCCTTCTCTGTACGCGCAAACAGGACAGATGTCACTCCCAGCATGGGGACGAGAAGCAGCAGCCATATGAGGCGACTCTTCCGGGTTTTGTTCTTGTTCATCATAATGATTCGCTTTTTAATGTTAAGATTAAACGAGCTGGCCAGCGCATAGGCCTCTGCGCCGACAGCTTTTATCAGTAAAAGTCTCTGATAGTCCTGTTCCTGGACGCCGTAACGGTTGATCACTTCGTCATCGGCCTCATATTCGTGGACTATCTTTATCTCCTGGAATACCAGCCAGCACACGGGGTTAACTATGGTGCAGGCCAGCAATACAACAAGGTCTATTGAGTGTAAGAGTTTTACGTGCGAGTATTCGTGACGCAGGCTGGCGCGACGGGCGAATCCGTTCTCGGAGTCCGATATCACTATGTAGTTCATCCAGCTGAACGGGCCGTACTGCTCGCTGTGGGTGACTAGCCAGACGGTCCGGCTCAGACGGCGGCGGGGTTTTCCGTGCAGGAACCTGCGGGCTCTTATGATTCCGCGCGTCCATCCTATTATAAGTGTAAGCACATAAATTGTATATGTGCCGATGAGCATGACCGCCCAGAGGCTGGTCTTGCGTTCGGGTTCAGGCGATGGTGTTGCCAGGTCGGGGGCATCGGCCCACATGGTCTCTGGCTCAGGGGCAAAAGTGAATGTCCCTGACAGCTCCCGGGCAAAATAGGTCTCCTCTATTGAGAGGCCGGCCGCCACGGGAGTGCTGTCAGAAATAGTCACGTGCACAAGGGGGAGAAGGGCCGAGAGCAACGTGGCTCCCAGCAGGTAAAACCGGTTGAATCGGTGCAGAGTGGTTCCGCTGAAGGCTGCCTTGTAGATGGCTATCAGCACCAGCAGAGCAAACGCCCACTCTATTATATAAAGGACTATGCTACCCATATCACTTCTTCTTTTCTACCATTTTGATCAATTCCTTGAGCTCATCAACGCTCACCTCCTGCTGCTCGACCAGACAGGAGATGAACTCCATGTAGGATCCGCCGAAGAAACGGTTCACGCTCTCCTTGTTGACCATCTCGGCATATTTCTCGCGGCTCACGGCCGGCTCGTAAAGGAAGAATCTGGCACCCAGTTCCCGGTGGGTTATCATGCCGCTGTTCTCCAGACGGCGCACAAAAGTTGCCACCGTATTGAAGTGCGGCTGGGGCTCGGGCAGGCGCTCCAGAATATCCCTCATTGACATGGGCTCCCCGTCCCAGAGCACATTCATAATTGCAATTTCCTTATCGGTCAGTTTTTTCATATAGCTGGTTTTGTCAAGTTTTAAACTAATCTATGCTGCAAATAAACTACATTTTGTAATTACCTCCAAACATTTTGCAGTTTTTTTTTGAAAAAGTACTCAATAAGGACAGTTTACTTCTGTGTAACGGATTCAGGTCGCACAGAACTATTTGGGGTATCGGTATCAGAAACCATGGCCGCCCGTGGGCTTGTGAACCGACGAACGAAGAGAGAGTAGAGAAAGCTCGCTTACTCTACCGAACGAGGAGGAGGAAAAGAGCGTAGCTCTTAACGGGAGGAGCCTGTGTTCAAGAAGGTATCATGGAAGGTGGGAGTTTACTCACACCTTTCAGGGTGCCTTATTGGACATAGGAGGGATAGCGCGAAGCGCGTAGTTTCAGATACTGATACCCCAAAAAGTTCCCTGAAATATCGCACAAAGTATACAGAAGGAACTGTCCCTATTGTGTACTTTTGTGTACTTTTGCAGAAAACGCATTAACTATGGCTAAGATTAACAGTATAGGTGTGCTGACATCGGGCGGCGATGCCCCGGGTATGAACGCTGCAATCCGTGCGGTAACCCGCTCGGCAATATTTGCAGGCTGGAAGGTTTACGGTATCTATCGCGGCTGGGAGGGCCTGATTGACGGCGAGGTCAAGGAGTTCACGACCGAGAGCGTATCGGGCATAATCTTTGAGGGCGGCACAATCCTGCGCACAGCCCGCAGCAAGAGGTTCCTTACGGCCGAGGGCCGCGCCCAGGCGTACCAGACCATAAAGAAGCACAAAATTGACGCCCTCATAGTAATAGGTGGTAACGGATCGCTGTCCGGCGCACAGGAGTTGTCGGCCGAATACGACATCCCGGTAATAGGACTGCCCGGCACCATCGATAATGACCTGTACGGGACCGATAACACCATCGGTTATGACACGGCGCTCAACACCATTGTGGAGTGCGTAGATAAGATTCACGATACCGCAAACTCGCACAACCGCATATTCTTTATAGAGGTAATGGGCCGCGATGCCGGTTTCCTGGCCATGAACAGCGCAATTGCCGCCGGAGCCGAGGCCGCCATCATCCCCGAGAAGTTTACCGATATCGACCAGCTGGCCGCATACATCGAGCGCGGTATCCGCAAGTCCAAACGCAGTTCGATCGTAATTGTATCGGAGGCCGACGGAGGTGCCATGCACTACGCTGAGCGTATGCACAACGAGTATCCGCAATTTGATGTGCGTGTATCGATACTGGGGTATGTACAGCGCGGCGGACGTCCCAGCGCACTGGACCGCATCCTGGCCAGCCGCATGGGTGTGGCTGCAATCGAGGCGCTCAAGGAGGGTCAGCGCAACATCATGATAGGCGTCATCAACGACAAGATGGTCAACATCCCTATAGCCCAGGCCGTCAAGAAGGACAAGCCCATAGGCGAGGAACTCATCAACGTGCTTGCAGTACTTTCAACCTGAAAATAGTACAATTGGGGACAGTCCCCAATTGTACTATTTTAGAGCTCGTCCTGAGCGTAGAGGTAGTCCAGCAGGGGTGACGGGTAGTCGCAGTAGTCTGCAGGAGTGAAGAATCGGGCCAGTTCCGCCTGGGCTGTTTCAAGTGAGTCCGATGCATGGATTATGTTCTCCTGATGGCTTACACAAAGGTCACCGCGCACAGTGCCGGGTTGCGCCTTGCGGCCATTGGTGGCGCCGGCCATCTCGCGCACCACGCTTACGGCGTCAATGCCCTCCCAGCAGCAGAGTACCACTGGAGCCGCCATCATCGACTTCTCTATTATAGGATAAAAAGGTTTCTCCACCATATGCGCATAATGACGGCGCAGGATATCGGCATCAAGCTGCTGCATCTTCATGGCCACAAGCTTTAGGCCGCGTTTTTCAAACCGTGATATTACCTCTCCAATCAGCCCGCGCTGCACAGTGCAGGGCTTAAGTATTACAAGTGTTCTTTCCATGCCGCAAAATTACTAAAAGTGACGCAAAGGGGTCGTTTCGTTTTGCGTCATTTTGCCTGACGCAAAGGGGTTGAGACGCAAAGGGGTCGTTTCGTTTTGCGTCACTAAAAGTCTGCTTTAACATACTTTATGTCTTGTTTTATTGTCGCAATGTAATCTATTATTTACATTTGCATCATCAATAACCTATTAAAGTATCGTAATTATGAAGAAGTATCATTTGCTTGACCACAAGTGGCAAAAAGTAGGGTTTATAATCTTTGCTGTTTGCGTTCTGTTATGCCTGGTATTCTGGCAAGCCATTATCAGAGACCTATTCCCATATGTATTCTTTAAGGAAAGTTCTTCGCCCGTAGGACACACATGGGCATCGGCTCTGGTATTGTTGCTTACTCCCATATCATTTGCCCTAATGGCACTTTCACAGGAAAAGCAGGAAGATGAGAGAATAGTTGAAATCCGCCATCAGGCACTTGTGACTATCGTTATCATATACGTTGTCTGGTCTCTATTAATGTTTCTGACTACACCTTTCTTAGTCCATATTCTTTCACCCGAAGCAATAGGCAAACTCAATATAATTCTAAAAATACCTACCGGAGTATCGGCCTTTATGGGATACTACGTGCTTATTTTCAAATTATCTTTGTGGAAACAAAACAGGGAGTTGAGCGATGAAGAATAACCTTAGAGTGGAGCGCGCCCGCGTGCGCATGACGCAGCAGGAACTGGCCGATAAGACCGGCGTCACCCGCCAGACTATCGTGGCCATAGAGCAAGGCAAGTTCAATCCCTCAACCGTGCTTGCACTCAAGATG